>CADANT010000001.1 GCA_902789345.1 uncultured Ruminococcus sp.
CAGCATTGACACTCAAAACAAGAGTAATCAATGCTGTTTCTTCTTGCAAATAAAATACAAAAAAACAAGCCATTATCAAGATGTTAAAAACTTTAACACACAAAAAACGGCTTGTTTAAGGGAAATATTCTGTTTTTAATCTTTTTAACGGCTTTTCACGGGTAAAACCTTATTTTTGTATTCTTTTTGAAAATTTACACAAATATATCTCCGCTTTGGGTTTCAAACCTGGCAAACACTCTGTCACTGGCTCTGGTAAGCTGAGGTTGAGTATCCTCCTCCGGCTGTAAAGCACTTGGCAGGTGCATATATTTAGGTACATCGTCCCATTTAACGGTATGCCCTGCACCGTGCGAACAAAAAACAGAATCACAGGGATTGTCACTGTCTGTATCGCAATTATAGCCGATACTTTCAATAACCTCCTCTGCATTGTGACAAGGCTCATAGCCCTTTAGCACACATACAAGACTGCCTCTGCCGTGGGTATACTGTGCAACCTCTTTTGAGTAATTTGCCATAGTTACCGCCGGTGCCGTACCTGTAAGCACTACAGTTTCACTGCCGTTTTCAGGTGGAGCAAAGCTGCCGTACATACGCTGAATATCCGACATAGCCCTGCCTACATTTTCACTTGGCACCTCCAGTGTAAAATTATACACCGGCTCCAGCAGCAGGCTTTCGGCACTGCGCAAGCCCTGCCTTACAGCCCTGTAGGTAG
The DNA here is from genome assembly GCA_902789345.1 of uncultured Ruminococcus sp. GTDB lineage: Bacteria > Bacillota > Clostridia > Oscillospirales > Acutalibacteraceae > CAG-964. The sequence continues at coordinate 722 of CADANT010000001.1, forward strand.
CCTGACGGAAATCGCCGCCCTCGGTATGCTTTGGGTGTGCCTTGCCTGACACAAGGGCAATTTCAATATCGGTTATAGGGGAGCCTGTAAGCACGCCTATATGGGTTTTCTCCTGCAAATGGGTAAGAATAAGCCTTTGCCAGTTTTTGTCAAGCACATCCTCTCTACACTCACTTGTAAAGGTAAGACCACTGCCTCTTTTGCCGGGACGCAAAAGCAAATGCACCTCTGCATAATGCCTTAGCGGTTCAAAATGTCCCACACCCTCTACAGTATTTTTAATAGTTTCTTTGTAAATAATACTGCCTGTACCAAAAGCAACCTGTAAATTAAAGCGTTCTGAAAGTATGCTTTTAAGTATTTCAAGCTGAATGTCGCCCATTAGCTGCAACTGTATTTCTTCTGTTGCTTCGTTCCATACTACATTTAACTGTGGGTCTTCCTCCTGCAATATTTTAAAACACTTCATTGCTGTATGTGCGTCTGTTCCGTCTAAAAGCTGTACGGTATATGTAAGTACCGGCTCCAGCATTGGCAAGGCGGAATTTGGTTCTGCGCCTAAACCGTCACCTGTATGTGCAAAGCTTATACCTGTAACGGCACATATTGTACCGGCAGTTACTCTGTCGGTTGTGGTAAACCGTTCTCCGGAATATATTCTTATTTGGTTTACTTTTTCACCCTCTGTATTGCCTTTACTTTTTAAAACCTCACGCACACCAAGGCTTCCGCCTGTTATTTTTAAAAATGTCAGACGGTTTCCTTGAGAGTCCTCTGCTATTTTGTAAACCTTTGCACCAAATTCACTGCCGTAGCTTGGCATAACGGTGTATCGGTCAAGCCCCTGTAAAAACTCCTGCACTCCTGCAAACTTTAACGCCGAACCGAAAAAGCAAGGGAATAGCTTTCTTTCCCTTACTGCACTTGCAATATCCTCGGTTTTCAGAGTTTCGTTTTCGTAGTAGCTTTCAAGCAGCTTATCATCACACAGGGCAATATTTTCATAAAGCTGATTTACAGGTATATCTTTGCTAAAGTCAACTATGCTGTCGCTTAGCTTTTCCTTTAGCTGACTAAGTACCGCCTCTTTGTCTGCACCGTCTAAATCCATTTTATTTACATAAATAAATACAGGAATATTATATCTGCTTAAAAGTCGCCACAGAGTATATGTATGCCCCTGCACTCCGCTTGTACCGCTTATTACCAAAACAGCATAGTCAAGCACCTGCAAAGTACGCTCGGCCTCTGCCGAAAAATCAATATGCCCCGGCGTGTCAAGTAATGTAAACTGTGTATTGTTGTACTTAAACACAGCCTGCTTAGAAAAAATAGTAATGCCCCGACTGCGTTCAAGCTCAAAGGTATCTAAAAAGGAATTGCCGTGGTCAACTCTGCCGGGCTTGTCTATTACACCCGAAGCATACATAAACGCCTCTGAAAGTGTGGTTTTGCCTGAGTCAACATGGGCAAGTATTCCCACTGAAATTTTCTTCATTTTAAAACCCGTTTCATAAATAATATTCAATCTATATTATATCCTACACCAAAGTATTGAACAATAGCTTTAAATTAACTTTTCGTAAATTATACAAGGTTGTTTTTGCAAAGTCTGTATGCTAAAATATTAAAAGAGGGTGGGATATATATGATTTTTAAAAAGCTGGCGGATTTATGTAAGCGTAAGTCAAAATCCGCCTTTAACTATGTAATTACCTTTGCAAAGTGGGTAATTATAGCAACCTTTACAGGGCTTATAGGCGGCCTTATAGGCTCTCTTTTCAGTATATGCTTAAAAACGGCCAACCAACTAAACAGCGGCATTTGGTGGCTTGTGTTTTTACTGCCCGTAGTAGGTGTAGTAATTGTTTTTCTTTACAAGCTGTGCAAGTTGCAAAACGACCCGGGTACAAACTGCGTAATAGATTCTATAAGAAGTAAAGAAAAAGTACCGTGGGCTATGGCTCCGCTAATATTTATAAGCACAACACTTACGCACTTGGCAGGCGGTTCTGCCGGCCGAGAGGGTGCGGCACTGCAGCTTGGGGGCAGCTTAGGCTCTGTAGTAGGCAGAGTTCTTCATTTAGATGAAAAGGATATGCATATAGCGGTGCTTTGCGGTATGAGCGGCGTGTTTTCATCACTTTTTTGTACGCCTGTTACTGCGGCAATTTTTGCACTGGAAGTAATAAGCGTAGGCATTACCTACTACTCGGCACTTTTGCCGTGCTTGGTATCTGCCACTGTGTCATACTTTTTGGCTATATTTATGGGCATAGAGCCTACAAGGTTTAGCATTGCAAAGGCACTGCCGGAAATAAACTTAAATTCATTGGCATTGGTTGCGGTACTTGCAGCCGCTTGTGCTGTTGTAAGTATAATTTTCTGTGTAGCTATGCGTAAAATGCCCCTATTGCTGAAAAAGCTGATAAAAAATGACTATTTAAGAGTAATGGCAGGCGGCGTAATACTAATAGCCCTAACCTTTGCGGTAGGCTGTCACGACTACAACGGTGCAGGCTCTCATATTATAGCTAAGGCTATAGGCGGCACTGCCAAACCGGAAGCATTTCTGCTAAAAATAATATTCACCTCCATAACCATAGGCAGTGGCTTTAAGGGTGGCGAAATTGTTCCTACACTATTTATAGGCTCTACCTTTGGCTGTGTTCTAGGCGCTGTTTTAGGGCTTGACCCCTCCTTTGGAGCGGCACTGGGAATGATATGCCTGTTCTGCGGTGTTATAAACTGTCCGTTTGCCTCTATAATGCTAAGCGTAGAGATTTTTGGTGCAGAGGGTATAATATTATTCGCAATAGGCTGTGCAGTAAGCTATATGCTAAGCGGCTACTACGGTTTGTACAGCAGTCAGAAAATAATGTATTCAAAACTAAAAGCAGAATTCATAAACATAAACGCTAAATAAATGCTTTAGCAATGTAAACAGATATATACAACAAAACTTTAAACACAAATATCTCCACAAACAAAAACAGCAAGCACTGCATTTTCATACAGTGCTTGCGTTTTATTTACGGTTATTTAACTGCTAAACATTTGAACAATTTAAACTATTGAACCGAGGTTTCAACATCGTCAAGGTTTATTTCCAAAACATCAACATGTTCAGGTTCATCGTCAGGGATTGCAAATGCACCTGCAAGTATATACCTTTTTAGGAAATACTTTTCGTCATCTCTTAGGCCGCCCTGCTTATACACCTTTATGCAATCCTTAATTGTATCCTCTTCGTGAGTGGTGTAAATACCCGGTATTTTATGGTTTGTACCAAGCTTTTCGTTCACTATTGCGATTGCACACTTTGTTGTGGTCATTGTCCGGTAGTAATACTCCTCTGAGGTTTCAAACATATGCTCATCAGTATAAGGCTGTTCTGCCATTTTTGCCTCAAGCTTTTCCTTCTTAGCTTCAAGCTCAGGACTTAGTGTTGTTGGCGGCTCTGTTGCAGCTGCTGCCTCTGAAGCAATTTCCTCCATGACCTTTTTAATTTTAGGGTCATCGGCGCTATAAATATACTCAAGATCCGAGCCGTCACTGCCCATAGACTTTGCATCATCTTCGGCCTCGTCAAATGCCTGTGGAGTTACAATATCCTTTGATTCCTCCAAAGCCTTTTGCTTTTTCTCCAGCTCCTTCTGCCTTGCCTCTGAATTTGGTAACGAATCGTTTCCACCCTCAATATAGCCCTTGCTCCAGTCCAGCTCCTCCATCTCTACGGCATCAAGATCATACCTTTGACTTATGGACCTGCTGTAGACCTCCATTCTTCCACCATCGGTTCCCGCTGCAGAAAGCGACATAGAGAATGCTATACCGCAAGCCAAGCAGCCTGTTAGAATAACCAACGATACTCTTATTTTCATAAACATTCCTCCCTGTACACTATGTATAAATCCAATATCACTAATACTCGGTAATATTATAATACCATATTTATATCTATTTTCAATTATTAAACCATACAAATATCTATGTTGTTTTATATACATTTTATCTATATGCACTTATATAGTGTAAATGATTTGTTAACAAGAAAAAGTTTAAACATTTAAGAAAAATATTAAAAATCTTATCGAAATAGTACCGCCGGTTATAAAAAATCCCCCTGACAAATGCCTATTTAAGCGTTTATCAAGGGGAATTTTATATATTTATGTTGTACCGAATTTTACTGTTTATTGGCTGACAGTTATATTTATCTACAATTTTATAACACAGATAAATTATGAACCGGCACTTTCGTAGGCTGAAACACCCTTGTTCCATACAAGTATAGAAACAGTCATTAACACCATTGACATAACAACAGTCAGCCCTAGGTTAAACAGCGGGTTTTCACCTGTAATAAAGTAACTGGCAGGATAAAAGGCTGTGCAGGCAAATGGAATAATATATGTTATAACTGTTTTTATAAAGTTGTTGTATATGGTTGTCGGGTACTTTGCAAAATCATTTACAGCATACACCAAATGCGTTACCTGACCACTGCGCTTTGTCCAGAACGAAAGGGCCGAGGTAAGTATTTTTATGCCTGTGTAAATAAGAGTGGCAAAAGGTATTATTAATATAAACAAAATAACATTAAGCACACTCCACTGTAGTGAAACCTTGCCTATAACCGAGGCTATAAGCACTATGCCCACCACAAGCTCGCCAAAAGCATCTACCTGAAACCTTTCTACTATTACGGTAAACAGTGGGTTAATTGGTCTGGTTAGGTACTTGTCAAACTCTCCCTTGGCTACAATGGAATATCCTACCATCCATAAATTGTCAAAGAAAAGGTGGTCTATCGCCTTTGGTAACAGCGAAAAACCGTATATAAATATAATTTGGTCATAGCTCCAGCCCTTTAGCTGTGGTATCTGACTGAATATAATCCATAAGAAAGCTATATTAATTGCCTGACCAAGCAAAAAGCTAAATGCACCGGTTAAAAAGTCGATTTTATACTCCATCATCTTTTTTAGGTCCTGTGCAATAAAGATACGGTGCATTTTCAACATTCGCTTTATTGTTTTAAGCATACTGCAACGCCTCCTTTACAATCAATAGGGTTCCTGTTAATTTCATAGCCTTATCCCCCTTGAACTGCAAGTCTTTTTACAGCGGCTTTCCATATGCCCTTGCTTATTAACCAAAAGGCAAACAGCCAAAACAGCTGTAGGGCAATAAGCGCCAAAGACTTTTCTACAGAATAAATACCCATATAAATCATTACAGGGGTATAGCTTAATGACGAAAACGGCAGAAAGGTTAGAACATCCCTTAATACCTGCGGCATAAAAGCCAGCGGAATTGTAGCGCCTGACAAAAAGTCTACTATAACTTCCTTTAGAATATTAGAGCCCCATAGGTTTTTTAGGAAGAAAGCCAAAAAGCCATAACACACATTAAAGTAAAAGGAAATTAAATACGCTATAATTACGCTTAACAAAAACAAAACAAAATTAAGCGGCTGAAACATAAACGCACCTGTTGCAAAATATTTATACAGCTCAACACCTATACATATAGGAGCAAGCACTACTGCAACAATAAGCATTTTGTTGCCTATTTCCTGAAATAAAAAGGTCATATCAAAGCTTACAGGCTTTATCATACGCATTGCTATAGAGCCGTCTCTTATTTCTTCACCTACCGCATACGCCCCCTCACTGTAGGTAAGGTAGCCGGACAAAAATGTAATAAAAATATACACCGTCATATCCGTCATAGAAAAGCCCATAAAGCTGTTGCCGCCGGAGCTTTCAAAAACCGCTTTCCACAAAAAGAACATTATAAAGCATTTAAGCATTTCTCCAAGCAAAAAGCAAAAAAAGTTGAACCTGTAGGTCATAGAAATTTGCACGCCTGCTTTGGTAAAGGGAGTGTATATCTTTAAAAATCTACTCATTGTCGGTAACACCCTCCTTATAAAGCCTGCGGATTATCTCCTCAATGTCGCTGTCCTTAACATTTATGTCGTTAATTCTTATGTGCTGCAGTGTATAGCCTAAAATATCCGCTACGGCAATTTTGTCGCTATTAAATTTTACATTTACATTTGCACCGTCAATGCTTACAACTACATCGTCTTCTGATACATTAAAGTGCTGTAAATACTGCAAATTGCTTTTAACCTCTTGAATTTGATCCGTTTCAAAGCACAGCTCTCTCATCTGACCGTACTTGCTTTTTAGGTCGTGCAAATTGCCGTCAAAAACATTTTTGCCTTTGTCTATCATAACAATCCTCTTGCACAAAAGCTCAATGTCGCTTAGGTCGTGAGTTGTAAGTATAACTGTTGTTTTTTCTTCCTGATTTATTTTTGCAATAGCCTTACGAATGTTGTCCTTAACTACTACATCAAGTCCAATAGTAGGTTCGTCTAAAAATAACACCTTTGGACTATGCAGCAGTGAGGCCGCTATGTCGGCACGCATACGCTGACCAAGTGAAAGAGTACGCACAGGGCTTTTTACAAAGGTCTGCAGGTCAAGAACCTCGTTTAGAAAATCCATTCTCTTTTTGAATTTGTCATCGGGTACTTCGTAAATTTCCTTTAAAACGCTGTATGTTTCCACCAACGGCAAATCCCACCACAGCTGCGTTCTCTGTCCGAAAACAGCGCCGATTTCACGCACATAATTTTTTCTGTCTTGCTGTGGTATTTTACCGTTTATGGTACACGAACCCGATGTTGGAGTTAATATGCCTGTCAGCATTTTTATTACTGTAGACTTACCTGCACCGTTAGGACCTATAAAGCCCAGCACCTCGCCGTCAGGCACAGTAAAGCTTACCTTGTCTACTGCCGTAACAATTTCTGACTTTGGGCTAAACAGCGACTTAACACTGCCTAATAGTCCCGGCTGTTTAACTACCTTTTTAAATTGTTTAGTAATATTATCTACTTGTATCAATTATTTCTCCCTCTTTTCCTTCTCTGTCTACAGCCACATTTTACAGCTGTAGATTTTTCCTGTTGCTTACTGTATATTGTAGTTTGCGTTCTAAAGCGCAACTCCCGGTTTCACCTGCTAAAAGGCAGTAAAAGACTGCACTGCCCCTTTGCTTTACCGATAAGGGAGCTTTCACCGTTATGTCAAACCCAACCCTAAAAAGAAACAACCTAGGTGTATATTTCTTTTTTGCAATTCGACATACAAACAAAAGCAGTTTAAGCATTGCACATATACCGTCTATATAAAGATTTCGGCATAAAAAATGTGCAAAGCGCCTGCCACAACAAACACTTTGCACATATAAACTCAAAAATGCGTAGGGGTATAACACGGTCACCCCTAGGAATATATAAAAAGTATATATGTATATAGCATTTGAACAGACTGCACCTGTACGCAACGGCATACAGAATACCGCAAGGCAAAAGTGCCTATAGCACGGCATAGCATATGGGCAAAACCCATATTCAACAAAAATACCCACAGCACAGCCAGACGGTTTACATTGGGTTAAACCGAACGCATTGTTAGAGTATTATGTTAAATTTTCTAGTCTTATTCAGCAGCTATATCCACTTAAAACATCCTTTCATTCTACGGTGATAATAGAATAACATAGTAAAATTTACCTGTCAAGGCTTTAGTAACAATTGGTTAATAAAATCAATAAGCCTATTTTCAGCAATTTTACACAGTTTTTTATTCTAAGAATCACTTAAAAGCCACTGCTCATTATATATAAAACTTGCAGTGTACCTTAAAATTAATTTTTTAGGCTTTGAAGCGGTGCAGGAATTCTTCCTCCACGGTTAATAAACTTAGCCGGCGACTTCTGATTTACATACATAACAGGACCTTCACCCAGCAAACCACCAAAGTTAAGCTCGTCGCCTTCCTTTTTACCGATAGCCGGAATAACTCTTACAGCAGTAGTTTTTGAGTTTACCATACCAATAGCGGCCTCGTCTGCAATAATAGCAGAAATAACCTCTGCGGTGGTATCCCCCGGAATGTTAATCATATCAAGACCAACCGAGCATACAGCTGTCATAGCCTCAAGCTTGTTTAATGTTAAACAGCCACTTCTTGCTGCGGAAATCATACCTGCATCCTCAGTAACAGGGATAAACGCACCTGACAAGCCGCCTACCTGAGAGGAAGCCATAACGCCGCCCTTTTTAACTGCATCGTTAAGCAGTGCCAAAGCAGCTGTAGTACCAAAACAGCCGCACTCCTCAAGTCCCATTTCTTCAAGAATATGGGCAACAGAATCACCTATCGCCGGTGTAGGAGCTAACGAAAGGTCTACAATTCCAAACGGAACTCCTAAGCGTCTTGAAGCCTCTTGAGCTACCAGCTGACCTGTTCTTGTTATTTTAAAGGCTGTTTTCTTTATAAGCTCCGCTACAGCAGCAAGGTCACAGTCGCCGCACTTTGACAGTGCCGCACGAACAACACCAGGGCCGGAAACGCCTACATTGATTTCGCAGTCAGGCTCGCCCGGACCATGCATAGCACCTGCCATAAACGGATTATCCTCAGGAGCGTTACAGAATACAACCAGCTTAGCCGCACCTATACAATCCCTGTCAGCTGTCATTTCAGCTGTTTTCTTTACTATTCTGCCCATCATCTTAACAGCGTCCATATTTATTCCTGCCTTTGTGCTGCCTATATTTACAGAGGAACAAACATGGTCAGTCATAGACAAAGCCTCAGGAATGCTTTCAATCAGTGCATAGTCGCCGTCTGAAAAGCCCTTTTGAACAAGTGCGGAATATCCGCCTATAAAGTTTACTCCTACGGTTTTTGCCGCTTTTTCCAGAGCAAGTGCAAACTTGACTATTTTCTGCGTTTGACAGGCAGAGGCTACCATACCTATTGGTGTAACAGATATTCTTTTGTGAATTATAGGAATACCATATTCAGAAGAAATATCCTCACCTGTTTTTACAAGGTCGTTAGCATAACGGCAAATTTTGTCATAAATTTTTGTACATGCCTTGTCAATATCCTCATCAATACAGCTAAGCAATGAAATACCCATAGTAATTGTACGCACATCCAGGTTTTCATTGTCAATCATATTGACGGTTTCGATAATATCGTGTGTATTTATCATAATGCTCGCTGCCTCCGTTATATTCTGTGCATAGAATTAAAAATATCCTCATGCATAATGTGAATTTTCATTCCCATTTCCTTGCCTGTTTCATCAAGCTTTTGCGACATTTCGCTTATTGTTTTCTTTGACTTATCCATATCAACAAGCATAATCATAACGAACATATCCTGCAAAACACTCTGTGTTACCTCTGAAATGCTTATATTTTCTTCGGCACAAGCGGCGGAAACCTTTGCAAGAATACCAACTGTGTCCTTACCAATAACTGTAATAAATGCACGCATAAATAAATCCTCCATTAACATTAGCCGTATTTCAACATTGCACATTATGCTCTGCACAGCCTAAATTCATAACATATATTATCTATTATTTTTTGCCAAATGTCAACATAAAGCCACATTCTTTGCCCTAAAAGCAACAAAAAGCAGCAGGGCAAATTGTATATTGCGCTCTGCTGCAAATTCACTTTTTATTTTAAGTTATTTTCTAACTGTAGCCTTTTTCTTTTTACTTGCTTTATTACCGGCCTTTGTATCTGTCACCTTAGGGCTAAGAACTTGTTCTGTAGGTTTTGTGGCGTTTTCTTCTTGAAGCACTTCTACTGTATCTTGCTTATGGCTTTAAAAAAATCAATATAATATTTTATTATAGCTTACCCTTACTTTTAAGATACTCGTTAATTCGTTTATGGTCATACAAAATTAAGTCTACACTGCCTGCCAGCTTTTCATTATGATGCCTTAACTCATGTGCAAGCACACGCCTAAGCTGTTCTCTGTATAAATCTGCCCGTAAATTACCGTATATTTTGCAAAAAGAGCCATAATATATTTTTATACAGCTGCCTATAGAGCTTGTGCAATACTCCCCCAGAATGTATAGGTCATTATCTACCGCCTTTGGGTGCAGCTTTGCCTGGGGCATAAGCAGTATACCGCCGCTTAGCTCTCTGTAAAGCTCGTATGGCATTGCGTCAGCTATATCGTCCAGCATATCGTTAGTTTCTTCTATAGTAAACATTACTATCGCCTCCCGATTATAGAATACACCGTTTTTGTTATGAAAGAATGAATAATCTGTAATTTTGCATAATTTTAATCCCCGTTATTCAGCTGCAAAATTGACAGCCTTATTTATGTTCAGAATGACATAGTTTTTGCCAACAACACACCGCAATTTGCAAGGAAAAACATTGTAAAATTTATCATTTTTGTACTAAATGTGATATTAATTTCAATCGCTTGACAAACAAATTCATAAGGGGTAAAATCGTTAATAATTGAAAGTATTATGTATGGTTTTACTTTAACAAAGCAGAAAGAGGATGAAGTTTTGAATACTCAAACATTTGAAAAATATGAATCAGAAGTTCGTTCATATTGCAGACGCTTTCCTACTGTTTTTACTAAGGCAAAGGGTTCAAAGCTATTTGATGAACTTGGTAATGAATATATAGACTTCTTTTGCGGCGCAGGTGCCGTAAACTACGGACACAACAACAACTATATTAAGCCAAAGCTGATTGACTATATAGAAAGCGACGGCATTATGCACGCTCTTGATATGTACACATCTCCTAAGCGTGACTTTATTGACTATATGGAAGAAAATGTGCTGAAGCCAAGAGGACTGGACTACAAAATTATGTTCCCGGGCCCTACAGGCACAAACGCTGTTGAAGCAGGACTGAAGCTTGCCAGAAAGGTTAAAGGCAGAAGCAATGTTTTTGCTCTTATGGGCTGTTTCCACGGTATGACATTGGGAGCTTTGTCCCTTACTACTGACAAAGCCGCAAGAAAAGGCGCAGGCGTTAAGCTAAACGATGTAACACATATTCCTGCTCCTTATATGTACCCGGAGTTTGACACTATAGAATATATGCAAAGATTGCTTGACGACGACCACTCTGCCATTGAAAAGCCGGCAGCTGTAGTTATAGAAACTGTACAGGCTGAGGGTGGTATTCAGGTATTTGAGGTTGAGTACCTACAGCGTTTGCGTAAATTCTGTGATGATAACGACATTTTGCTTATGATCGATGATATTCAGGTAGGCTGTGCAAGAACAGGCACATATTTCTCTTTTGAAAGAGCCGGTATTAAACCTGATATTTTCGTACTGTCAAAATCAATTGGCGGTTATGGTTTGCCTTTGGCACTTACACTGTTTAAGCCTGAGCTTGACAAGTTTAATCCGGGTGAGCATAACGGTACCTTCCGTGGCAACCAGCTTGCTTTTGTTGCCGCTAAAGCAGGACTGGAGTTTATGCTTAAAGAAAATGTTGAACAGCAGGCAAAAGACAGCGGTGAAATTATAAAGAATTTTATCGAAAAAGAGATTCTTCCTCTTGACAGTCGTTTGGAATACAGAGGCATTGGTATGATTTGGGGTATTGAATTTGAAAAAATACCTGTAGCTAATTTCAGTAAATTGGTTACCGCAAAGGCTTTTGAAAACAGGCTGATTATTGAGTGTGCCGGCAGAAAGGATTCTGTTGTAAAGATAATGCCTCCTCTTGTAATTGAAAAAGAGGTTCTGCTTGAGGGACTTACAAAGCTTAAAAAGGCTATTGCCGAAAGCTTGGCAGAAATAAAGTAAGAATGCTGAATTTTAAGCTCTTTTACACCGGTAATCGGCTATTAACAAAGGGCTTAATGACAGTAAACTTAAAAAATTAAAGGCAGAGCTTAACACTCTGCCTTATTTAATTAGAGGGAGATTATTTCATATGAACATAAAGTATGTTGCAAGAGTTTTAGGCGGAGCAAAATTCAAAAAGATGTTTGAGAAAATCGACATTATTCACGAAAAAACCGGCAAAAACAAGGTTGGTCTGTTTTTTGATATGATAGGCTGCACACTAAAGTACGGCGCCGGCTATAACGACTATATAATCTTTGAATTTTACAATATGAACGCCAAAGAAAGAAAAACATACCTAACCCGAATGAAAAACAAAAAGCTGGTAACCACCCTTAACGACCTTAGATTTTCACATATATTTGATGAAAAGAACTTGTTTGATGAAAAATTTGCAGAGTTTATGGGCAGAGAAATTTTAGATATAGCAAAAATTGATTACCCACGCTTTGAGAAGTTTGTACAGGGCAAGGAATATTTCTTTGCAAAGCCGTATATAGGCGAAAGCGGTAAGGGAATAGAGAAAATAAAGGTTGCAGACTTTACCGACACAAAAGCTCTGTGGGATTATATAACTAACCCTGACAAAAACTTTGGTGTTATTGAAGAGGTTATAGTACAGCACCCACAGGCTGCAAAAATATATCCAAATTCCTTAAACTGCCTGCGTGTGGTAACACTGGTAAATAACGGACAGGCGAATATTTTATATGCCGTATTTAAAATGGGCAACAACGGCGGTTTTGTTGACAACCTTGAAAATGGCGGACTTGCCTGCCACTTTGACCTTGATAAGGGCGAAATTATCGGTCAGGGCCACACTTCTGCACTGGTTAATTATGACGCTCACCCGGCTACAGGTATTAAATTCGTAGGCTATAAACTTCCGTTTATGGATGAGGTTAAAGAAATGGTTAAGAAAGCCGCTATGGTTATACCTGAGTTTAGATATGTAGGCTGGGATGTGTGCCTTACACCAAACGGCCCTGCCATAGTAGAGGGTAACGACTACCCTGCATATGACTTTCCACAGCTGCCTGACCCTGACAAGCCACGCATTGGTTTAATACCGAAAATTGAAGAGTTTGGCATTAAGCTGTAATATTATATAAATAACTAAAGCCTGGCATTGTGGTGCCCAAAAGTTAGATTTAGAAGCGTAGTGGCAAATAGCTGCTGCGCTTTTGTTTATGCTTTTGTAGGTTATAATGGCAATAAAAAGTAAAACTACCCACAACATATAAAAAGGGCTCGGCACAATACCGAACCCTTTTTGTTTATAAGATTAGCCAAGCTCTATCATTTTATCAATACATTTTCTGGCCTTAACCATAGTATCTTCATCAAGTACAATTTCTTCTCCGCCTGTACCTACAACAGTGTTGTATACATCTACAAGTGTAGTAGACTTCATATTTGGGCAGATAAGATTTTTTGACAGAGTGTAGAAACGCTTGTCAGGACATTCATATGACAAATGTTCTGCAATGCTTATTTCTGTTCCGATAACAAATTCCTTTTTATCCGATTGCTTTGCGTAATTCATAATTGCAGATGTAGAACCTACAAAATCAGCAAGCGCAACAACATCCGGTGTACACTCAGGGTGAACTAAAATTTCTGCGTTTGGATACATTTCTCTTGCCTTTTTAGCATCTCTTGCAGATACTCTGGCATGAATAGGACAACCGCCGCTAAGCAGTTTAAAGTTCTTTTCCGGAACCTGCTTTGAAACATAATCTCCCAAGTTACAGTCAGGTATGAAAAGTATATTCTTCTGTGGTAGCTTCTTAACAATTTTAACAGCTGATGATGAGGTTACACAAACATCACAGACTGTTTTTAGGTCTGTTGTAGTATTTATATAAGCTACAACTGTATAATCAGGGTATTTCTCCTTTACACCCTCTATAAGCTCCTTATCCATTTGCTCTGCCATAGGACAGCCTGCTATAGGATTTGCAAGATATACAGTCTTTTCAGGTGAAAGCAGCTTTACCGTTTCAGCCATAAAGCGAACGCCGCACATAATAACATTTTTATTTGGCGCTTTTTCTGCCATAACGCTTAGCTGAAAAGAATCGCCTGTAAAATCAGCAACCTCTACAATCTCTCTTGCCTGGTAGCTGTGTGCCAAAATACAAATGTCTTTTTCCTTTTTTAAGCGAATAATCTCCTGCTGTAGCTCATACATATTCATAGTTCTAACCAATCTCCTTTTGTGTCTTAAACCATTTGCAGCAAAGGGCAAAGCCGCACAAATAAACTGTGCCTACACTAAAGCCGCAATAAACAGAATGTTAATACCCTTATGCTTTAACGCCTATAGCGCCGTTTAACCGGCCCGTTAAAAAGATACCGACACTGCAAAACAGCGTCGGCCAAGCGTTAAAACCTTACAAATTTCCTTGCAGAAAACATAAAAAATAACATAGACAGCCGCACCCACTAAACCGTAAGATGCGCTAATTCCTATGCATTTGATATATTTTATAATACACAATCAGACACATTTTGTCAAGGTAAATACGCCTATAACTAAAAACCTAAAAGAAATATTGACGAAAACTAAAGATAGTTTATAATATTAAGTATGGTGGTTATTTTAACAATGTTTTGATATGTTAAATACTATAGAACAAACCAACATTTAATATATAATCCCTCTTATGAAAGGATAGGCAAATATGAGTAACAATACTGAAAATACAGTTAATACCATTTTAGAAAGCTACAAAAAGCACGACTTGATTTGCAGAATAGATGAGGACAATATTGTAAATAAAGACACACTTATTAAAATTGTGGAGGAACTTCGCAGACTGCTGTTTCCGGGCTTTTTTGATAAAAACAAGGTTCGTTCGGAATACATTAGATACCTTTTGGGTGAACGACTTGAGTTTATACAGTATAACCTAAAAAAACAAGTGGCCAAAGCCCTTGGCAACAATGAAAATTGTGCGGAATGTGAGCGTTCAGAAATTTTGGCAGCAGCAGACGAGATTGTAAATAATTTTATCCAAAAGATACCTACTATTCGTGAATATTTGGCAACTGACATTCAAGCCGCATATGACGGCGACCCGGCTGCATACAGTACAGACGAAATAATATTCTGTTACCCGGGTGTGTTCGCAATTACAGTTTACAGAATTGCGCACGAGCTTTTTATTATGAATGTGCCTATGATACCGAGAATTATTTCCGAATACGCCCACAGTGCAACAGGCATTGACATACACCCGGGCGCTACTATAGGCAAGCATTTCTTTATCGACCACGGCACAGGAGTGGTAATAGGCGAAACCACCGTAATAGGCGACAATGTTAAAATATACCAGGGTGTTACCTTGGGCGGTTTGTCTACAAGAAAAGGTCAGCAGCTAAAGGGTGTAAAGCGACACCCTACTATAGGAAACAATGTTACCATATACTCAGGCACCTCTGTACTAGGAGGAGAAACAGTTATTGGCGACGGTGCAACCATAGGAGGCAACGCATTTATTGTAAACTCGGTATCAGCCGGAATGAAAGTAAGCGTTAAAAACCCTCAGTTGGAGTACAGCCCAAGTCCAAGCCAGCTTAAAAATAACGAGTACTGGGACTGGGTTATTTAATCAGATACTATAATAACTAATTCCGTGCGAAAACATTATGGCTGCACTTGCTTAATCTAAAATAATTAATTTCCTAATAATCACATTATAATGACAAAAGGTGAACAGCTAAACAACACAACACCCCTAAAGCAACTATGGTTAAAACCAAAACCGCTTTAGGGGTGTATATCATTTTAACTGTTCACTTAATTTTTTACTGCCGTCCTTACGGACACTACTCAAAGTGGCAAAGCACAAAGCAACCTTCACTGTGCTATATTGCCAAACCCAGCGTAATCCACTTACGGCAGCCAAAAGAAAATATCCAATGCCGCCAAAAAGCTGTCCTCAAACTCAGAACTGAGCGAACACAATTTCACAACACTAATCAATATCATTAAAATACTGATAATGCAAATAATAAGTCCTAAAATTCCGTCCGGCTTTTGAAATACAAATAGTTCAAGAATAAACGCCAGCAATCCTACAACTAATATTGCTGCATATAAAATTAGCTTTTTACTTTTTGACATTGTTTTCTTTTTCAAATGCATCACCTATAATGTTTGTCTAACAGTTAAACTGTTACCACTCATATGTATTTATATACCCTATCAAACTATAGAGCATCATCGGTAAACACAGTAACAATTATGAAATTGAAACGGCATTTGGTACGCCTGCACCGCTTGGGTCACCGTCTGATACTATAGTAACTGTTTGGCCCTCGGCAATGTCACTGTAAGTTAGACCTGTACCGGAATAGTTAAACTCATACTCACTGCCGTCACCAACCATAATTACAACTGTGGAGCCGCCGTGACCTGTAACTGTACCCGTAACTGTGTAATTGCCGTTAGAATCAGGCTCGCCTAATGCAGGAGAAGCGTTTGGTGAAGCTGTAGGTACCTCTGTAGCTGCAACAGGGTTGCCGTTAGCGTCTGTAGCTGCCTGTGTAGGTGAAGTAGCTGATGGGTTTGTAGCGATATTTACCTGGAATGTAGCTGCCTGTGTAGCCTGTGTGGCTTGTGTAGCCTGTGTAGCCTGTGTTGGCTTTGTTGCGCTTGTTGGTGCTGCTGTTGGTGCAACTGTAGCTATTGGGGTTGCAGAAGGCTCCGTAGCCTCGGACTTTTGGTCATTACCGCAGCCTGCAAAGGTAACAGAAATTACCACAAGCATAATAGCAACTAATATTGCTGTTTTCTTCATTTTTGTCAATCCTCCAAATTAAACAATTTAATACAAAATATTAACTTTACAAAGTAAATAATACATTAAATCCTAAAAAATATCAAGTGTATTTTTCTGATTTTGCAGGTGAAAATATGACAGTTACAATAAATTTATAATTAGTACAAATTTTAATAATATTTATGCAATAATTGGGCATATCTCCTACATTAGCAGGCATTTGACGGTGTATACAATATATAGTATTATATACATTAGGGTGAACAAAATGAATTACTTTACTGAAGATAGTATATGGATATACTTAAAAAATACAGACAAACCAATTATAATTTATGGTATGGGCAACGGCGCAGACAAGGTTTTAAATCTGTTTAAACACTATGGCATAAAATGCAGCGGTGTAATGGCAAGCGACAGCTTTGTACGGGGACAAAGCTACAACGGCTTTACTGTGCAAAAGCTAAGCTATTTTAAAGAAACTCTTAACGACTTTATTATTGCCATTGCCTTTGGCACGCAAGTGCCTGATGTTATCAATCATATAAGGGCATTAGAAAACTCATACGAGATTGTGGTGCCTAATGTACCTGTATTTGGCAGCAATATTTTTGACGATGATTTTCTACACGCCAACGCTGAAAAAATAGAAACAGCGTATTCTCTTTTAAGCGATAACCGTTCAAAAGCAGTATTTGAGAACGCTGTAAAATTCTACTACACCGGCAGATTAAAATACTTATGGGACTGCACCGACACGAAAGACGAAATTTTTGACAATGTGCTAAAGCTGTCGCCAACGGAAAATTACATTGACCTAGGTGCATACAGGGGCGACACATTGCAGGAGCTTATTGAAAAAGCCGGAGGGTTTAACCGAGCTGTTGCTCTTGAACCTGACCCTAAAACATATAAAAAGCTGTGTCTATATATTAATGACAAGCCTAATGTTACAGCCTACCAAAAAACCATTTGGAAAAACGATACTACCCTCTATTTTGATAACAAGGGCGGCAGAAACTCCACAATAGGCAACAACGGCACGCCTTTAGAAGCTACCTGTATTGACACACTGTGCAATGAAATTACCCCTACATATATTAAAATGGATGTAGAGGGAGCAGAAAAACAGGCATTGGCAGGCGGTATAAAAACTATATCTAAATATAAGCCTAAAATGAATATTGCGGCCTACCACACCTTTGAGGATTTATTTGAATTAATGCTTATTGTAAACGCTATTAATCCGGAATACCGCTTTTACCTCAGGCACCACCCGTATATTCCGCTGTGGGATACTAACCTCTACTGTGTATAAAGAAAGCAGGAAAACAATATGACAGTTTTTATAGATGCGGACGGTTGCCCGGTAGTAAAGGAAACTGAAAGCCTGTGCAAACGCTACAAGCTAAAGCTTATAATTATGTGCGATACAAACCATATAATTACCTCTGACTACGGACAGGTTATAACTATTGGTGCCGGGGCTGACGCTGTGGATTTTGCACTTGTAAATAAATGCAAGCCCTATGATGTTGTTATTACTCAAGACTATGGTGTGGCGGCAATGGCACTAAGTAAAAAATGCTACTGTTTAAACCAAAACGGTTTAATATTTACAAATGACAATATTGAAGGTCTTTTATACTCAAGATATGTTACAAAAAAAGTACGAAACAGCTCTGCCAAACATCACCTAAAAGGGCCGTCAAAGCGCAGTAAACAGGATACCTCAAATTTTATACAAGCCTTTGAGAAAATAATAAATCAACACTTAAAGGAACATATAAATAACTAAATGAAGCACCACAATACATCTGGTGCTTCATTTAGTCTTACTTATTAAAATACACATTTAAGAATTTTTAATCCCCCCTACTGCAATAGTGTGCCCTTGAAAGTAGGTATTGAAACCTAACTTTTAAGGCACACAATATAGAAAAATTGTAGTGGGGGATATTTTATATCCATACCATAAAAAAGCTTGCTGTATACCTCGGTAAGTTTACATCAAGCAAACAAGCGGCTTCTACACCGCCTTACTTTTAAACTCTTTTAACAGTTTTACGGTAAATATTAAAGACAGAACACATACTATCAGCTCTGTAACCACAAAAGACATCCACACGCCGTTTATGCTAAAGGCTATGCTTAGCACTATTACAGCCGGTATCAGTACCACACTGCTGCGAAGTATAGATATAACCATACCCTGGCCGTACTTGGAGGTTGCGCTTAAAAACGATGCTAAAAACACATTAATACCGTTAAAGAATATACCTATAAAGTATATTTTTACACCGACAACAGATATTTCTTTTAGGTATTGGTCTTGTCCGCTAAATACCTGTACTATTGGTTCTGCAAATACAAAAAGCACTGCATATATTACCCCCGATATTACTAAGGAAGATACTAAACCATAGCGCAGAAGCTTTTCAAGCTGGGGGTAACCACCCTTACCGTAGTAACTGCTTGCCAACGGCTGTGTGCCTTGAGAAAGGCCGTTATATATGGAAATAACCACCAACACAATATTGGCAATAATACCATATGCTGCTACAGCAGTACTGCCGCCAATATTCATAAGCACAAGGTTAAAAACCAAAAGTGCTATGGACGATGCAAGCTCCCCTACAAAGGTTGAAAAACCGTAAGTAAGAACATTTTTTAATTCCGAAAATTTAAACTTAACCCTTTCTATAAAGAAAGTATTTTTCTTTTTTATAAAATGCCTGGAAAGAATAGCAATGCTGATTACAGGTGACATACATGTGGCAAATACAGCACCGAACATACCCATATTAAATGGAAACATAAAAACATAATCAAGCACTATATTTGAAAAACTGCTTACAAGCATTGCCGTCATAGAAAGCCTTGGGCTGTTGTCGTTTCGTACAAAAGCAGTAAGAATACTGTTAAGTATAAAAAACGGCGAAAATAACATAAGCACCTTTAAGTAAATACTGCACATAGGCAAAGCATTACCCTCTGCCCCCATTAAAGCAGACAAAGGCGTCGAAAAAAACAAACCGGCTATTATCAGCACCAATGCTACAGCCGCGCCACCGTAAAGGCTGTGCATAAACGGAATGTTGCCGTTTTTGCCGGTTTCTTTTTTTATGGTAAAAACCGTTGCGCCGCCTATGCCAAGCATAAGTCCTGCACCGTTCATAAGCGTGTAAATCGCTATAGCAAAGTTAAGCGCCGCAAGCCCGTCTGTACCCAGTGCCTGTGCTACAAAAAATGTATCCGCCAAAATATAGCAAGACAAACCTATCATTCCCGCTATGTTCAATCCTGTATACTTAAAAAAGTCTTTTAGTAAGCTGTTCAATTTGCAAACCTCCAAACAATAATTTTACATAATAAAAAGCACCCAGACGCTCCTTCAAAGACCTAACGGAACGCCTTAGGTGCATAGATTTTACCCGGTGGCAAAAAATACTCCTGCTATTGCAAGGAGTATTATAACATATAGCTAGATCTATTACAACCTTAGTTATATGCCAAATTTTATAATATATTGGCTGCTTTATGTTTAAAGCCATGTGTATACAAAATGAGACGAAAAATCCCCTATGCAAAATACTGCACAGGGGATTGGTTTTTGATAGTTATTCAGCCATTGCTTCTATTCTTTTTTTACGCTTTTCCTTGTTCTGCTTTTGAGTTTTTATAACCTTCATTCTTGAGAATTCTTCTCTTTCCATTTCGTCCAGAGCGTCGGTTATAAACTTAACATTCTCTTCAAAACGAGGAATCATAATATTTTTAAGTGCGTTTGCACGCCTTTGAGTAGTTTTAATAGCAACAGCCAGTCTATAAACACTATTCTCAATTTCAGCCAGGTCGGCAGTCAGTTTTTTAACCTGAACAAACTTAAACCTTGCGTTATCAAGTACATTGTTTGTTGCATACATACCGTAGTCAAGAGGCAGCTTTGTGTCGTCACAATTAATTGTAACAATGGGAATTTCTACACCCATTACGCTTCTGTATGAAAGTTGCAGCGAATTTTCCACAGGTATTGAGTTTGCCCTGGCACTGTTAAAACCAATGGTAATATTGGCTGTTTGCAGGCTAAGGTAAGCCTCGCTGTATGCGTCGTCAATTTTATTTTGAATTTCGTTAGCCTTGTCAATAAGAGTCATCATTTCACGAATTAAAATGTTCCTCTTTTTGTCCATAAGGTCATAACCAACCTTAGCAAGAGCCAATGACTTTTTAGTGTTTATTAAGTTACCTTTTGTGGCAACAGCATTGTTTGCCATTTTCTCTCACCTACCCTTTCAAAGACAATATTCAAAATTATTCCTGAGGGGCTGTTTCGCTTTCAGACTGTGCAGCCTCTTTTTCTTCAATATTTTCAATATAGTGAGCATTTAGTGTTTCATCGTCTACACGGTCAAGCTCATTCTTTGGCAGGTGGGAAAGCAACTCCCAACCAAGGTCTAGGCTCTGTTCAATAGTTCTGTTGGCCTTTGGTCCCTGGTTTACAAACTTATCCTCAAACAGCTTACCAAACTTAATGTACTTCTTGTCAATAGCAGACAGCTCCTCTTCACCGATTACCGATGACAGTGAACGAGCGTCCATAACCTTTGCATACGAAGCAAACAGCTGGTTAGCAAGAGCCTGGTGGTCTTCTCTTGTAAAGCCCTTACCTATACCGTCCTTCATCAAACGGGAAAGTGACGGCAGTACAGATACAGGCGGATATATGCCCTGTCCTTGAAGACCTCTGTCAAGAACTATCTGACCCTCTGTAATGTAACCTGTAAGGTCAGGAATTGGGTGAGTAATATCATCGTTTGGCATTGTCAAAATAGGAATCTGTGTAACAGAGCCTGTTTTGCCCTTTACCATACCGGCACGCTCATATAGTGAAGCAAAGTCGGAATACAAGTAACCAGGGAAGCCCTTTCTGCCCGGGATTTCACCCTTTGATGTACTAAACTCACGAAGTGCCTCGGCATATGAGGTCATATCTGTCATAATAACAAGTACATGTTTGTTTTGCTCAAAAGCAAGATACTCGGCAGTAGCCAACGCACACTTCGGTGTAAGAATACGCTCTATGATAGGGTCGTTTGCAAGGTTAAGAAACATTACAACCCTCTGAAGTACGCCTGACTCCTCAAAGCTCTTTTTAAAGTAGTCGGCTACATCGTTTTTAACACCCATTGCGGCAAATACAATTACGAAGTCCTTGCCGTCGCCGTCGGCAATTTTTGCCTGACGAACAATCTGAACAGCAAGCTCGTTGTGGCTCATACCGGAACCGGAGAATATAGGCAGCTTCTGTCCACGAATAAGTGTCATTAGTGTGTCTATTGTAGAGATACCTGTGTTAATATAGTTTTGAGGATATATACGAGATACCGGGTTAATAGGAGAACCGTTAATGTCGCACATTTTCTCAGGGAAAACATCACCCAAGCCGTCTATCGGCTCACCTGAACCGTTGAAAACACGACCAACAATTTCAGGTGACATAGGCATTTCCATAGGGTGACCTGTCAGTCTTGTTCTTGTATTTGTTAAAGAGATTGAGCGAGTACCCTCAAAAACCTGTACTACAATACGCTCACCCTCCATAGTAACGATTCTGCCCTTACGAACAGTACCGTCATCTAAACGAATGTCCACAACCTCATCGAAGAAAGCGTCCTTTACTCCGTCTATAACTATAAGGGAACCGTTTATTTCTTTAACGCCCACATAATCTATAATCATTGGTGTTTACCTTCTTTCAATGAATTTATGACTGTACTGCAGTAATTTCTGCAATCTTTTCATCAATTTCCTTTATGTACTCGTCAAACATTTCAAGCTTATTGTTTGGAATGTCGTACTTCATTTTCAACAGCTTGTCAAACAGACCTGCCTCAAGCACACGGCTAATAGGAATATTAGCACTTACAAGGTGCTTTGCACGATCATACAGATGAAGAATTGTCTTCATCATAAGCAGCTGCTTCTCTATGGTTACATATGTATCGTCCGGGTGGAAAGCATTCTGCTGCAAATAGCCTACTCTGATAACCTTTGCAATTTCTATTGTCAGCTTTTGGTCGTCAGGCAAAACATCTGCACCAATAAGCTTAACAATTTCCATAAGCGAGCTTTCTTCCTGCAGGATTGTACTTATACTGTTACGGCACTTAATAAATTCCTCGCCGTAATTTTTAACGAACCAATCGTCAAGGTCTGTAAAATACTCACTATAGCTTCCTATCCAGTTAATAGCCGGATAGTGTCTTGAGTAAGCCAAGGACTTATCAAGTGCCCAGAAGCAGCGGATAAATCTCTTTGTGTTCTGTGTAACAGGCTCGGAGAAGTCACCACCCTGTGGAGAAACCGCACCGATAATTGTTACAGAGCCTTCGCCGTCACACAAAGGAGTTACACGGCCGGCACGCTCGTAGAACTCAGCAAGTCTTGAAGGCAAATAAGCCGGGTAACCTTCCTCGGCAGGCATTTCCTCCAAACGGCCTGAAATTTCTCTTAGCGCCTCTGCCCAACGGGAGGTTGAGTCAGCCATAATAGCTACATCGTAGCCCATATCTCTGTAATATTCTGCAAGTGTAATACCGGTATAAATAGACGCCTCACGAGCTGCAACAGGCATATTTGATGTATTTGCAATAAGCACTGTTCTGTCAGTCATAGGACGGTTATTCTTAGGGTCTATCAAGGCTGAAAATTCGTCAAGAACCTGGCTCATTTCGTTACCACGCTCACCACAGCCTACATACACGATAATGTCAGCGTCACACCACTTAGCTATCTGGTGCTGTGTCATGGTTTTACCGGTACCGAAACCGCCCGGTACAGCAGCTGTACCGCCCTTAGAAACAGGGAACAGTGTGTCTATAACTCTTTGTCCTGTAATTAGCGGAATACTTGGTGCAAGTCTTTCCTTTACAGGCCTTGCTGTTCTGATAGGCCACTTTTGGCACAGTGTAAGCTCATAGTCCTCGCCGCTTTCAAGCTTTAAAGTAACTATACAGTCCATAAGCCTGTACTTGCCGTTTGGCTTTACGCTTGTAACTGTACCGCTTACTCGTGGCGGAACAAGAAGTCTGTGCTCTATAACAGGTGTTTCCGGCAAAGTAGCATATATCTGACCGGAGGTCAGCTTATCGCCAACCTTAACCTTTAGCGTTACATCCCACTCCTTGTCCATATCAAGTGACGGTACTGCAACACCCTTTGAAATAAAAGCACCGCTTTTTTCTGCAATAGCACCCAGCGGACGCTCGATGCCGTCAAAAATATTTGTAATAATTCCGGGACCCAAAAGAACATTCATTGGTGCACCTGTACCTACTACAGGGTCGCCCGGCTTTAGACCTGATGTTTCTTCATAAACCTGAATTGTAGTCATTTCGTCTGTAATGGTGATAACCTCACCAACCAGCTTTTCTTCGCCTACATAAACCATCTCCATCATGGAGAAGGCTTTTGTTTTAAGTACGGTAACAACAGGACCGTTTATACCGTACACAACATTCTGATTTTCCATTAAAATCATTTCCTCTCTTATGGAGTCTGCTTTACCTTACCTGCAAATCGGAGTTGGTGTAGAACCACTCTCTTTGCTCCTGCAGCTTTGTGTCCAGTGTTTTATCAACCGCTATCTTCTTTTGCGGGCAATATACTCTAAATCCGCCTACAGTAATATCTGCAACTTCTTTTATTGTACATTTTCCCTTAAAGGCTTTTGCAAGCTTATTTGCAATAGCGGCATCCTTTTTAGCTATACAAAGCTCTATATCATCCTTGTCAAAATACTGTGCACACTCCTGTGCATAGCCGACAAGCTTTTTTTCGTATTCCGGCGTACCGGTATATTCCTGCAATTTAGCAGTAGCCTTGGCGAAAACCTCCTCGGTAATCTGCTGGCGTTTCTTAAACACCTCTAAATTACCCTGAGCTTCTTTTTTAGCCAGCTCTGCGGCTATTGAAGCTCTCATTGCGTCTTGCTCTTTATGAATAAGGTTATATGCGTCACGCAGACCTTCTTCTTCTGCCTGCTGCATAACTCTTTGTTCAAAGTCCTTTGTTTCGCTTTGCAGAGCGTCACGCTGCTGCTGTGCATACTTTTCAATGGCAGCAAGGAACTTGCTTTCGTTGTCGCCTACACTTTTGTTAGCAGGTTTGTCGTTAGCCATAACGGTAACTCCTCTCCCTAATTATAGTTTAATACCGATAGCATCCTGTACATATTTTGTAATTGAATCCTTAGTACGGCCGTTGCCGTGTCTGTCAGGAATTTCAACTATTAAAGGATGTGAACGGTTCAGCTTTAAATCATAGATAAGCTCCGGGCAAAGGGATACCAAGCGCTCGGTCATAAGCACCACCGCAATATCCTCAGTATCCATTGCCTGCTTGAGTGCTTTGCGGACCTCAGGCTCTTCGTGAACAACTACGCCCTCTATTCCGGCAAGTCTCATTCCAAGCTGAGTATCCACATTGTCACTTATTAAATAAAAACGCATAATCCCACCGTCTTTTTATGTATGTGTTTATTAGCACTTTGTGTAGATAAGAATTGAGATAAGCAAACCATAGATAGCAACACCTTCACCAAGTACAACGAAGATAAGTGCTCTACCAAATGCCTTAGGGTCTTCTGATGTTGCACCGATAGCTGCAGGAGCTGCACCTGCAACAGCAATACCGGCACCTACACAGGCAATACCTGTTGAAGCTGCACAAGCAAGCAGGCCTAAGCCGTTTGATGCTGCGTCAGCAGCTGCTGCTGTATCAGCAGCGCCTGCCATAATTGGGAACGCTGCACAACAAATTAGTACAGCTGCAAATGAAAGCATTTGAATTAATACTGATTTCTTTCTCTTAGCGCCACGGCTAACAGCCTTTTTAACAACCAATGCTGATGCAAGAATAAAGATGATAGGTAATAATAGTACTAGAAATTCCATAATAATCCTCCGAATTTTTTAATTTTTTTATTCTAAGCCTTTCGGCTATAATAAATTAATTAATGTCCGTTATTTTGTGTTTAATCTTTTTAGTACAACCGGGTTATACGGTCTGCCTGCACCGCTGTAGAAACGGCTGAACATCTCATAAAATTCCAAACGCAATGTCTGAATTGATACAAGCAGTCCCTCAAGACCTATAACAAACAGGTTACCGATAACAAGAACCAAAATACCGCCAATGCCAGGCAAACCGCCTACCAAATCTATAAGCGTAAATACAACAATCATCATTCCGGCGTGTACCATTACAAAAGCACCAACTCTTAGGAATGACATTGTATTTGAAAGGTAAGAAAGAATAACCTCAAACATTTCAAATCCGTTTTGTACGCAGTAGTCGCCCCACTTTTCAGGCTTCCAGTCCTTTTTGCCCTCTGCCTTTCTTCCCAGCGGCTCTGCCAAGAATATAAGAACAAGAGGTAAAATTATAAGCAACGGAATGGTTACGAAGTTAAACAGATTTACACCAAAAGCAACCATACAAACAATGCCTGCACAGATAAATCCGTAAAGCACTAAGCCTGCCACACCGTTAGAGCCAAACAAGGCACTTCCTAAGTTGCCCTGCTTCAGCGATGAGTAAATGTTTAGGCACATTGCAAGCATTACCAGGAAAATACCTATTGCTACAGACGCTAAAATAACATCTATAATATTGTCGCCCATAACATCTATAGGCTTTTCCTCTAAGCCAAACAACGCTTGGTACATTCCGTCAAAGGCATGTTCAAATCCGAAGAACGAACCAAACAGTATGCCGAACAACGACGAACATATACCGCAAGGTATAAGCACCTTGCCGACCTTTAAGCCTTTTAGCTTATACATAAGCGCACCTGCTATTGCAAGCACTATGCCGTGACCAAAATCGCCAAACATTGCGCCAAACAATATGGTGTATGTTATAGCAACAAAGGTTGTAGGGTCCATTTCGTTATATTTTGGAACACCGTACATATCCACATAGAATTTATACGGCTTTGCAAACCAATTATATTTCAGCTTAATAGGCGGTGATTTTTCCAGCTGGTGTATAGCCTCATCTGTTGTATACTCCAAACTTTTTACCTTATCAAGCTTTTTAGTAACCTCATCAATTATATCGCTTGGCAGCCAGCCGCAAATAATGAAGCTGTCTTTGTTGCCTTTGTAAAGCATTACATTTGACTTTACATTTTGATAAATTGCCTTTTCGGTTAATTTCGTATAATATTTCATACTTTCACTGAAATTCGCCTCAAGAAACTCGCTTCGTTGCTTTTCTGCTTCCTGCAGTTCTGCTTCAAGCTTTTGCTTGTTGCGCTTCAGCGTTATAATGTACTGCTCAGGTGTACCGTCAATATCGGAGGCATCGTATTTTTCAAAGAACAGGCTTGAAAAAATTCTGTCTACTTCCTCTGCCTCGTCTACAGGCGCCATATAAACACCCCAACAGTATTCCTTGTCAACAGCCGACTCAAAAAACATTACATACGGATTGTCCTTATAATCCTCTTTAAGTCTTCGCATACTGTCTAAAGGAATTCGTCCGAAGTTAGGCTTGATATACTCACACGCTCTTACACGCTTCATATCAATCTTAACTCCTAAAAAATGTGATGTCTGTTCAATACTTTTCACACATTGCTCAATCGCCTGCTTTTTGTCTGAAACCTTTACCGAATGTTGGTCAAGCTGTTGAATAAAACTGTTACAATACTCCAGCAGCTTCTCGTCGGTAGGCTCGAATTTTTTTATATCTGCAAGCTCAGGCTCAATATGTGCAACTGAAAGTGAATTATCAAATTCTGACAGCAGTTCAGAATACTTATTTTGTTCTGACACTGTGCTAAAATTTTCAGTATTGGAATAAAAGCTTGTTACGGGTTCAGGCTCAAAAGCTTGTGAATCACCCAAGATTTTTATTGCCCTGTCCAGGTCATCTTTCAGTCCAATAATGCTAATCACTTTCATAGGAGAAACGGACATTTCACTTCCTCCCTTCTTAATTTACAGTATCGTAAAATAATTAACATTAATATATAAGCAGGCTCTTAACCTTTTCGGCGTCTACGCCGTAACGCACGCCCTCTATTATATGAATAATGTTATCAACCTCGGTTTCTGCAAGCGCATGGTACGCTACCAAAACAACCGAAGGATTTACCGAAAAATACATTTGCTTGTGGCTTTCTTCGTACAAAGCCCTGCGTGGTATTTCACTGGTATAGCTGTACTCAAGCCTAGGAATGCACCTGCCTGCCATAGTTTGCTGCATAATGGCAAAAAGCTCTTTAGAATCCTGCGCATTGCACAAAGCCTCAATCTGCTTAGCTTTTAGAGAACCAAAAGGAATCAACAGCTTTTTAATTTCGTCAGGCTCCAGCTTATAATACTTCTTTATGCGCAGCACTCGTGTGAAATTACGCAAATCAATATTTGTATCAAACATTTTTTTAAGCGCATTACGCTCTGCACCCTTTGTTTTATCAACTATTTCATAAACGGTTTTAAACAAATGGAACAAAAGTACATTTTCTACTGTCGTTATGTCTACATGCTCTCCGTTTTTAGGTTTGTATGGTGCCAACAGCTTGGCGTATACCGACTTACCCAAAGCGTTCAAGAACTCGTCATAATTGTTTGTGTTAGACAGCGCCGCAAAATTAATTGAAGACACCTTTAAAAAATATTTTGGCAGTGTACTGTAAAACTCATGAGGGTTTCCGCCGTTGAGCAGTGTAAGGAAATTCATTATCTGGTTAATTTCCGCCCTCATAATGGTGTATTTGGAAAAATCTTCTCCTACTGTTACTTCGTACCTACAAAGAGATTCATAATCCTGGAACAGCTGCTGCTTAAGTGCAGACTCAAGCTGTGCTCTATGTACATCCCGTTCACTTAGCTTATTAAGCATTGGTGCGTACTTTTCGTAGCCTTTTAGACACGACAATATTTCCGGTACAGAATTACAGCCAAGCAGTTTAGCGTAGTCATTTTCTTTCAAACGCTTGCCATACATAGCTCTTGCCTTTGAAAAAATGGCATTTGACGCATATGATAATGCCACACCTATCCCTCCTTGTTTGAGATGAATAAAAAATCAAGAATTAATAACATTGTCAACAATAGCGTTAATCCACTGCTGACCCTTTTGGGCATAAGCCTTGTCAAGCTGTTCTAAGCATTCCTTTTGCTTAGCTTCAAGCTCATGCCACTTCTTTTCGGCGGCAGCACGCTCAACAACCTCGTTCTTTTTTATTCTTACTCTTGCACGGCTGATGTAATCATTATAGATGTCGTCTTTTTTCTTGGCTATCTTTTTATAAGAATCAGCTTTTCGCTGCTCTGCCTGTTTATTCTCAACACGAACCTTTTCGTCCATATTGACAATTTTAGACAACATATCCTGCATTTAATTACCTCCATCCATAATAATATTAATAAGCACAATTAAAGCATTTTTAACGGTTTCAACCGCAGTAAATGCTTATCCTCTTATTGGTTATGATTTTACCACTAGTTGCCGTTAATTTCAAGCATAATCGGCAACCTTTAGCGGCTGTTTGATTATAATTATAACCATTGTGCAATTAATTATGACCAATTTAAAAAATTTGTTACATAATTACCTTGTGTAATGAATTATATGCGGTCATAAATGAAATTTCAACCAACAAAAGTTGCATTTTATGTAACAAATACACCTACTTTTCCGTGTTTGTTCCCCTATAACACAATTTACATTCCAAAATAATGCAAAAAAAGAAGCCCGCACCAGGCGAGCATTCTTCTTTTTTATATATTAAAAGGGAGATAAAAAATGAAACTTTCTAAACTGTTTTATTTATTCTATGCCTATATACTACTATGTATATTTGTACAAAATATTAACATCCGTTAAACATAAAATTAATAATTGCCAAACTGTTTTTTAACGAATGCAGGCTTATATAATTACACATATAAATATTTTTACAAATATAGCCGGGCATTTTTCGTTTACATTTTGTTAAAAAGAATTAAATAAAAATCCGGTTGACATTTGCCTCTGTTTTGGGTATTATAATAATAAAGAATGAGTGTATAAATTTATTGGCTGGGAGGTAATTCTAATGCTAAAAAGAAACGATAACTGTCACAGCAAAATTGCCATAATAATTGCAGCTATAGCCACCATTACAGCTATAGCCACAACTATAACAGCTTTTTTGGTAATTAGAGAAAAGAAAAGGAAAAAGCAAGACAAGGAGCTTGATGAGTATTTAGACTGCTCTATACAGTAGGTATACTTAAAGGTACCTTAACACCTTTTCTTGAATACAACAGTATTTTTAGGGGCGCTTGTGTAAGCGTCCCTTTTTGTTGTCTGTATTTTTGCCTGCATTATCCCCAAATCTCTCTGTGCCATATCACAAACGGACTGTAGATAGAACAAATGTGCATAGCTCACTGAAAATTAAATGAAGTTTCATTAAAATACCCTCCCTACCGCTTTTTCGGTAAAGAGGGTATTTATCAAATCAAAAAATACTATAGGGGCTTTAACTAATATTTATAGCTCTCTAAGACTTATATTCTGCAAAATAATTGAGTCCACTCACCTGTACTGCAAACGCCGCAGCCAAAATCAGTAAAGACAGGGTTTAAAATATTATCCCTGTGTCCCTTTGACTGCATCCAGCCTTCCATAACATACTTAGGGGCACTGTAGCCTAAAGCTATATTCTCACCGGCGTAACTTTGTTTTATTCCAAACTCGCTAAACACTGTAAAACAGTCTTTTCCGTTAGGTCTGGTGTGAGAGAAGTACTTATGACACTCCTTTGCCCTTTTCATGGCAGCCTTGTTCACTTTATCGTTGAATCTCAGCGGTTTTACACCTGCTTTTATTCTCTCTTGGTTAACTATCTCATAAACCTTGTAGCTTAATGTGTAATAGTCCTTTTCTGTTTTAGCAGAGTTAATATCACTGCAGTTAACGGTTACCTTACAGGTTGCTGTTTTACCGTTAAACAGGGTTATTTTTACATTCGCTGTGCCTGTACCTACTGCCTTTAGCACCGCTTTGTTGCCGCTGCCCTTTTTCACAGTTACAACCTTTGTGTTTGTGCTTGTCCATTTTAGGTTGGCAGCATTTGCATAGCTGCCGCTGTTGGTGATTTCGCTTACAGTATAGCTTTTACCAACATCCAAAGTAACCGAACTTGGACTAACTTTTACGCTTGTGGGTGCCGGTTTTACTGTTACTTTACAGGTGGCTGTCTTTCCGTTATACAGGGTTATTTTTACATTTGCTGTACCCTTGCCTACGGCCTTTAGCTCCGCTTTATTGCCACTGCCCTTTTTAACAGTTACAACTTTGGTGTTTGTGCTTGTCCACTTTATGTTGGCATTATTTGCATAGCTGCCACTGCTGGTGCTTGCACTTATTGTATAACCCTCTCCCTTGCCTAATGTCAGACTTGTTGGGTTAATTTTTACGCTTGTTGGCGCCGGCTTTACTGTTACCTTACAGGTAGCTGTTTTTCCGTTGTACAAAGTTATTTTTACATTTGCTGTGCCCTGACCTGTTGCCTTTAGCACTGCCGCGTTACCGCTGCCCTTTTTTACAGTTACTACATTTGTGTTTGTACTTGTCCACTTTAAGTTGGCATTATTTGCATAACTGCCACTGCTGGTGCTCTCCTTTATTGTATAGCTTTCGCCTTTGCCTAAAGTCAAAGCTGTTGGGCTGGTTTTTACACTTGTTGGTGCCGGTTTTACTGTTACTTTACAAGTGGCTGTTTTTCCGTTTACTGTTTTTGCTGTTATTACAGCTGTACCTACAGCTTTTGCCGTTACTTTACCTGTGCTGCTTACTATTGCTATACTGCTGTTGTTTGTAGACCATGTACAGGTTTTATTTTTTGCATCTGTCGGCGAAACGGTACTTTTCAGAACATAGCTTTCACCTTTGCCCAAGGTTAGAGCTGTTGGGCTGATTTTTACACCTGTTGGTGCCGGCTTTACCGTTACTTTACAAGTGGCTGTTTTTCCGTTTACTGTTTTTGCTGTTATTACAGCTGTACCTACAGCTTTTGCTGTTACTTTACCTGTGCTGCCTACTGTAGCTACACTGCTGTTACTTGTATACCATGTACAGATTTTGTTGTTTGCATCTGACGGTAAAACGGTGCTTACCAGAATATAACTATCACCTACGCCCAGTGTTAGACTGCTTTGGTTCAGCTTTACCTCTGTAGGGTCAACCGCCGCTACACCCTCAACAAAATTAAAACCATTGCTATATGCATATATTTCCGCTGCAGTTCCCTTTGTACCGTATACAGTAAAACCGTCAATTTTAACGGAATAATTATTACTATATATGTATCCAAATGCGTAATTACCTATTTGTGTAACAGTGCTCGGTATAGTCACACTTGTCAAGCCTGTGCAGCCTCTGAATGCAAATTCACCAATATTTGTGATACTGCTTGGTATGGTTACACTGTTAAAGCTACTGCAATTTTCAAAAGCCTGTGATCCTATTTCAGTAGCCACATATCCGCCAATAGAGCTTGGTATGGTGACTGTTTTGCTGCCATTGTCAATATATTTTGTTATTTTGGCAGTGTTGTCACTGTTTACACTGTATTCATAGCTACCGCTTGTGGCCGCACTTGCAACAAACGGTATAGCACTGAATATACCTATAACCATAATTACTGACAATAACGCCGAGGTTATTTTGTTTAATTTTCCCATATTTTTCCTCCTAAATTCTCCCCATAGTACTAAATTATACTACTTACAAATAATAGTATACATATTACAAATAATTTGTCAAGATAATTTCACGGTATAATGTCTATAAATAGTATAAACCGATTAAAACTATCGGCAGAATTGCCAAACTAAAATAACTGAGGTTATATTAACTAATGCCAAGACAATAATGAGGTTAGACAGGTATCCCTTAAACCGCACCCCCTGCTAAATGTTGTCTTACAAATTTATTCTCAACTGTCACCATAAAATGAATTATTCTTTTTAAGCTGTTTCACCCCAACTATTCACATAATGCCTTAGTTTTAGACATACAAAAAGCCTTTCACAGACAATTCCGTGAAAGGCTTTAATCTTCTTTTCATGCTTGTACACATAAAACCGAGTACAAACAACGCTATGAAAATAATTATCTCTTTGAGAACTGTGGTGCTCTACGAGCTGCCTTAAGACCGTATTTCTTACGCTCTTTCATTCTTGGGTCACGAGTTAGGAAGCCGGCCTTCTTTAGTGTAGCTCTTAGCGCTTCGCTGTCATACTGAAGCAGTGCTCTTGAAATACCGTGACGGATAGCACCTGCCTGACCTGTTACGCCGCCGCCTGCAACTCTGCAAACTACATCGAACTTCTCAGTTGTTTCTGTAAGCTCAAGAGGCTGACGAACGATTAGCTTTAGTGTATCAAGACCGAAATACTCGTCAATATCTCTGTCATTAATTGTAATTTTACCTGTTCCCTGGTATAGTCTAACTCTTGCTACAGAGCTCTTTCTTCTACCTGTTCCGTAAAAATGTGGTTTCTGATCGTACATTTATGTTGCCTCCTTTCTTACTTGTCCCAAACCTCAGGCTTTTGTGCCTGGTGCTTGTGCTCTTCGCCTGCAACCAGCTTTAGTCTTAGTAAAGCTGCTCTGCCGATTGTGTTTGATGGAATCATACCCTTAACAGCCAACTCCATTGCCTTTTCAGGTCTTGAAGCCATAAGTGTATCATATCTTGTATCCTTTAGGTGACCAACATAACCTGTGTGACGGTACCAGTGCTTTTGTGTAAGCTTGTTGCCTGTTAGCACAGCCTTGTCACAGTTAATGATGATAACATAATCGCCGCAGTCAACATGTGGTGTATAAGTTGGCTTGTGCTTGCCTCTTAACAGAGTAGCAGCCTGAGCAGCTGTGCGGCCCAGTGGCTTGCCGGCAGCATCAAGAATATACCACTTGCGTTCTACTTCGCCTTTTTTTGCCATAAAAGTAGACATATATCTTTCCTCCGTATAAAATAAATCTTTTTTGTAGGGCGTAAAGCCCTAAACTTGTCGCAGGTATGATAATACCATAGGCAAGTGGCAAAGTCAACAGATTTTTTAAAAAATTTAATTTACATATATATTATCTCTTGTTTTCTTCAATTTACTCTTAATTTCTCTTATTTACTCATTTGCTATTTCAAAATAATTAATATTAACTCTCAAATAAATTATTCAACATACATATACTTAAATTTGTAAATTGGTTATTATAGACAAAATAAATTATTTTTTTGAAAAGTCTTTATTATAAATATGTTTTGTGTTATAATAGCAGTACAAGAGGGTGTTTCCTTGTTGTATTTTGGTAGTGTTTTGTTAGGATGTGTTTTCCCCTACGATTTGTTATTTTGCCATTGGGGAACTGTAAATTACGCATACATCTTTTTCATTTCATTTTTATTTCCTTACTCAATGAGGCAGACACGCTTGTTATGTGTCTGCCTCTACAACTACGCAGCGGCAGTTTGATTCAAAGCCGCGCATTTGTGTGCACAACTGTAGTTAATATTTAACACATATATTAATGTTGGTAAAATAAATTTTGATATTAACTCTTTTTTATTGTTAAAACTGTTGCAATTTTCAAAATTTTTGTGTAAAATGGATATGATAGAAAATAAACTCACAATGTGCAAGATTATTTTTAGTGATATTTTTACAAAAGTATCGTAACGAATAAATGATAATTAAATTTTTAGAAATTGCGAGGGATTTTATATGTCTAACAGACTGTTTCAAGGTGTTATTCACCAAATGAAAGACGCCGTTGACCGTGCTATTGGCGTTATTGATGATACTTCAGTAGTAATTGCCTGCAGTGAGCTTGGCAGAATCGGCGAAGTAATTGATAGTGTCACAACTGAAACACTTAGTGCGTCAACCCCATTTGTAATAAATGGACAAACATTTAAGTCGTTTGGCACAGGCAGCAGCAGCGAATATGCAGTATTTATTGAGGGCAGTGATGATATTGCCCAGAGATATGCACAGCTTTTGGCAGTATCGTTAAGCAGCATAAAGCAATACTATGACGAAAAATATGACAGAGCAAACTTTATTAAAAATGTTATTCTTGACAACATTTTACCGGGTGATATTTACCTAAAGGCAAGAGAGCTTAGATTTAATTCTGAAGTTACCAGAGTTTGTATGCTTATTAAGGTAACATCAAAAACAGACATTTCTGCTTATGATGTTGTACAAAACTTCTTCCCTGACAAGTCAAAGGATTTTGTTATAAGCATAAACGAAACCGATATTGCTTTGGTAAAGGAAATACGCACAGGAATAGATTCTAAAGACCTTGAAAAGCTTGCAAGCTCTATTGTAGACACACTTTCAAGCGAATTCTATACACACTGTACGGTAGGTATAGGTACTGTTGTAACAGGCATTAAGGATCTTGCCCGTTCATTTAAAGAGGCCCAGGTTGCACTTGAGGTTGGTAAGGTATTTGACACCGAAAGATCTATTATCAGCTATGACAACCTTGGTATTGCAAGACTTATTTATCAGCTGCCAACAACATTGTGCGAAATGTTCCTAAAAGAAGTATTCAAAAAAAGCTCTATAGAGTCGCTTGACCAGGAAACTCTGTTTACCATTCAGAAATTCTTTGAGAACAGCCTGAATGTATCAGAAACCTCAAGAAAGCTTTTTGTACACAGAAATACTTTGGTGTACAGACTTGAAAAGATAAAGAAACTGACAGGTCTTGACCTGCGTGAGTTTGAGGATGCCATTGTGTTTAAAGTAGCACTGATGGTTAAAAAATATCTTTCAGCTAACCCTGCTAAATACTAATTACATAAGACTTAGTTTTGACCTTGGCTTAACACCGGCTTTTTGCCGGTGTTAAGTCTTTTTATTATATTTAATTACAGCATACAAAAAGGGCATTGAAGATAATTTCTCCAATGCCCTTTGTCACATTTTATATTGTAGGCTCTATTTGTTATCCAATATTTATTATAAGTGCCTATTATATTACTTTATGCCGTATTAATAATAAGGTCTGAAATAACCGTTAATTACACCGCTGTTTTTGTTATAGCGTTTTAACACTACTCTTGAATTATTTGCAGTGTCATACTCTTCGCCGTTTGCCACGGTGTTGCCTTCTACTGTATAAATGTATGTGTTATCCACAGCGTACACATATGCTACATGGTTGCTGTAGTAAATGTCCTGGGTATACACCCTGCCCATACCGTTCCATGTAAAGGTCACCACGTCGCCGGCTTTTGGTGTAGTGGTGGGACAGGAATAGTTACTTTCATACCACCTGCCAAAGCCCCTTGGCACGCCCTCACGGGCAAAGCATCCTGCGCCGTCTGTTTTTACAACATACTTGTTTATGCCGTCTACTCTGCCATACAGCCAACTTACATATATTGCACACCAGTCAACACCGCTCCACTCTGCTCCGTAGAACCATGTACGGTACTTTGTGCCGTTATTGCCCTCTTGGCTTTTAGCGATTAATGTTAGGTCGGTAATTATATTCTTTTCAACAGTTACCACACATCTTGTTCTTTTTCCGTTATATGATGAAGCGGTAATAACTGCCCTGCCATAGCTGTTAGCCGTTATTTTACCGTTTTTATTAACGCTGACAACCTTAGGATTACTTGAGGTAAAGGTCAGGCTGCTGCAGCTGCTGTCCTTAGGATAATCCGCATACAAGGTAAAGTTGTCTTTTAAACCAAGCGTAATTTTATCTGTATTCATTGTTATTCTGTCAGGTGCTTTTTTTACAGTTACAGTACAAACCGCTGTTTTTCCGTTGTAGGTTTTTACTGTTATTTTTGCTGTACCTACCGCCTTTGCAGTAACAAGTCCGCCGGCTGTTCTTACAGTGGCTACCTTGGAATTATTTGTGGAATATGTTACATTGTATGCTCCGCAGCCTGACGGCAGGCGGCTGTCAAGGTCAAACTCCTCACCTACTCCAAGAGTAATCTGTTTTTTATTCAGTGAAATACTTTGGGGAGCTT
The DNA here is from genome assembly GCA_902789345.1 of uncultured Ruminococcus sp. Classification (GTDB taxonomy): domain Bacteria; phylum Bacillota; class Clostridia; order Oscillospirales; family Acutalibacteraceae; genus CAG-964. Next base: position 37,322 of record CADANT010000001.1, read on the forward strand.
TTTTTACAGTTACAGTACAAACTGCAGTTTTTCCGTTATAGGTTTTTACTGTTATTTTTGCTGTACCTACTGCTTTTGCAGTAACAAGGCCGCCTGCTGTTCTTACAGTAGCTACCTTGGAATTGTTTGTAGAATATGTTACATTGTATGCTCCGCAGCCTGACGGCAGGCGGCTGTCAAGGTCAAACTTTTCGCCTACACCAAGTACAAGCTGTGTTTTATTTAAGCCAACAGACGATGGGGCTTTTTTTACAGTTACGGTGCACACTGCCGTTTTACCATTGTAGGTTTTTACGATTATTTCCGTAGTTCCCTCTGCCTTTGCGGTAACTAACCCTCCGGCCTTTCTTACAGATGCAACCTCATCTTTTTCAGAAGAATAGGTTACGCTGTATGCTCCGCAACCCGACGGCAAATAGCTGTCAAGGTCAAACTGTTCGCCTACGCCCAGCACAAGCTTTGTTTTGTTAAGACCTACAGACGATGGAGCGTACCTTACAGTTATGTTGCACACTGCTGTTTTACCGTTGTAGGTTTTTACGGTAACTTTTGCCATGCCAACACCCTTTGCAGTAACCTCGCCTGTTTTTTCATCCACCTGTACAACAGAATTATTACTTGAGGTATAAGTAATATCGCTTGCGGCGGTACCGTATGGTAATGTACAGCTTAGTCTGTATTTTTCGCCCATTCCAAGAGTCATTTTTGACTTACTAATTGAAACACTGTTTGGCGCTTGTCTTACTGTAACATTGCAATATGCTTTTTTTCCGTTATTGGTCATAACCGTAATACGGGCTTCGCCTGTGCCTACTGCCTTAACAGTGCCGTCCGGCAATACTTTAGCAACATTAACATTGTTTGATTGATATGTAATTTCAGCAACAGCGTTTTGCGGTGTTAATGTAGCTGTTATTTTAAAGTTTTCACCTACGCCCAGTACGGCAGTATCTCTGTTTAGGGTGATTTTAGAGGCCTCAATTACATCCTCGTCTTTATAAGGATAACCGCACTTCTTTGCATATTTTTTAACAACTTCATTTTTATGTCCTATTATAACTACGCCGCCTGTAGGGTAGATATTGTTGTTCTTTGCAAAATAACCAACTGCACACTGTCCGATTTCCGTTACTGTTTGAGGAATATCAACCTTTTTCAGCTTTACGCATCCCAAAAAGGCAAAATCTCCAATAGATTGAAGCTTATCCGGAAAAATTACCTCTGTTAAGTCCTGCTTGTCCTCAAAGGCATATTCTTCTATTTTTGTTACACTGTAACCGTTAATGATATTGGGAATTTTTACACTGCTTTCATCGCCTGTATATTTAACAATGGTTACGGTGTCGTTTACTATTTCGTATTCATAATTGCCAAAATGCAAGACTTTTGAATCTGCCGCACTGTCACCTAAATCTACAGCTTTTCCGTCGGTGGCGTATTCGGTAGCACTTTCTTCCTGTTCTGCTGTGGCATTAACACTTTCTGCTGCCTGCGTTGCTTCCGTTTGGCCGTCAGTATAGCCGTAGGCAGTAATACTTGCCGTTGCCGCCACACTCTGCAATATAATGGCAGAAACAATTATAGCGATAACTCTTTTGCTTTTTTTCATTAACTATTCTCCTTTTAATAATTCCTTTTATATACAACTACCTGTCAAAATATATAATGCTTAGGCATTTGTAATTTATAATTTCCATAATATTATGTACCCACGGTAGGGGCAGTCCTATTTTGCCGCACTTGTTAAAAACACATATTAGCAGCCACGGCTTTTTAACTTATTGTCGGAATAAGCGCAATAGTATAAATTTGTATTAATTACGCAAAATAGGGTGAATTTTAAAAATATTTTTAGAGCTTTTAGATTAAATTATAAAGTTATCTTTTTTAATTTTTTGGCTCCGATTTACCCATAATATTATAAAATTTTTATTTATATATTATATATCGTAAACTTTTATTGGAAAATTGTCAACAATATGTACGGAATTTCTATGATATAAACAAAGTTAATTTAATATAAAAATAAAATAACAACGCATTTAACATAAATTTTACCATTATGAAAATTTTATGCATTTAATCTAATTTTACTTAACACAAGCAAGGACTGCGAAACTAAAACTTTAAACTGCACTGTTTTTGGAGCATTTATTAAAAAACTAAACAAATAAAAGCGCATATAGCAAACAACAAAAAGGACATTGGAAATTATGCATTCCAATGTCCTTAATTTTAAGCTGTATTAAATTAATTGTGTCAATTACTTAATTACTCTTACACGAATAACGCCGTCTACTCCCTTAATGCTGTCTGTTAGGTCAGCGGAAGCTCCTGTAACATCAATAATTGTGTAAGCGTAGTCTTTTCTTGACTTATTCTCCATATTCTCTACATTTGCGCCCTGCTGGCTTACAAAAGATAGAACATTTTGAAGAACTGCCGGTACATTCTTGTGAAGTACACAGTAACGAACATCGCCTGTTCTTGCCATTTTTGCTGCCGGGAAGTTTACAGAATGTGTAATGTTGCCGTTTTCCAAGTAATCTTTAATTTCATCAGCAGCCATTCTTGCACAGTTGTCTTCACTTTCAGGTGTTGAAGCACCAAGGTGAGGCATAGCAATAACGCCGTCTACTCCCAAAAGATTGTCTGTAGCAAAATCTGTAACATATGTGCTTACCTTGCCGCTCTCTATAGCAGCCAAAACATCCTCAGAATTACAAAGGTCTGCACGAGAGTAGTTAAGAATTCTGACGCCGTCCTTCATTTTTGCAATGTTTTCTGCGCAAATAATATTCTTTGTGTCAGGTGTTAGCGGAACATGAACTGTAATATAATCACTGCCGGCAAAAACTTCGTCCAGGTTAGTAACATGCTTAACATGTCTTGAAAGCTGAAGAGCACCGTCTACTGAAAGGAATGGGTCATAGCCTATTACATCCATACCCAAGGCAATAGCGGCATTTGCAACCAAAGCACCAATAGCACCCAAACCGATAACGCCAAGAGTTTTACCCTTAATTTCAGGACCTGCAAACTGGCTCTTGCCCTTCTCTACCATTTTGCCTACAGCGTCGCCGTTACCCTTTAGTGTTTTTGCCCACTCAATACCGGCTGTAATTTTTCTTGAGCTTAGAAGCAATCCTGCAATTACAAGCTCCTTTACTGCGTTAGCATTTGCACCTGGTGTGTTGAAAACAACTATTCCCTGCTCACTGCACTTGTCAAGAGGAATGTTGTTTACGCCTGCGCCTGCTCTTGCAATAGCAAGAAGTGACTCCGGCATATCCATTTCGTGCATTGAAGCACTGCGTACAAGTATAGCGTCAGGATTCTGAACATCGTCGCCGTATGTATAGTCGCTGCCAAGTCTGCTTAGACCAACAGTTGAAATTTTGTTTAATGTTTTAATATTATACATTGGTAATCAACCTCTTATATATAAAATTTATTATTACGGAAGCAACGGTAAAAATCAGCCGTTGTTCTTCTCAAACTCTGTCATAAAGTCAACCAGAGCCTTTACACCCTCGTATGGCATAGCGTTGTAAATAGAAGCACGCATACCGCCTACTGTACGGTGACCCTTAATGTTTACCAAGCCTGCCTCTGTAGCCTCTTTTACAAACTTAGCGTCAAGCTCGTCACTGCCTGTTACGAAAGGAACATTCATAAGTGAACGGTCCTCAGGTACAACAGTGCCCTTAAACAGCTTAGAGTTGTCAAGGAAGTTGTAAAGAAGGTCAGCCTTTTTCTTGTTTAGCTCGTACATTTTGTCAAGACCGCCTACCTCGTTCTTAATCCACTCAAGAACAAGCTTTGCAATATAGATTGTGTAGCAAGGAGGAGTGTTGAACATAGAACCGTTATCAGCGTGTGTCTTCCAGTTAAGCATTGTAGGAGTAATATCCATAGCGTTGCCTATAAGATCCTCACGAACAATAACTACTGTTAAGCCGGCCGGAGCCATATTCTTCTGTGCGCCTGCATACAAAACGCCAAACTTTGAAACATCAATAGGTCTTGAAAGAATGCATGAAGAAATATCAGCAACCAACGGAACATCACCTGTATCAGGAAGCTCGTGGTAAACTGTACCGTAAATTGTATTGTTCATACAAATATAGAAGTAGTCAGCATCCTTTGTAAATGTAGCAGGGTCAAGCTTTGGAATATATGTAAATGTCTTGTCGGCAGAAGATGCCACAACATTTGCCTGGCCGTATCTTGCAGCCTCTGCGTGTGCCTTTTTAGCCCACTGACCTGTAATAACATAGTCAGCCTTGCCGCTTTTTGTCATAAGGTTCATAGGAATAGCCGCAAACTGTGTGGAAGCACCACCCTGCAAGAACAAAACCTTGTAGTTATCAGGAATATTCATAATCTCTCTTAAAAGAGCCTCTGCTCCCTGAATGATTGTTCCGTAAATCTTAGAACGGTGTGACATTTCCATTACGGATTGTCCGCTGCCCTCATAGTCAAGCATTTCTGCTGCAGCTTTTTTTAGTACTGATTCCGGAAGCATTGAAGGACCGGCTGAGAAATTGTAAACTCTACTCATTATAAATTCATATCCTTTCTTGATATAAAAAATATATTATTAAACTATAATGTTTACAACAGCTATAAATACAACTGTTAATTACAACATAACACATTAATTATAACTTATATATTTTTTTAGTCAACATTATTTTAACAAATATTGCATTTAAGCTGTATATTTTTTCAGTTTTCACATTATAACAGCTCTATTAAACACCGCATTATGACAATACCCCTTGCCTTATAAACTGCTAAGGCTCTACTTCAAATAGTATGCTTACAAAGTAAAACTTACCACTAAATGCATTTATTAGGAAAAATCATTTTAATAATGCCTATTCATTCTTGAAAAAGGACTGTGCGTCTGATATAATTTAGGGTATGTTATCAGATTATGCTATATAAAGGGTGGTTTTGCAAATGAACCTAAAAAAGCTGTTTGTAGAGGAAACCGACAGCACATTTATTCAGTTTTTCAGATACTGCTTTGTAGGCGGCTTTGCTACGGTGGTAGACTGGGGGCTGTCTGTTCTGCTTTTTTACTATGTATTTGGCGAAACGCTTGTTGCTCCACTGTGCAATGGTTTATCATTTGCGGCCGGGCTTGTTGTTAATTACTGTTTAAGCACCTTTTGGATATTTAAAAATTCAAAAACCAACAACAGGTTGTTGGAGTTTCTCTCCTTTGCAGCCATTGGCGTGGTGGGACTTTTAATCACCTTGGGTATAACCTCTTTATTTGAATTTATGCTTGCAAACAGCACAAGCCTATACCAAATAATAGCCAAGGTTGTATCTACGGCAGTGTCTTTTTTATGGAACTTTTTTGCAAGGAAATACCTGCTGTTTAATAAAAATTCAGAAAAAAATAACGGCTCAAAATAAGCCGTTTTAGTAGTTTGATGATTTTAAATACTATACAGGAGCGGATTTGTGTTGCTCCGCATATTACCTAACACAGAAAGGGGTACTAAGAAAATTAAGATGAAAAAGGTAATCATTATAGGCGCAGGCCCGGCAGGACTTACTGCAGCATATGAACTTTTAAATGACGGTACAGGAGAATATGATGTTACCGTTTTGGAGGAAACCGATGTTATAGGCGGTATCTCACAAACCGTAAAATATAACGGCAACAGAATGGACATAGGCGGTCACCGTTTTTTCTCTAAAAGCGATGAAATAATGAATAAATGGAAAGAGCTTATGCCGCTACAGGGTGCACCGTCGTTTGATGACGCAAAGCTTGGCAGAGAAAAGCCGCTGGAAGCCGGCGGCCCTGACCCGAATGTTGAAGACGAGGTTATGCTTGTAAGAGAAAGAGTGTCAAGAATTTACTATATGAAGCACTTTTTTGACTACCCTGTTACACTAAAAGCAGAAACCATCAAGAATATGGGCTTTGCAACAACTATGAAAGCAGGCTTTAGCTACTTGAAGTCCTGCATTTGCAAAAAGCCGGAGGATTCACTTGAAAACTTCTACATAAATCGCTTTGGCAAAGTGCTGTACAGTATGTTTTTTGAAGGCTATACAGAAAAGCTGTGGGGCAGACATCCAAGCGAAATATCTGCCGACTGGGGTTCACAGCGTGTAAAGGGACTGTCTATTAAAGAGGTTCTTAAAAATATGTTCTCCGGTAAAAAGAAAAAGGACAGCAAAGAGGTAGAAACCTCACTTATAGAGCAGTTTTGGTACCCTAAGTTTGGCCCCGGTCAACTGTATGAAACACTGGCAAAAAAGGTATGCCAGCTGGGCGGCAAGATTGAGAAAAATCACAAGGTTAAAAACATTGTCTGTAAAGACGGCAAGGTTACAGCTGTAGTATGCGAAACTCCACAGGGAGATATAACCGTAGAGGGCGACATTTTTGTTTCCTCTATGCCTGTAAAGGATTTGGTTACCGGTATGGTGGGAGATGCGCCTCCGCAAAACATTACCGACATTGCAAAGGGCTTGCCATACAGAGATTTTGTAACTGTAGGTTTGCTTGTAAACAAGCTGGAGCTTAAAAATGAAACCAACAAGAAAACCCTTGGCAACATTGTGCCTGACTGCTGGATATATGTACAGGACACTAATGTTAAGCTGGGCAGAATACAGGTATTCAACAACTGGTCACCGTACCTAGTAAAAGACCCTGAGCATACAGTATGGATAGGCTTGGAGTATTTCTGCGAAGAGGGCGACAGCTTCTGGAATATGAGTGACGAGGAATGTATTAAAATGGCAATAGGCGAGCTGGAAACAATGGGCGTTATTGCTAAAAATGCGGTTTTGGACAGTCACCGTGAGAAGATTAAAAAGGCATATCCGGCTTACTTTGACACATACGAGCATATGGATAAGCTTATTGAATATTTGGATACCTACCAAAATCTATATTGCGTAGGCAGAAACGGTCAACACCGCTACAACAATATGGATCATTCTATGCTGACAGCCATAAGGGCCGCACAGGCTATAAAGCTGGGCAAAACCGACAAAAAGGACATATGGAATGTAAACACCGAAAAGGAGTATCACGAGGTAAAGGAAGAAAGTTAATTTATTTATGCCTGTAATATAAATAAGACTAATAAATAGCGTCATCCTACAAAATATATGTCAGATTTATTATGTGACCTTACAACAACTGTAAGGTCACATTCTTTTATAAGTAGACAACTACAGCATAATACAGCAACAAAAAGTACAGTCCAAAGGTAAATTAACTACCCTTGGACTGTACTTTTTAATGTAATTATACTTTTGTTAATTTGCAAATTGCCGTTTGGATTTACAGCCTAACTTTGGTAAATACAAGCTCTTCATCCTATATACAAGCTACTCTGCCGTTTTTGTTGATGTAATTACAGATTTTTAATTACAATTTTTCTGTAGGTATCGAACTTAACCCACTTTGCGAAAAATTCAGAATCGTTTATATCTGCAAGCTGTTTGTATTCCGACAGGAACTGCTGTACCTTTTCATTGCTGTCTGCCAGCACCTCAAAGCCTCTGCCGTTTACTACAGGCACACCGCCGTATTGGTAGCTGTCTGTACTTGTTATGCTTGTAATTACTCCGTTGCGGACAGTTACCGCAACGCTGTCACGCAGTACAATAATGTCAAAGCTGTTTGGGTAGCTGTAGCTGTCACCCTGCAAAGGAATACTGTCGCCTACGGTGTAGGTTTCTCTTACAGGCTGATATTTTAGCACATTCAGGCTTGCGGTGTCGTAGTAAAATTCTTCAAAAATATCGCCCCTTGCCTCTAGGCTGCCCTGCTTAAAGGAGGCTCTGTTTGCCCCCGGCGTACCTTTTTGGCTAACCTCTTCAACCACACCGCAGGCCGATGTCATATTGGTTACACGGTCAATAAGAATAAGCTCTCCCAATGTTTTGTGGTTTGCAAACAGGTCGGCTACTATAGGCTCTGTAAGCAACAGCTTACATACGGCAATGCCGTTTTTGCTAAGGGTATCAGCCGGAATATGCTCGCCTGTGTTTACATCAACAGCATATTCTATCTTGGTTACAATGCCCGGTATTGTCTTTGTACCCAGCTTTACAAGGTAGTCTTTACCAACGGTAAGAGGTTCGTCGTCCATCCAAAGTGCGGATATTGTAAGCTTTTGGTACGGTGCAAGGTTGGCACTTTTTGCAATAACACAGCCCCTTGACACATCAACCTCTTTGTCTAGGGTAATAGTAACAGGCTGTCCTTTAAAGGCGCTTTCAACATTTTTGTCTGTTAAAAGAATTTGCTTAACTCTTGCTTTTTCGTTGCTTGGAAGTGTTACAATTTCATCGCCTACGCTTACAGTGCCGGACTCAATTTGTCCCTGAAAGCCTCTAAAGGTATGGTCCGGACGGCATACTCTTTGTACAGGCATATAGAAGCCCTGCTCCTCCTCAGAGGTTGAAACATCTACAGTTTCAAGGTATTCCAAAAGAGGTACACCGTTATACCACGGAATATTTTTTGACTTTACGGTAACATTGTCACCCTCTGTTGCTGAAAGAGGGATAATTTGTATATTTTCAAGTGAAAGCTCCGTCTTTAGCCGGTTTATCTGCTCTACAATTTCGTTAAAGCGTGCTTCACTGTAGGAAACAAGGTCCATTTTATTTACGGCAAAAACAAAGTGTCTTATACCCATTAACTTACAAATACGGGCGTGGCGTCTTGTTTGTACCAATACACCCTGTGACGCGTCAATAAGGATTACAGCCAAATCTGCAAAGGACGCACCTACAGCCATATTTCTGGTGTATTCCTCGTGTCCCGGTGTGTCAGCTACAATAAAGCTCCTGTGGTCGGTAGTAAAATATCGGTAGGCTACATCAATAGTAATGCCCTGCTCACGCTCTGCCATTAGTCCGTCTAAAAGCAGTGAATAGTCAATGTCGCCATTACGGCTGCCCACCTTACTGTCAAGCTCCAGAGCCTTTTCCTGGTCGGCATATATTAGCTTTGCGTCATATAAAATGTGACCTATAAGTGTAGATTTACCATCATCTACACTGCCGCAGGTAATAAATTTCAGCAAACCTTTCATTAGAAATAGCCCTCCCTTTTTCTACGCTCCATACTGCCTTCTGCCTCTTTGTCTATAACTCTTGAGGTACGCTCCGATGACACCGAGCTTAAGGTTTCGTCAATAATTTCATCAAGTGTGGTAGCTGTTGACTCTATGCCGCCTGTAAGCGGATAACAGCCCAGCGTTCTGAAACGAACAGACTTGTACTCCGGCACCTCGCCCTCTTTCAAAGGGAAACGGTCGTCGTCTACCATAATAATATTTCCGTCACGGTAAACTACAGGTCTTTTGGCCGCAAAGTAAAGCGGAACAATGTCTATATTTTCTCTCTTTATGTACTGCCAAATGTCCTTTTCTGTCCAGTTGGATATTGGGAATACTCGTATGCTCTCGCCCTTGTTAATTTTGGTGTTGTACAGCTTCCACATTTCCGGGCGCTGATTTTTCGGGTCCCAAGCCTGCGCCTGATTTCTAAATGAGAAAATTCTCTCTTTGGCTCTTGACTTTTCCTCGTCACGCCTGCCGCCGCCAAATGCAGCTGTAAAGCCGTATTTTGTTAATGCCTGCTTTAGTGCCTGTGTTTTCATAATGTCTGTATATGCGGCACCGTGGTCAAACGGGTTAATACCCTGCTTTACACCCTCTTCGTTAGTGTATACAAGCATTTCTATACCCAGCTTTTTAGCTGTGTCGTCACGGAATTTAATCATATCCTTAAACTTCCATGTAGTGTCTATGTGCATAAACGGAAACGGCGGTTTTTCAGGATAAAACGCCTTCATTGCCAAGTGCAGCATTACGGAACTGTCTTTGCCTATAGAGTAAAGCATAACAGGTTTTTCACACTCTGCCGCAACTTCACGGATAATATATATTGCTTCTGCTTCAAGCTCGTCTAAATGTGAAAGCTGACTCATTTTTATTCCTCCTTAATACTTATTGGATTCCTTTTGATTAATATCTATTTTTATACTGTCGCCTTGTGGTTTTTGAATTATCCAGCTTAAAATATCGCCTTTTTTTTCGGTATGAACCTTACTGCCCATACCGCCAATGTCTGCGCCCAAGAAAAAATCTATGGCATATACCGGGCATTCCTTTATGCAAGAGGTACAGCCCCAGCAATCCTTTGGGTACTTTATGTAGGCTTTGCCGTCACTGTCAACCTTTATTAGGCTGCCGGGGCAAACATTGCGACATTTACCGCAGCCTATGCACTTGTTTTTATTAATTGATATGCTCATATTCTTTGCCTCCTTGAACCAAATCACGAATGATAATTTTTATTTCACCGTTTTCAAGTCGGGAATTTACATATTTATTAAAGTTTTTTTCGTCCTTGTTAGGATAGTCAAGGTTTTCTGCAAAGCTGTGCCAGCGTGTTTCCTTTCGTGCCTTTAGGTGTGCAATAACACTTCGGCAAACCGTAAGCCTTTCTTTAAGCTCGTATATATACATAAGCTCTTGAAAATCCTCTGCATACAATGTACTTACAAGACTCATTAACTGTTTAATCTTGTAGTCTGCAATGTCAAGCTGTTTTTCGTTGAAGCGGTAGTTTGTTTTTATACCTCCTGCATAGGAATCCATAACAGTCTGCATTGCTTCTTCAAGCTGTTCGGTAGTGTACGGTGAGGTTTTCTTTGTAATAAAGCCTGTAACCTCGTTAATGTGCTTGTCTATGTCTGACTGCTCTATACTGCCCTGCTTGCTGTTGTCAACATAATTTACAGCGGACAAAGCGGCAATTTCGCCCTCTACCAAAGCGCCTGTAACATACTTTTGCGGACAACCTCCGGCAACATCTCCGCCGGCAAACAGGCCCTGTATTGTTGTGGCACGGTTGGTGTCTACCCAATATCCGCTTGCGGTATGGCCGCCTACTATGTACGGCTCCGTGCCCTCTATTTCAACATTCTGCTGTGACGGCAGCTTACCGCTTTCAATCCACTTAATGGTTTGCGACGGTGCCATATTCAAATATGCTCTTATTAATGAGTCGTCCTGCTGTGGTGTTATACCCTCTGTACGCAAATAACATGGGCCTCTGCCCTCTTGGTTTTCGTTTACTGTACCGTAAACTCTTTCGGAGGTTGTTAAGCCGTACTTGGTTTCGTAAACCTCACCTAAGGAATTTATCTGCTTTGCACCTACCCCCTGTGCCAATGTACCTGTAGGGGCAATGGTGTCTTTACAGCGAAGTGCAATAAAACGCATTTCAAATGTTGTCATTTCTGCACCGGCGTTAATACCCATAGCATAGCCTGCACCTGTATTAAATGGCGGATACCACATTTTGTGTCTTGAAAAGCCCGGGTTGTTTGGCTTGTAAAGACCTGATGCACCGCCTGTAGCTATTATAACCGCCTTGGCGTCTATGGTATAAAAAGTGTCGTTTTCAATTCCTATTGCAAATGCACCGTTAATTTTATTGTCCTTAACGGCAAAGTCTATAACATTTACTCTGTTCAGCACCTGAACATTTTCTGCCTTTTCTACAGCCTGCGCCAAAATAGGCTTTATGTTTTCGCCGTTAATTTTTAAGTTTCGGTTTCCACGGGCAACATATTTCCCGTTTTCGTCCTTTAAAATTACAAGGCCAAGCTGTTCAAGCCTGTGCGTTACCTTGTTTAGCCTTTGCGACATTGTGAGGAGTAAATCCTCTCTTACAATTCCGTCTGCGTCCTTTTTGGCATAGTCTACATAATCCTGTGGTGTTCTGCCCTCTACAATATATGCGTTAAGGGCGTTTACACCTGCCGCCAAACATCCGCTTCTTTTTATATGTGCCTTTTCGCAGATAAGCACCTTTTTGTCTGAATTTTCAGAAATAGTCAATGCGGCATAACAACCGGCTGTGCCGCCGCCTATTATAAGAATATCAGTATTTAATCTTTCTGTTTTCATAAGATAATACCCCGTTAAATTAATATTTCAAATTTAAAAACCTTGAATATAAAATGCTTACCGCATAAAACTTTAAATACTGCTTCAAGATTTTTAACATTGAATATTTTTGTTTAGATATTCCTCTGCTGACAAAACACAGTTTGCACCGTCAGCTGCAGCTGTAACTACCTGTCTTAGCTTTTTTGTTCTGACATCGCCTGCCGCAAATATTCCGTCTGCCGAGGTAACCCCTGTTTCGTCAGCAACAATATAACCGTTTTCGTCAACATTAAGTAATTCCTTAACAAGTGCCGAGTTTGGCGTACTGCCTATTGCCACAAACACGCCGTCCACAGCCAATGCTTTTTCACTGCCGTTTTGCAGTATTACTACAGCTTCAACATGGTCTTTGCCGTTGATTTTCTGCACCGTTGCATTTAAAATAGGAACTATATTCTTTGTGCCGTTCACTTTGTTTTGCAAAGTTTTATTTGCCCTAAATTCATCCCTGCGGTGTATAAGGTAAACCTTTTTTGCCAAGCCTGACAACAGCACAGCATCACCCAGTGCGGTATCTCCGCCGCCTATAACTGCCACAACTTTATTTTTATAAAATGCACCGTCGCACACAGCACAGTAAGAAACGCCTCTGCCTAAAAGCTCCTGCTCTCCCACTACGCCAAGCTTTCGGCACTGTGTACCGGCGGCATAAATAACGGTTTTGGCAGCAAGGGCTTTGTCATTGTCAAGCTGTAGGGTATATTCCCCATTTGACCTGACAATTTTTATAATTTTGCCCTCAATAAATTCCGCACCTAAATTTTCTGCGTGGGTTCTGAATCTCTCGCCTAAATCGTAGCCGTTTTCACCAAATAAACCGGGGTAATTATCTACACGCTGGCTTTCGGCAATTTTGCCTGTGCCTAAACATTCCTTTTCAACAACAACTGCCTTTAAGCCGGCACGCTGTGCATATATAGCCGCAGACATTCCTGCCGGGCCGCTTCCTATAATTACAATGTCGTACATAATTACCCTCCTTATTTAGTCGGTTTATATTTACCTGTTATTCTATAACAAGCTCTTCTTTTTCTGCTGTGTCACCGGTAATCTTAAATGAGTTAAGCACCGGATTTTGCCTGTCCATAAGTGACAAAATCATATAGCTTGCCTTACTGTCATAAGCAAGGCGTTTGTCCTCGTCTGACGGTCTTGAGGGCGACTCCGGATGAGAGTGCCAGTTGCCAAGGGGAACTAAACCGTTTTGCCTCATATCCTTAATTGCGGCAAGCTGTTCCTTTGGGTCAAGTGAAAAATGCTCGTTTGAGTGGTCGATATTTGTCAGTAAATAAACCTTTTTAATTTCCTTGCTGTCACCGTTAATTGTACCGCCAATAAGGCCGCACGCTTCGTTTGGAAGCTCTTTTTCTGCGTGAGCAACAATTTTTTCATAATCTGTTTTTAATAACTTTATCATAAATGAACACCGTCACATTCTGCCTGCTCGTAATCAATAAGCTCTGTAATTGTTGGGTGGTCGCCGCACACTGCACAGTTGTGAGTATCTGACGGCAGTTTAACCTTTCTGAACTCCATTTTAAGTGCGTCGTATGTCAGCAAATATCCTGTAAGAAGCTGACCCTTGCCAAGAATATACTTAATAGCCTCCATTGCCTGCAAGCTGCCTATAACGCCGCCCATTGCACCGATAACGCCTGCCTGCTTACAGGTAGGAACAGCATCCTTTGGCGGTGGATTTTTAAATACACAACGGTAACAAGGGCCCTCCCCCGGAACATAAGTCATTAGCTGACCTTGGAATCTGATAATACCGGCGTGTGAAAAGGGCTTTTTCGCCATAACACAAGCGTCATTAATTAAAAACTTTGCCGGGAAGTTGTCTGTACCGTCAATAATGAAGTCGTAGTCCTTAATAAGGTCCATAATGTTTTCGCTTGTAACAAAGGTGTGGTATGTAACAACCTTTACATCAGGGTTCATAGCCTCCATGGTCTCTTTAGCTGACTGAACCTTTGGCTTGCCTACATCCTTTGTAGCGTGAATAATCTGGCGCTGTAGGTTTGAAAGGTCTACCTCGTCGGCGTCTGCAATACCTATAGTACCTATACCTGCCGCCGCAAGGTACATTGCTACAGGTGCGCCTAAACCTCCTGCACCTATTATAAGAACCTTGGCGTTAAGAAGCTTTTTCTGACCTTTAGCACCAACCTCTTTTAAAATAATGTGTCTGGAGTATCTCTCCAGCTGTTCGTTTGTAAAAGCCATTACTGACCGCCTCCCATAAAGTACAAGAACTCTACAACATCACCGTCTTTTAAAACAGTTTCTTCAAATGTACCGCTCTGTACAAAGTCGTCGTTAATTGTAACCGTAACATACTGTGGTGTTTCAACATTTTCATCAGCTATAAGCTGAGCTACTGTAAGATTGTCTGCTACCTCTTTTTTATTTCCTGCTACTGTAATTGTCATAACTGAATACTCCCTTTACTTTAAATTTTCTATAGCTTCGGTAAGCTCCGATTTTTTTACTAATCCGTGAAGCCTTGTTTGTTCAATGCCGTTTTTAAAAAATACAACTGTAGGTGCGGCATAAACCTTGTACTGCTCTGCAACCGAGGAATCGAAGTTAATATTTAACTTTACTACCTTTAGCGAATCTGCATACTCCTCCTCTATCTGGAACAAAACGGGAGAAAGTCTTTTACACGGCACACAGCTGTCTGAATAAAAATCAACCAAAACAGGCTTATCGGACTTTAGCACCTCTGTGTCGAAGTTTTCTGCGTTTACTCTTGCCGGCATTACTCATCACCAACCTTTTCAACTATAAGGTCATATGTACCGTCTTCGTTGTCAATCAGCTTTAGAATTTTATGTCCTTCTTCTTTTATGCTTCTTGGAACATTCTGTACAGGCTCGCCGTCATTCATCTTAATGGAAAGAATCTGTCCCTCGTCAAGCTCCTCTAAAGCTACCTTTGCCTTAACAAATGTTGTAGGGCAAACCACATCTGTAATATCCACTGTGTCGTCAATAATAAAATCAGCCATTGTATGCCTCCAAAATCTTTTCTTTAAATTTTTCCTTACCTACTCTGTCTACCGTAAACTTAAAGCGTTCACTTGGCTTTGCATTTTCTTCAAAGAACTTAATGGCGGTGTCGCATATTTTTAAAAGCTTTTCCTTATCCTCAATAAACGGGATAATTGTTTCGCCCTTGTTAATAGAATTACCGAAAAGTCCACCGAAAGAAACTATATAGCCGTTTACGGTATCCCAAGCGTCTGTAGGACAGGCCTTGAAGCATCTTCCGCAGAAGTTGCACTTCGACTTGTCTACGGTAATTTTACCGTCTTTAAGCGTAATTGCGTTTTGTCTGCAAGCCTTCACACACACGCCGCAGCCAATGCAGGCACTTTCTTTCCAGTCTACCTTTATGCCGCCCTTTATGCCCAGGTCGTTTTCCTCTGCCTTTAGGCAGTTGTTCTGACAGCCTGTTATGCCGAATTTAAACTTATGAGGCAGCTCTCTGGCAAAATATCTGTCGTCAAGCTCCTTTGCAAGAGCATAGGTGTCTATACAGCCGCTTGGACAAATTGCCATACCCTGACAGGCGGTAATTGTTCTTACTCTAGGGCCGCACACACCCGGCTCAACATCGCCCTGTGCAAGTGCTTCTTTTACATTTTCAACATCGTCAACCTTTATAAAAGGGATTTCAACGCTTTGTCTTGAGGTTAGGTGTACATAGCCGTCTCCAAAGTTTTCGGCTACCTCTGCAATTTTTGCAAGCTGCTTTGCAGTAAGATTTCCACCTACCACCCTAAGTCTTAAAGAAAAATTATTTTTCTGTTTTTGACGCATAAATCCGCCCTTTTTAAGGGTAGCATAATCAACTGCCATTGCTTATTCCTCCAATTTTTATCCTTTTTAACTACTTCTTATTATCTGCTTTTTCTATTGCCTGTGAAAAATCTTCTATTAAATCTGCAATATCCTCAATGCCTATGCTTATTCTTATACTGTCCTCATACACCCCTGCGCTTAGCTTTTGCTGTGGTGTGCTGTGAGCGTATATTGTACTGGATGGGTGTATAACCAGGGTTCTGGTGTCGCCTATATTTGTGGCATTGGTTGAATATTTCAGGTTGTTTATTAACTCAAAGGCACGCTCCTTACTGCCTGCCCTTATAGTAAGTATTGCACCGCCCTTACCCTGCAAAATTTTCTGTGCCAGCGGATAGTACGGCGAGCTTTTTAACGCCGGGTAATTAACCTGTATGCTTGGTACTGTTTCAAAAAACTCTGCCAGCTTTAAAGCGTTGTAACAAAGACGCTCCATTCTTAAACCCAGCGTTTCTATTCCTACCGAGTTTAAAAAAGCGTTAAACGGTGCAAGGCAACAGCCCACATTTCGCCATATACCGTTTCTCAGCTTTGCCAAATAGCTAAACTTACCAAACTTTTTATATTCCTCTAACCCCTTGTAACGGCTTGTGTCCCACTTAAAGTTGCCGCTGTCAATAATTACTCCGCTTATGGCATTGCCACCGCCGTTTACATACTTTGATGTAGAATGAACAACTATGTCCGCACCAAAATCTATAGGGTGCACCAAATACGGTGTGGCTGTGGTACTGTCTATAATAAGCGGTATGTTATAGCTGTGTACCAGCTCTGCTACCGGCTGTATATCCACAATGTCAAGCTTTGGGTTGCCAATAAGCTCGGCAAATACTGCTTTTGTGTTTTTGTTTATAAGTGGTTCTATGGTGCTTGGGGTTACCTGCTCAACATAGTGTGTAACTATACCAAAAGACTTTAAGTCACCAAACAGGTCTATTGTGCCACCAAACAGCCCTGCACTTACTATGATTTCGTCGCCCGACTCCAAAATATTAAGCAGTGCCATTGTAACAGCCGCCATACCGGATGAACAGGCTACAGCTCCTATGCCGTTTTCAAGAGCGGCAATTCTGTTTTCAAAAGATGTTACTGTAGGATTGCTTATTCTTGTGTACGCATAGCCGGGTGCTTTGTTGTTGAACACCTTTTCAAGCTGTTGGGCTGAGCTGTGAGAAAATGCGCTAACCTGATACACAGGAGTTAATGTAGCGCCTGATGCTTGCTCGCCGCTGAAGTTTTTGTGCAGCAACGCTGTGTTAAACTTCATAAATTCACCAACCTTTACGCTTTTATGCTTTATGATTACTTTTTATATGTCATTTTTCTTACCAAATGTACAAGCTGTGTATATTCGGTTTGTTGATACTGTAGATTATAACGTACTTTACATACCTTTTCAATAGGTTTAGTAGGATTTTACCTATTGCACAAATTTTTACAAAATACGTCTTGTTTTCCATTAATTTACACAATACATATTTACTTGGTAGGTATTGATTTTTAAAACCAAAAATGTTAATCTATTAATATGGTATGTTTAGTATGATTTAAAACTAAGTAAAGGAAATAACAAAGGAGCGGATTAATTGAAGATTTCAACAAAAGTAGAATTTGGCATAATAGCAATAATAGATATAGCCACCTATTCTAAAAACGGAAGCGCTGTAACTACACCGGAAATAGCCAAAAGGCAAAATATTTCCAAAAAGTATCTGGAACAAATTCTTTCATGTTTAAGCTCCGCCGCACTGGTAAGAGGACAAAAAGGCTCTAACGGCGGATATGTAATTGCAAAAAAGTACAGCGACATTACCTTTAAGGATATTATAAACGCGCTTGATGTAAGCGTGCTGAGTGATGTTTACTTTAGCACACAAAGCGACAACGAAACTATAGTAACCCTTATAAACCAAAAGCTTTGGGATGTAATGTCCGGCTATCTTCAAAAATATGCCGACAGCATAACGCTGGAGGATATTGTTGAAAGCTACAAAGAAAGCACAGAATCCCAGCACAGTATGCCAATGTACTATATTTAACATTAAAAATAACTATTTTAACACTCACCATTAAACACAAAAGCCACCGATTTTAAACGGTGGCTTTTGTGTTTATGTTTTGCAGTAACAGTCAGCTAAAAGTTGTGGCTGACTAGAATTACAGGTTATAAAGAATTATTTTTTGAAGTTACTTATAATTTGGCAGGTTTTTTCAATGTCTTCATCACTATGGGCATACGAAACAAACATTGCCTCAAACTGTGACGGTGCTGTGTAAATACCGTTGCTTTGCAGATACTTAAAATACCTTGCATATGCCTTTGTGTCTGAGGTTTGTGCAGTGTCGTAATCTGTTACCTTTGCGTCGGTAAAGAATACAGTCATAATAGAGCCTGTGCGGTTTACATTAAGTCCGGCTTTTTTCATAGCCTGTTCAATTTTTGACGACTTGCTTTCAAGACTGCTGTATATTTCCTCTTGATTTTCTTCAAGAATTTTCAGCGTTTCAATGCCGGCGCTGACTGCTACCGGGTTGCCCGAAAGAGTACCTGCCTGGTACACAGAGCCTAAAGGTGCTACGCACTCCATAATTTCCTTTTTACCGCCGTAAACCGCCAACGGCATACCGCCGCCTACAATTTTGCCAAGGGTGGTTAGGTCGGGCTTTATACCGTAAAAGCCCTGTGCACCGCCTATGCCCAGGCGGAAGCCTGTTATAACCTCGTCAAATATAAGAAGTGAGTTGTATTTGTGGGTAATATCACGCAAAAACTGTAAAAAGCCCTTTTTGGGCGGTACTACGCCCATATTTGCGGCACACGGCTCTACAATTACACAGGCAATTTCATTGCCGTATTTCTCAAATAAAGCCTCTACAGACTGTGTATTGTTATACCTTGCAAGCAGGGTGCTGTCGGTGTAGCCCTTTGGCACGCCTGCACTGTTTGGTATAGAATTGGTAAGAAGTCCCGAGCCTGCTTTTACCAGCAGACCGTCTGAATGGCCGTGGTAACAGCCCTCAAACTTAACAATCTTGTCCCTGCCTGTGTATCCTCTTGCGGCACGAATGGCACTCATAACAGCCTCTGTACCCGAATTTACCAGTCTAAGCATTTCCATTGAAGGTACATTTCTTTTTATACGCTGTGCCAGCTGAATTTCCCCCTTGTGGCACGCACCAAAGGTAAGTCCTTTTTTACAGGTGTCTATAACTGCGTTTATAACCTGTGGGTGACTGTGGCCCAAAATATTAGGCCCCCAGGAGCATATATAGTCTATAAAGCAGTTGCCGTCAACATCGTATATTTTTGAGCCTTCTGTATGGTCAATAAAAAGCGGTACGCTCCCTACAGAACCGCAGGCACGCACAGGGCTGTTTACACCGCCCGGCATAAAACCTAAGGCCTGATTATAAAGATTCTCTGAATTTTTAGTATTCATATGCCTATACTTCCTTATTTATAATATTCGTCAATCCACTTTGCCAAATCAAGTGCATGGTAGGTTATTATAATATCCGCCCCTGCCCTTTTTATGGCTATCATATTTTCGCTAACTATTTTCTTTTCGTCTATCCAGCCCTTTTCTGACGCCGCCTTTACCATAGCGTATTCACCGCTGACATTGTACGCAACCAACGGCAGGTCAAAACGCTGTGAAGCCTCCTTAACAACATCAAGGTACGCCAAAGCCGGCTTTACCATAACCATATCTGCACCCTCTGCAATATCGTCTGCAATCTCTCTTAGTGCCTCTTTGCCGTTTGCGTAATCCATTTGGTAGCTTTTTCTGTCGCCAAACTCCGGTGCAGACTGTGCCGCATCTCTAAACGGTGAGTAATATGCCGAGGCAAACTTTGCGCTGTATGAAAGTATGGGAATGTTTATAAGACCGTTGCTGTCAAGGGCCTGCCTTATGGCCGCTACTCTGCCGTCCATCATATCTGACGGTGCTATTATGTCCGCTCCGGCTTTTGCCAGACTGACTGCCATTTTTGACAGCAACGGCAATGTTTCGTCATTCAGAATTTCACCGCCGCACACTACTCCGCAATGACCGTGGCTTGTGTATTCGCACAGGCACACATCGGCTATAACCAACAGTGACGGATATTTTTCCTTTATATATCTTATGGCACACTGTGTTACTCCGTTATCATCATAAGCCGAAGAAGCCTCGGCGTCCTTGCGCTTTGGTATGCCAAAAATCAAAATTCCTGCTATACCACTGTTGTTGATTTCCTGTAATACTTCATCTGCTCTGTCTAAAGAGTATTGATAAACCCCCGGCATTGACTCTACAGGATTTTTTATGTTTTCACCCTCGACTATAAATATAGGGTAAATTAGGTCGCCCTTGTCAATGCGTGTTTCACGCACCAAGCTGCGTATATTTTCGTTTGCTCTAAGTCTTCTGAATCTCTTCAAAACAATCACTCTCTTTACTTACTTTATTAATCCTTTTTGTAGTTTTTTAAAATCAATGAAACTAAAATTGAGTTAAGTCTTATGTGTCAGCTCCACAGTTTGCCGTCTTTAAAATAGCGTTTACAACACCGTGAACATCCTTTGTTTTTGCAATGTTAAATTCCTTAATGTTGTGCTGCAACAAGGCACGGGCTGTTATTTCACCTATGCACACTATTTTGGTTTTTGATGAAATGCTGTAGCCCTTTTCAAAAAACGATTTCACCCCCGAAGAGCTTGCAAAGGTAATAAAATCAGTATCTACCATACAACTTTGGCTGTCACCCTGCAGCTGTATGTCGTATGTTTTTATGTCGCTGTATTTTATGCCACCGTTGTCCAAAATTTCTGTAAGCTCCTTTGAACCGTTTTCGGCACGCAAAATAAGTAATCTGTCGCTTTTTTCAACACTATCAACCAACAGCCTGCCTAACTCTGCCGAGGTATAAACCTTTGGAATAAGGTCGGCAAATATGCCGTATTTTTCAAGTACGCTTGCCGTACCTGTACCTATTACGGCAAATTTTATGTTAGCAAGGCTTCTTATATCAATTTTTAAACTGTGCAGTCGTTTTAAAAATATCTCTGCACCGTTCATACTGGTAAGCACAACATAGTGGTAGCTGTTAATATTATTTAGCGCCTGTTCAAACAGCGGATTGCTTTGGTATTCAATAACATTAAGATAATCCAAATGCCTTGTGTCTGCACCCAAAATTGAAAGCTGTTTGCTTAGCTTGTGGGCAAGCCTTTGGGTACCTGTAACCGTAACGGAAATATTCTTAAGCGGTTGTTCCAAAGTAGGCGAAAAGTCAAATGCGGCAGTTTCGCCCACCACTATTATGGCAGGCGGCACAACCTTACTTTCTTCTGCAAGACTGCAAATATTTTCAAGAGTACCCCTAACCGTTTGGTTGACAGCATATGCACCGTTTGAAACCACTGCCGCCGGTGTATTTTTACTTTTGCCGTTTTCAACCAGCCCCTGTACTATTTGCGGCAGCTTTTTAAGCCCCATTAAAAATACCAGCGTACCTTTTAGTTTAGCATACTCTTTTAAGTTGTCAGGCAGTGTGTCTTGCGCCGTATGTCCTGTAATTATATGCAAACTTCGGCTTAAATTACGGTGGGTTACCGGTATACCGGCAAGCTCCGGCACTGCTACGGCAGAGGTAACTCCCGGTACCACGCTGTATGGAATGTTATTCTCTTGAAGTGCAAGTACTTCTTCGCCCCCTCTGCCAAACACAAAGGGGTCGCCGCCCTTTAGCCGTACTACAGTTTTTCCGCTTTTTGCTTTTTCAACAAGTATATTATTTATGGTGCTTTGCTTTTCGCTGTGTTTACCTGCACGCTTACCTACACAGATTTTTTCTGTTGTATCCTCTGTATACTCAAGCAATGCATTATCCACAAGGCTGTCGTAAACCACTGTGTCACACTTCTTTAAACACTCTATTCCACGCAGTGTTATAAGGTCGTAATCTCCGCAACCGGCTCCTACTATATAAACTTTTCCTATACTCATAGCTTTTTCACCAACCTTTCAGCAAGGGAAAGCCTTTCTTCTACATTGGCACTGCCTTTTAAAATCTTATTACAGTCTGATGTTGCATATAAACTTATTGTGTTCCCCTGTACCTGTGCAAAAGCCCCTACAGGCATAGCGCAGTCCGCATTAAGCAGTAGCGGAATTTGCCGTTCTGCCTCAAACTCGTACATAGTTTTTAGATGATTTACCTCTTTTAACAATTGGGCAATTTCACCCTGCTTTCTGCTTTCCACTGCAATTATACCCTGGCAAGGTGCAGGCAAAAAGCTGTCGTAGTCAAATGGAGTTACGGTGTAGTTTTGACCTATAAAGAGGTTAAGTCTTTTTAAGCCGGCGGCGGCTAATATTATACCGTCATATTCACCTTTTAAAAGCTTATTCAACCTTGTATCCACATTGCCCCTAATGTTTTTTACCTGTACATTGGGGTACAGCTTTTTTAAAAACCTTGCCCGACGCATACTGCCTGTACCCACCAAAAAGCTATCATTGTTTATTATACAATCATTATTCCTTGTTACAAGCACATCTCTGTAATCGCCACGCTCCAGCACAGCGGTTATTCCTAAGCCGTCTGCTAAACTTAATGGCAAATCCTTGGCACTATGGACAGCCACATCAATTTCACCGTTTAGCAACGCCTGTTCAAGCTCGGCAATAAATACTCCCTTACCTCCTAATGCCGCAAGGGGTTTGTTCAGTACTTTGTCACCGGTAGTGGATATATGCACTATCTGTGGCTGTACATTTGGAATTTTTTCAACAAGCTTTTCTATAAACATTTCTGTTTGTGCAAGTGCCAGCTTGCTTTTTCTGGTACCAATTTTAATTTTCATAATGTATATTCCTTAATTATTCTTTCAACAGCTTCGTCATCCACCAAAGCACCCTCAACACACATATTAAGAAGTCGGGTAAATATTTCTTTCCTTTCTTCTTCACTGTTTATGCTTGCTTTTATCGTTGCTCTATATTTCCATAAAACATCTACTGTATTTGTGTTAATATTTTCTAACAGTTGTATAACCTGTTCTTTTATATATTTTGCGTAAACAGGGCTTTTGCCTGAGGTAGTAATACCCGCCGTTACACCGTTTTCTTTGACTAACGCCGGGAAAATAAAAGTACATTTTTCTTTATCGTCCACAGTGTTTACAGGTATATTTTTCTCACTGCACAGCCTATAAATGTGTTCATTTACCCGTGAATTGTTTGTAGCGCTTATTACGCAAAGCATACCGTCAAGGTCACTGTCAGCAAACTCACGCTTTACTGTTTTTACACCAAGATTAACAATTTCATTACATATTTTAGGCGAAACCACAGTTATGTCAGGGTTAAAAGGCAACAGCTTTTCCACCTTGCGCAGTGCCACTGTTCCGCCACCTACAACCAAAATATGTTTCTTTTCAATATCAATATAAAAGGGAAAGTAAGCCATTTTAACTCCTTTCGTCAAAGCTTTTTAAAACTTCAAGGGTTTTTATAAATTCATCGGCAGACATTTCCGCCTTTAGCTTATACAGCACATCTTCAAACGATGCTTTGCTAAGGCTTGCCTTTAATTTTTCAACATACGGCAAAAAGTAATGAAAAGCAATGTCCTTTTTCAAAACATCAATTTCCTTTTGAATAATTACCTTTGCTGCCTCTACCGAATTCATTTTAAGTGCGTTGTTTTCCTGTGCCAACTGCTCAAAATAGTCAATGCCCATACGCTGTACACCAAAAATTTCTGTTACCTGACTGTCAATATCAGGTGGTACTGCCAGGTCTATAAGCAAGCGGGGCTTCTGTTGCTTTATACTTTTGGACAAGTCATTGTATGTAATTGTATAGTGAGGGCCGGCTGTTGCACTGACTATACAGTCGGCACTGTCAACATAGTCGTACCTCTTGGCATAATCAACAGTCTTTATTTTATCACCTGTAAACGAAAGAGGAGCACTGTGATTTCTAAGGGTAGTAACAACCGTAACATTTTTGTGGGAAAGTAAATTTTTCACAAGTGTTGTGCCGATTTTTCCTGTTGCACCTATTACCAAAACCAAAACATTATCTTTAAATCGTGAAATTTCATTTGCCGCCAATGTAGCAGTGGAAACAGAGGTTTTAGAAATAGCCGTTTCTGTTTTAATCTTTTTTGCACAGGCTATAGCAGACTGAAAAATCTGGTTAATCTCAAAGCCGGCAGCACCACAGCCCTGTGCCGCGCTGTACGCAAGCTTTAGCTGACCTAAAATTTCATCTTCACCTATAACCATAGACTCTATACCGCTTGCCACCTTAAATAAATGCTGTACCGCCTGTTTGTGATAAAACAAATATAAATGTTTTTTCAGAATATGTATCTTTATACCGGAACGCTGTGACAGCACATTTTCTGCTATAATCACAGCATCTTCATTGCCGCAAAAGTACAGCTCGGTTCTGTTGCAGGTGCAAAGTATTACACACTGTTGAATTTCGCTGTAGGATAAAAGCTCTTTTAAAATATCTGATTGTATGCTTTCTGAAAAAGCTAGTTTTTCTCTTACATTAATATCCGAATTTTTGTAATTCACACTTATACAATACATATAAACACTCCTGTGCGTGCTTGTTTCAGCAAAAAAACATTAATACGCACACGCACTAAATAAAATCATTCCTGTGTTATTTTAATGCTGCAGCCCATAAATGTCAATTTTAGTAACGCATTTTTTGTCGCAAAGGGAATTTGGACAACATTTTAAATGCCTAAAAGTCAAAAATCGCAGCAAAAAGCCCGGTGTCTTGCTAAAAAGCAACAAAACACCGGGCTAAATTTGGTCCGCCCGACGGGAATTGAACCCACACCACCGGAGTCGGAGTCCGGCGCACTATCCATTATGCTACGGGCAGTTACAAAAACAGGCGACACAAAATTGCGCCGCCTGTATAAAAATTGGCAATATTACAGAAGTTCGATAATAGCCATTTCTGCTGCGTCACCACGACGAGGACCAAGCTTAGTGATACGAGTGTAACCACCGTTCTTGTCTGCATACTTTGGTGCAATCTCCTTAAACAGCTTTACAGCAACATCTTCCTTAGTTATGAAAGACATAACCATACGCTTATTGTGAAGGCTATCAACCTTAGCTATAGTTATCATTTTTTCAGCCATAGCTCTAACTTCTTTTGCACGAGTTAATGTAGTTTCAATTTTTCCGTTTTCAAAAAGGAAAGTAACCATGCCTCTTAGCATTGCAATTCTATGAGAAGTAGCTCTTCCCAGCTTTCTTGTACCTGGCATCGTAATTCACTCCTTTACATAAATTTTATAGTAAACAATTATTCTTCATCATTCTGTAGAGAAAATCCTAAAGACTCTAATTTGTCAATAACTTCCTCTAAAGATTTGCGTCCAAGGTTACGGACTTTCATCATATCGTCCTGAGATCTGTTAATAAGATCCTCAACAGTATTAATACCTGCACGCTTTAGGCAGTTAAATGAACGAACAGACAAATCAAGCTCTTCAATAGTCATTTCAAGAACCTTTTCCTTGCCCTTGTCGTCCTTTTCTACCATAATTTCAGTTGTAGAACCCTTATCAGAAAGGTCCACAAACAGGTTAAGATGCTCGGTAAGAACCTTAGCTGCAAGTGAAACAGCCTCTTGAGCAGTAATAACGCCGTTTGTCCAAACATCTAATGATAGCTTATCATAGTCAGTAATCTGACCAACACGAGTGTTCTCAACTGTGTAGTTCACCTTTAATACAGGTGTGTAAATTGAGTCAATAGGCAAAACGCCTATAACATTGTTGTTCATAAGAGCCTTATTACGCTCGCCAGGAACATATCCTCTTCCCTTATCAAGGGTTATTTCCATATAAAGCTTAGCTCCGTCATCCAGTGTAGCAATATGCATTTCCGGATTTAGAATTTCAACCTCGCTGTCAGCAGAAATAGATGCCGCAGTAACCTCACAAGGACCTTCAGCGCTGATTTCAACTGTTTTTTCACCGTTACAGTGCAGCTTGGCAACCAATCCCTTCATATTAAGAACAATCTGTGTAACATCTTCTTTTACACCGGGAATGGTAGAAAACTCGTGCAAAACACCGTTAATCTTAATAGACTTAACAGCAACGCCTTCCAAAGAAGAAAGCAAAACTCTTCTTAGGCTGTTGCCAAGTGTATTACCAAAGCCTCTTTCAAGCGGCTCAACAACAAATCTTCCGAAAGAACCGTCTTCGGACAAATCTTCAACATTTATGCTTGGCTTTTCAATTTCTATCATCAGTGAACCTCCTATATACATTCACAGAAAAAACTGCGTATGGGCGTAAACCTAATAAATAACACTACATTTATGTTAGGATTACTTGGAGTACAACTCAACGATAAGATGCTCTTCAACAGGGAAGTCGATATCCTCTCTCTCAGGAGCAGCAACAACTTTACCACCCAACAAATCAGCATCTTTCTCTAACCACTTTGGAGAAGCAATAGACTTAGTCTCACCCTCAGCAATAGCCTTAAATCTATTAGTTGAGCGGCTCTTATCGCTAACCTTAATAACATCTCCAACCTTAACAAGGTATGATGGTACATTTACCTTTTTGCCATTTACTGTAAAATGAGCATGGCTAACAAGCTGTCTAGCTTCTCTTCTTGTAGAAGCTAGTCCCAGTCTGAATACAACATTATCAAGACGACGCTCAATAGTTGTAAGCAAAACTGTACCTGTCTTGCCCTCTGCCTTAGCAGCCTCGTCATAATAGTGACGGAACTGCTTCTCCATAATACCGTATATAAACTTAACCTTTTGCTTTTCAGTTAGCTGTAGGCTATATTCACTTTTCTTTCTTCTTGCGTTGCCGTTTGGGTTTCTGTTAGAAGATTTCTTATTGTAACCCATAACCGAAGGCTCTATGCCAAGTGTTCTGCAACGCTTTGCGATTGGCTGCATATTCTTTGCCATACTATTTCCTCCTTATTTCGTTATACGCGTCTTCTCTTTGGAGGACGACATCCATTATGAGGAATTGGAGTAACATCTTTAATCATGTTAACCTCAAGACCCGCTGACTGTAAAGCTCTGATTGCAGCTTCTCTACCTGCGCCAGGACCCTTTACATATACTTCAACAGTCTTCATACCGTGCTCCATAGCTGCCTTTGCTGCTGTTTCAGCAGCTGACTGAGCTGCGAAAGGAGTAGACTTTCTGGAACCTCTGAAGCCCAATTCGCCGGCACTTGCCCATGAAATAGCATTGCCCTGAATATCTGTAATTGTTACGATTGTATTGTTAAATGTAGACTGAATGTGTGCTGCACCACGCTCAACATTTTTACGCTCACGGCGTCTGCGCACTGCAGTCTTCTTACCCTTAGGTGCTGCCATAGGTCATTCCCTCCTTACTTCTTCTTGTTAGCCATTGTCTTTCTAGGACCCTTACGAGTACGAGCGTTTGTCTTTGAACGCTGACCTCTTACAGGAAGTCCCTTACGGTGACGAACACCACGATAACAGCCAATTTCAATTAATCTTTTAATATCAAAAGCAACATCACGTCTTAGGTCACCCTCAACGACGCAGTTGTGGTCAATATACTCTCTTAGCTTAGAAACCTCATCCTCTGTCAGGTCTCTGACACGAGTATCAGGATTAACACCTGTTGCAGCAATAATGTCACTTGCAGTTTTACGTCCAATACCAAAGATATATGTCAAACCAATTTCAACTCTTTTATCTCTTGGTAAGTCTACACCTGCTATACGAGCCATATGTTGCACCTCCATAAATAATTAGTCAATATTTTTATTTTACATTATTTTTCCTAAAATGTCAACGGTTAAATTAACCCTGACGCTGCTTGTGCTTAGGGTTTTCGCAAATTACCATTACCTTACCCTTACGCTTAATAACTTTGCACTTGTCGCAAATTTTCTTTACTGAAGGTCTGACTTTCATTGTGTAATCATTCCTTTCCTATATTTTATAGAAATAAAAGTCTTAGTTAATTACTTGCTACGCCATGTAATTCTGCCACGAGTTAAATCGTATGGTGACATTTCAACTGTTACCTTATCACCCGGCAAGATTCTTATGAAATTCATTCTAAGCTTACCTGAAATATGAGCAAGAATTATATGACCGTTTGGAAGCTCTACTTTAAACTGTGCGTTTGGCAGTGCTTCGGTTACTGTACCCTCAATCTCGATTACATCTTGTTTAGACATATTCATACTCCTCCTTATGGGATTTACTCATAATTAAATGGGTGTAGCGCTTTTCTAAATTCTTTGTTGGTTTTTACCTTGTCAAGCTCTACAAAATGATTTGTTTTGCTTAAATGGATCAGCTTTTTCCGCTTTTGGTGTTCAACCGGTCTGCATTTGCCGTCACAAATAACAGCATAAGCACCGTCAACAGCCGTTACAACAAAGAATATATTTTTATCTCTACCTGCAACAGATCTTACGATTTGTCCCGCTTTCATACCAACACCCCTTAATCAGGAATTGTCATAATTACAGGACCGTCAGGAGTAATTGCAATAGAATGCTCAAAGTGAGCAGCCAAGCTGCCGTCTACCGTAACGGTAGTCCAGTCATCATCAAGCACCTTTACATCGTACTTACCTGCCGTAATCATAGGCTCTATGGCTATTGTCATACCCGGTAGAAGTCGTACGCCCCTGCCCGGAGTACCATAGTTGGGTACACTAGGATCTTCATGTAGTTTCGCACCTACGCCATGGCCGACAAAATCTCGTACCACCGAGTAGTTGCGAGCTTCAGCATACGTTTGAACAGCATTTCCAATATCGCCTACACGGTTTCCGGCAATTGCTGCCTTAATACCTTCATAAAGACTTTCCTTTGTTGCGTCAAGCAGAGCTTGAGCTTCTTTTGAAATATCTCCGCAGGCAAAAGTATAAGCATTGTCACCGTGATAGCCGCCAATAAAAGCGCCTACATCCACGCTAACAATATCGCCTTTTTTTAGAATCTGTTTCTTACTTGGTATGCCATGGATAACCACATCATTTACTGAAATACAAGCACTCGCCGGAAATCCGCCGTAGCCCAGAAACGAAGGTGTGGCACCTTGTTTCTGGATATACTTGCGAACAATGTCATCAATTTCTTTAGTTGACACGCCGGGCTCTACAGCCTTGCCGGCTTCCTTAAGTGCATTTGCAGAAATTCTGCAAGCTTCACGCATTAAATCTAATTCACGTTTTGTCTTAAGTACTACCATTATATTAAACCTCTAACTCCTTAAGAACCAGTGCAGTTGTGTCAGCAATTTCTTCCTGACCCTCTACTATAGCAAGCTTACCCTGCTTCTGGTAATAATCTTTTAAAGGCTCGGTTTCCTCGTGATATACTTTTAAACGAGAAAGAACTGTGTCTGGGTGGTCATCCTTACGCTGAACAAGGGCACCTGTACAAAGGTCGCACACGCCATCCTTACTTGGCTTTTTATACTCAAGATGATAGCTTGCGCCACACTTTTCACAAACACGGCGTCCGGACATTCTGGCAACAATGTTCTCATCAGGTACTTCAATATCAATTACCTTGTCGATTTGAACACCCATAGCGTCCAGAGCCTCGGCCTGAGGGATAGTTCTTGGAAAACCGTCAAGAATAAAACCGTTCTGACAGTCATTCTCAGCAAGTCTTTCCTTAATGATGCCAATTACAACATCATCCGGAACAAGCTTGCCGGCATCCATAAAGGACTTTGCCTTTAAACCCATCTCTGTACCGCTTTTCAGCGCAGCACGGATAATATTACCCGTTGAAATAGTTGGAATATTCAGATATTCACAAATTTTTTCTGCCTGAGTACCCTTGCCGGCACCAGGCGCACCTAATAAAATTATATTCATAATCTTTTCCTCCAATACATTAATCAAGGAAGCCCTTATAGTGACGCATCATCATCTGTGATTCCATCTGCTTAACTGTATCTAAGCAAACACCAACAACGATGATAATTGATGTACCACCAAGTGACATACTTGACATTCCGGTTAACTTACCATAAATAATTGGAACAAGTGCGATAACTGCCAAGAATAAAGCACCTATCAGTGTTATTCTGGACAAAATTTTTGCGATAAAATCAGAAGTTGGTTTACCCGGACGAATACCAGGGATTGTACCGTTATTCTGACGAAGGTTATTTGACATTTCAATTGGATTATACTGAATTGATGTATAGAAATATGCAAACATTATAATCAAAATGAAATACAGAACAGCATACACCCAACTACTGCTTGAGAATAACTCAATAAAGCTGTTCCAGAAACCTGTAATTCCAGGGAAAATCAACTTAATAGTTGATGGAATTGATAGAATTGAGCTTGCAAAGATGATTGGAAGAACGCCGCCAAGACCTAGCTTAATAGGCAAGTGGCTGCTCTGTCCGCCATACATCTTTCTGCCAACAACTCTCTTTGCATACTGGATAGGAATTCTTCTTTCTGAATCCTGCATAAATGTAATAACCCAGATAACTGCAAGGAATATAACAACAAACAGCGGAACAAGTGCAAAGTACTGTGTGCTGCCTGACATAGCCATACTCCAGTAGTTAGCAAGCTCAGCAACAATAACAGGGAATCTTGCGATAATACCTGCAAACAACAGAATAGAAATACCGTTGCCTATACCGTGCTGGTTGATCTGCTCGCCCAGCCACATCATTAACGCTGTACCGGCTGTAAATACCAAAATAATAACAGCAGCACCGAAGAAGAAGTCAAAACCTGTCTTGTAATCAAGAACATTGCTCTGCTTTAGGAACATAAAGTAAGCGAAGCCCTGAATCAATCCAAGGGCAACCGTTACATATCTTGTAATAGTTGCAAGCTTCTTTCTGCCCTCTTCACCCTCCTTAGCCAAACGCTCAAGAGGAGGAATAGCAACTGTTAACAGCTGAATAATAATGGAACTGTTGATGTACGGTGTAACACCCATTGCAAACAATGTTGCGTTTGAGAACGCACCGCCTGACATTGTGTTCAGATAAGCAAACATAGAACCATTGTTGGTTAAGTCGCCCATTGCTGACGCCAAAGCGGTTGTATCCAGAAATGGAACAGGAATAACTGAACCAATTCTGAACACGATTATAATTAATAATGTGAATAACAGCTTCTTACGAAGATCAGGAAGCTGCCAGGCATTACGAATGGTTTTAAACATTAAACCACCTCTGCCTTTCCGCCTGCTGCCTCAATCTTCTCTTTAGCAGAAACGGAATAAGCATTGACCTTAACTTCTAACTTCTTAGTAAGATTGCCGTTACCCAGAATCTTAACTCCGTCGAAAGAATTTTTAACAAGTCCTGCGTCAACAAGCGCCTGTGTATCAACAACAGCACCGTCTTCAAACTTGTTTAGGCTGCCTACATTTACTGCTATGATAGTCTTAGCAAAAATGTTATTAAAGCCTCTCTTAGGCAGTCTTCTCTGCATTGGCATCTGGCCGCCTTCAAAGCCCGGTCTAATGCTGCCGCCTGATCTTGCCTTCTGACCCTTGTGTCCCTTACCTGCTGTTTTACCTTGTCCTGAACCGTGACCACGACCAATACGCTTTACGGCTTTCTTAGAACCCTCTACAGGTGAAAGTTCGTGCAACTTCATCTCTTTAGCACCTCCTTGCTTACGCTTCACTTACCTCGATAAGGTGAACTATCTTAGCAACCTTACCTTTTGTCTGAGGATTATCCGGCTGAGTTGTAACATCGCCAATCTTCTTCAGACCAAGTGACTGGGCTGTTGCAATTTGGTCCTTTTTACAGCCTATAAGACTTCTTACAAGCTTAATATTTACATTTGCCATCTTGCTGCCCTCCTATTATAAAATCTCTTTAACTGACTTGCCACGAATTGCAGCAATCTCCTCTGCTGAACGCAGAGAAGCCAAACCAGCTAGTGTAGCTCTTACTACGTTGCAAGGATTATTTGATCTTAAAGCCTTTGTTCTAATGTCCTTAATACCTACAGCCTCGATGACTGCACGAACAGGACCGCCGGCAATAACACCTGTACCGGCTGCTGCAGGCTTCATCAAAACTCTGCCTGCTCCAAACTCACCGATAACCTCGTGAGGAATTGAAGTACCCTTTAGAGAAACCTTAATCAGGTTCTTCTTAGCATCCTCAATACCCTTACGGATAGCATCCGGAACCTCGCCGGCCTTACCAATACCAAAGCCAACAGTACCGTTGCCGTCGCCTACTACAACAAGAGCAGCAAACTTAAAGATACGACCGCCCTTTACAGTTTTTGATACACGGTTGATTGTAACAACACGCTCTTGCAAATCTAAAGTTGATGCGTCAATAATAGCCAAAGTTTATTCCTCCTTTATTAGAACTTGAGGCCGCCCTGACGAGCGCCTTCGGCCAATTCCTTGACACGGCCGTGATAGATGTATCCACCGCGGTCAAAAACAACCTCGGTGATGCCTTTGTCAGCAGCCTTCTTAGCGATAGCCTCGCCAACCTTAAAAGCTGCCTCTTTGTTTCCGCCGTTGCCCTCTAGCTCAAGAGTAGAAGCAGCAACTAAAGTAACACCATTAATGTCGTCAATAATCTGAGCATAAATGTTCTTGCTTGAGCGGAACACATTCAGTCTTGGGCATTCTGCTGTACCGCTGATTTTACTGCGTACTCTTGTATGACGCTTTAAACGGGCCTTATTTTTATCTGCCTTTGATACCATAATGTCTCACTCCTTAATTACTTCTTGCCGCCCTTACCGGCTTTACCTTCTTTACGACGAATAACTTCGTCAGCGTACTTAATACCTTTACCCTTATATGGCTCCGGTGGACGCTTTTCTCTTACCTCGGCAGCAAACTGACCAACCTTTTGCTTGTCTGGGCCTGAGATAATAATTGTATTGGCGTCTGGTGCATCAATCTTGATGTCATCAGTTTCACTTACGATTACCTGGTGAGAGTAGCCAAGGTTCATTACAAGATCCTTGCCCTTCTTCTGTACACGGTAACCTACGCCCTTAACTTCAAGCTTCTTAGAATAGCCCTCTGTTACACCTGTAACCATATTAGCAACAAGTGAACGAGTTAGGCCATGAAGAGCTCTGTTTTGCTTAATAGCCTTTGGTGACTTGTCTTCAGGAACTTTAATTTCTACAGCCTCAGCACTAATCTCAACGATCATATTTGGGTGAATCTTCTGAGTTAGTGTGCCCTTTGGTCCTTTAACAGTCAAAACACCGTTGTCAAACTTTACTTCAACACCAGCGGGAATATTTACAGGTTTTCTTCCAATTCGAGATAATTTGATTTCTGTCTCAGCCATTCTCGCACCTCCTTACCATACGAATGCAAGGACTTCGCCACCTACATTTTCTTTGCGTGCCTGACGGTCAGTCATAACACCCTTAGAAGTTGATACGATAGCTACACCAAGGCCCTTAATAACCTTTGGCATATCCTCAACATTGCTATATATACGCAAACCTGGCTTTGATACTCTTCTTAGACCTGTAATTACAGGCTTCTTACCCTCAAGGTACTTAAGAGTAACAGTAATAACGCCCTGCTTGCCGTCTTCAGCTACAGAAAAATCTTTAATGTAGCCTTCGTCTAACAAAATCTGGCATATAGCCTTCTTCATATTTGAAGCAGGAATCTCTACAGAATCATGCTTCGCAGAACTTGCGTTACGAATTCTTGTAAGTAAGTCTGCTATTGGATCAGTAATCTGCATAACATTAACCTCCTTCGTTTATTACCAGCTTGCCTTTTTAACGCCAGGAATTTCGCCCTTGTAAGCTAATTCTCTAAAGCAAATACGGCATACTCCATATTTACGAAGATAAGCGTGTGGTCTGCCGCAGATTTTGCATCTGTTATACTCTCTTGTAGAGAACTTCTGTGTTCTCTGCTGCTTAACTTTCATTGCTGTTTTAGCCACGACAATCCCTCCTTATTTCGCAAATGGTGCGCCCATAAGTGTTAGCAACTCACGAGCCTCTTCATCTGTTTTAGCGGTAGTAACAAAACAAATGTCCATACCTCTAACCTTATCAATCTTATCGTACTCAATTTCAGGGAAAATAAGCTGTTCCTTAAGACCCATATTGTAGTTACCACGACCGTCAAAGCCGTTAGGGTTAATACCTCTGAAGTCTCTTACTCTTGGTAGAGCAACATTGAACAGTCTGTCAAGAAATTCGTACATTCTTTCGCCTCTAAGTGTTACCTTAGCACCGATAGCCATACCTTCACGAAGCTTAAAGTTAGCTACTGACTTCTTAGCTCTGCAAATGTGAGGCTTCTGACCTGTGATAGCACCCAGATCTTTTAGAATAGCGTCGATAACCTTTGAGTTTTCTCTAGCCTCGCCGGCACCAACGTTTACAACGATTTTATCCAGCTTTGGAATCTCCATAACACTTTTGTAGGAGAACTTGTTCATAAGTGCTGGTGCAACATCGCTTTTGTAAAAGTCTTTTAGTCTTGCCATTTCTTATATCCTCCTTACAAAACTTCGCCGCATTTTCTGCAAATACGGTTCTTTGTGCCGTCCTCGTTAATCTTGTGACCAATACGAGTAGGCTTTTTGCAGCGAGGGCAAACAATCTGAACCTTAGATGCATACATAGCACCCTCAGCCTTTACGATACCGCCTGCTTCGCCCATTTTTCTAGGCTTAACATGCTTTGATACCATATTTACATTTTCTACAATAACCTTACCCTCTTTTGGGCTAACGGCCATTACTTTACCCTGCTTGCCTTTGCTCTTGCCGCTTAATACTACAACAGTGTCACCTGTTTTAACATGAACTTTTTTTATCATAAGTGAGCACCTCCATTAAAGAACTTCAGGAGCAAGGCTTAAGATCTTCATGTAATCCTTATCACGAAGCTCTCTTGCTACAGGTCCAAAGATACGAGTGCCCTTTGGATTCTTGTCTTCCTTAATAATAACAGCAGCATTTTCGTCGAAACGAATATATGTGCCATCTTCACGACGCACGCCCTTTGCAGAACGCACGATAACTGCTTTAACTACATCGCCTTTTTTTACAACGCCGCCAGGTGCTGCTTTTTTAACAGAAGCAACTACAACGTCACCGATGTTTGCGTATCTCCTTCTGGTACCGCCGAGAACTCGGATGCACATTAACTCTTTTGCTCCAGTGTTATCGGCAACCTTTAGGTAGGTCTGCTGTTGAATCACAGTAATTCCTCCTTTGTAATATAGACTAAATTACTTAGCCTTTTCAATAATCTCGACTAGTCTCCATCTTTTATCCTTAGAAAGAGGACGAGTTTGCATAATTCTTACTCTGTCGCCAATGCCGCACTCGTTGTTCTCGTCATGAACCTTTAGCTTAACAGTTCTCTTTACGATTTTGCCGTATAGAGGATGCTTAACGCTGTCTTCAATAGCAACAACTATTGTTTTGTCCATTTTGTCGCTTACAACTTTACCAACATTGGTTTTTCTTAAGTTTCTTTCACTCATGGCTCAAACCTCCTTCTACTTATGCGTCAGCGCTGTTCTTTTCCATCTGTGTAAGTACAGTGTGTACTCTTGCGATGTCCTTCTTAACAGCACTAATACGCATTGGGTTCTCTAGCTGATTTATAGCCAACTGAAAACGAAGGTTAAATAGTTCCTCTTTTAGGTCCTTGAGCTTCTGCTGAAGCTCTTCTGCAGTTAATTCTCTTAGCTCTGAAGCCTTCATTATTGCTCACCCTCCGTTTCTTTCTTAACAAATTTACACTTAATTGGAAGTTTATTTGCAGCAAGACGCATAGCCTCTCTTGCTGTTTCCTCAGATACGCCGCCTAGCTCAAACATAACTCTGCCTGGCTTAACAACAGCTACCCAGTACTCAGGTGAACCTTTACCGGAACCCATTCGAGTTTCAGCAGGCTTCTCTGTTACCGGCTTGTCCGGGAAAATCTTAATCCAAACCTTACCAAATCTCTTACAATATCTTGTCATAGCTACACGGGCAGCCTCAATCTGGTTAGATGTGATCCAAGATGGCTCTAATGCCTGTAGACCAAAATCACCGTAAGAAACCTTGTTGCCACGGTAAGCCTTACCGGTCATACGACCTCTGTGAACTCTTCTGTATTTAACACGCTTTGGTAACAGCATTATTTACTGCCTCCTTCCCTACGTGGCCTTCTGCTGCGGCGATTGTTATTGTTGTTCTCTTTTTCTGTATTTACGTTAAGAACTTCGCCTCTGTAAAGCCAAACTTTTACGCCTATACGACCGTATGTTGTTGCAGCCTCTGCAAAACCGTAGTCGATGTCAGCTCTTAGTGTCTGTAGAGGAATTGTACCCTCATGGTATGTCTCAGAACGAGCAATTTCTGCGCCGCCCAAACGACCTGAACACATAATCTTGATACCCTTAGCACCGAACTTCATTGCTCTGCCGATTGACTGCTTCATAGCACGACGGAATGAAATTCTGTTTTCCAGCTGAGCTGCAATGTTTTCAGCAACCAACTGTGCATTAAGATCAGGTGATTTTACCTCTACAACATTTATGCTTACTGGTTTACCCAGCATAGCTTCGCACTGCTTGCGAATTTTCTCTATCTCGCTGCCCTGCTTACCAATAACTAAGCCCGGCTTAGCGCAATGAATGTGAATTCTTACCTTAGATGCGTCACGCTCAATTTCAATCTTAGGAACACCTGCTGCATAAAGCTGCTTCTTTAGTGTTTTACGAAGATTATAATCTTCTACAAGCTGATCACCAAAGTTGCTCTTGCCTGCAAACCAGCGTGAATCCCAATCTTTAATAACGCCTACACGCATACCGTGTGGATTAACTTTCTGGCCCATTACTATACCTCCTGTCGTTATTCAGCTTCTTTAAGCACAAGGGTAATGTGAGAAGTCTTTTTATTGATTCTGTATGCACGACCCTGTGCTCTTGGACGAATACGTTTTAGGGTCGGACCCTGACTTACTGAGCATTCTGCTACATATAGTTTTGTAATATCCATATTATGATTTGTCTCAGCGTTTGCCATAGCTGACTTCAGCAGCTTTTCCAGCGGCTCGCAAGCGGCCTTAGGAGTGTGCTTCAGAATAGCCATAGCCAGGTCAGCTGGCTTGTTTCTAATAAGATCAAGAACAATCTGAACCTTTCTTGGTGAAATACGGACATATTTTAGATAAGCCCTAGATTCTGCCATTTTTATTATCTCCTTCCGCCTTATTTCTTAGTTGTCTTAGAACCGGCGTGACCTCTGTATGTTCTTGTTGGTGCAAACTCACCCAGCTTGTGACCAACCATATCTTCAGTAACATATACCGGTACATGCTTGCGTCCGTCATGAACAGCAAATGTGTGACCTACAAAAGCAGGGAAAATTGTTGAAGATCTGCTCCAAGTTTTTAGGATCTTCTTTTCACCGGCTTCGTTCATTTCTTGAACCCTTTTTAGTAGTACAGGCTGTACATAAGGGCCCTTCTTAATGCTTCTTCCCATTGATAAAGCTCCTTTCTGTATGCCTATTACTTACCGTTTCTGCGTCTTACGATCATCTTGTCAGAACGATTCTTCTTCTTTCTGGTCTTGTAACCAAGTGCAGGTTTACCCCAAGGAGTAACAGGACCCGGACGACCGACTGGGCTCTTACCTTCACCACCACCGTGTGGGTGATCGTTAGGGTTCATAACTGAACCTCTTACTGTTGGTCTCCAACCCATATTACGCTTACGACCGGCCTTACCGATTTTAACATTTTCGTGGTCAATGTTACTTACCTGACCGATAGTTGCCATACAGTTTATAGGAACATTTCTCAACTCGCCTGACGGCAGTCTTAGAAGTGCCATTCCGTTCTCTTTAGCCATTAGCTGTGCCTGGTTACCTGCTGATCTTGCAAGCTGAGCACCTCTGCCCGGATAAAGCTCTACATTGTGAACGAATGTACCTGTTGGAATATTGTTAAGCGGAAGTGCGTTACCCGGCTTAATATCAGCAGACTCACTTGCAACAACTGTGTCGCCAACCTTTAGTCCGTTAGGAGCTACAATGTAGTTCTTTTCGCCGTCTTCATACTCTACAAGAGCGATGAAAGCTGAACGGTTTGGGTCATACTCCAGAGTCTTTACTGTACCAGGTACATCAAACTTCTGTCTCTTAAAATCGATAATACGATACTTTCTTCTGTTACCGCCGCCTCTGTGACGAACAGTAATTCTACCATAGCTGTTACGACCTGACTTCTTATTTAGAGGAGCCAGCAAGCTCTTCTCAGGTGCAACCTTTGAAAGGCCGGAATAGTCAGTAACTGACATATTTCTTCTGGCATTTGTGGTAGGTTTATATACTTTAATAGCCATTGTCTTTCACTCTCCTCATGATGGCTTTGCGGGAAAATGGCATTCCCATACATTCTGCCTGTTTATTTAAATTTTTAACAGGCTTACATCATGCCTTCAAAAAATTCGATTGCTTTGCTGTCTTCTGTAAGTGTTACATAAGCCTTTTTCCAGCTTCTTGTGTAGCCCTCGTATCTGCCCTGACGGCGGAACTTGCCACGCATATTAACTGTATTAACCTTTGAAACCTTAACCTTAAACAGCTCTTCAACTGCCTTAGCAATTTCAATTTTATTTGCAGCCTTAGCTACCTCAAAAGTGTACTTCTTATCTGCAATACCCATCATGCTCTTTTCTGTTACGATAGGTTTGATAATAATGTCCTGTGCTAGCATTATGCGTACACCTCCTGAATTTTCTCTACTGCTTCCTTAGCGATAATAAGCTTGTCAGCATCCAGCATATCGTAAACATTTAGCTCGTTTACCTGTGCTGTCTTAACGCCAGGAATGTTTCTTGCAGAGTTGATAACTTTCTTATCAACTGTTGGAAGAACGATTAGCGCCTTCTTCTCGCTGCCTACTGCCTTTAGCATAGCTGCGATTGTCTTAGTGCTGAAGTTCTCTGAAGCAATGCTGTCAATAACGATAATCTCGTCGCTTGCAGCCTTAGCTGAGAAAGCTGACTTCATAGCTAATCTTCTAACCTTTTTATTTACTGTATAGCTGTAGTCTCTCGGCTTTGGAGCGAATACAATACCACCGTGTGTCCACTGTGGAGCTCTTGTTGAGCCCTGTCTTGCATGGCCTGTACCCTTTTGTCTCCAAGGCTTTCTGCCGCCGCCGGAAACCTCAGATCTTGTTAAAGCTGACTGTGTGCCCTGACGCTGATTAGCAAGGTAGTTAACTACCATATGATGCATTACTGCTGCGTTAGGCTCAATTCCGAATACAGCCTCTGAAAGCTCTATAGTTGATACTTCCTTACCGGCCATATCTAGTACTGCTATATTAGGCATTTAAACTCCTCCTTTCTTACGCCTTTACGGTGTCACGAATTACTACGATTCCACCGTTAGGACCTGGAACAGCGCCCTTAATAGCGATAAGGTTGTTTTCTGCGTCAACCTTTACTACTGCTAGGTTCTGTACTGTAACTCTTTCTGCACCTAGGTGACCTGCCATTTTCTTACCCTTCCAAACTCTTGAAGGACTTGAGCAAGCACCCATAGAACCGCCGTGTCTGGCAACCGGACCAGAACCGTGTGATTCCTTTAGTCTTTGGAAATTCCAACGCTTAATAACGCCGGCATAACCTTTACCTTTGCTTGTACCGGTAACGTCTACCTTGTCACCGCTTGCAAATACATCTGCCTTTAGAATGTCGCCTACATTGTAAGCCTCTACATCGTCAAAGCGGAACTCACGAAGTGTTCTCTTTGGAGCTACATTAGCCTTGTCAAAGTGACCCTTCATAGGCTTGTTTACCTTGTGAGCCTTCAAATCGCCATAGCCGATCTGAACTGATGCATAACCGTCGTTTTCAACAGTCTTCTTCTGAGAAACAACACATGGGCCTGCCTCTACAACTGTTACAGGGACAACGTTGCCCTTTTCGTCGAAAATCTGTGTCATACCGATTTTCTTACCAATTAGTGCTTTTTGCATTATATAATGCCTCCTATAAGGTTATTGGTTGGCTTTTGCCAACTTGACCCCAACTGACCAGGTTGGTTGAATTAAGATTAAAGCTTAATCTCGATTTCAACACCGGCAGGGAGTTCTAAACTCATTAAAGCCTCAACCGTCTTGTTAGATGGTCTTAGGATGTCGATTAGTCTCTTATGAGTTCTAATCTCAAACTGCTCACGGCTGTCCTTGTACTTATGAACAGCTCTTAGAATTGTTACAACCTGCTTCTCTGTTGGTAGCGGTACAGGACCTGATACTCTGGCACCTGTCTTCTTAGCAGTAGCTACTATTCTTTCTGCTGACTGGTCTACCAACTGATGGTCATAACCCTTTAGTCTGATTCTGATTTTTTCCTTGACTGCCACAATCATCGCCTCCTTAAGTATTGTTAGTTGGCGGGCAACCCTTTTCAAGAAATTAACAACCTTGCCGGGTGTTTCATTCCTTCCTATTTAAAAACCGGATAGACATAAGTCAACCCGGGAAATAGCCGAAAAGCGTCCAGACACTACAAATTTGCACACAGCAACCCTAAGTGCGCTAAAATATAGCCGTCTGTAATAAACATATCATCTGTCGCCCGGTTTAAAATCGGACATACTCCACGGAAAAACCGACTAATTATCAGCCGCAACCTCCCGCTTCATCGCATATCTGTCGCAGTCACGCAGGTACTATTATAGCATAGCACCTACTTAATTGCAACAAATTCTTTATTATATATTTTAGAACTTTTAGCATTTACTGTGAGATTTTTTGTTGAATATAACAACAAATCTTTCCTATTAAACTTGCTGTATAAAGTTTATTATGTGCGTCAATTATCAGTTGTACATAACAGCTGAAAGAACTACCGAACCAACAATAAGCACTGCACACACAATAGCAACTATTCTTACAATTAAGCTGCGTTTTTTGTTATAATTCATAATTTCACCCATTTCTCTTAACAAAATGTTCTTAGGGTTATTATAATATGAAACAAAGAGTTTTTCAACTGTTTTATAATCTAATTTGTTTGAATTAATATATTAACTATGCTATAATCAGTTAAAGGAAGTGATTATATGGTACATGTGTATTACGGTGACGGAAAAGGCAAAACCACAGCGGCCATAGGTTTAGCTATACGCTGCTGCGGAAACGGACAAACAGTCTTATTTACACAGTTTTTAAAGAGTGACAACAGCGGCGAACGAAGAATACTTGAGTGTATTCCAAGTGTAAATATGCCGGAATTGCCAAAAAGCGTTAAATTTGTATTTGATATGACTGCCGAGGAGCACGCCGAATATAAGGTAAAAATGATTGAACTGTATAACTACCTTGCAGAGAACATAAGCAATTACGATATGATTATTGCCGACGAAATTTTCTCTGCCGTAGATGTGGGTTTTATTACAACAAGTGATATTATAGACCTAATCAACAAATGCCCTCACAACACAGAGCTTGTGCTTACAGGACATAATCTTGACAAAAGTGTGCTTGTTTATGCAGATTATGTTACTTATATGTCAAAAATTAAACATCCCTATGATGTTGGTATGGCGGCAAGACAAGGTATCGAGTATTAATGCCTTGTACTTAAATAAAATAATTTTTTCTTTAAGCCACTTACATCGCAAATCAAATTACAGTTAAAAAATCAACCGCAGGCTATTTTCAGCTTGCGGTTGATTTTTATGTTTTTATTTACTTAGCTTTATCGGCTCTTCTTCTTTTTTTCTTGCTTGATGCTCTTGCCACAAGAACAACATACGCTATAAACAATACTACAATTATTCCTACTATTATCAAGAACAGAGGTGAAGCCACAATATTGC
This sequence comes from uncultured Ruminococcus sp., assembly GCA_902789345.1. Lineage (GTDB taxonomy): Bacteria > Bacillota > Clostridia > Oscillospirales > Acutalibacteraceae > CAG-964. The sequence continues at coordinate 79,086 of CADANT010000001.1, forward strand.
CTACTACTGTCATTATGTACTTTAACTGACTTTTTTCCACAGTGTCAGCGGCTACCAGGTTTATCTTTGTAAGCTCTTCGCCGTTGTAAGAGATAGTAGCCGTACCAAGTACGGTACCCTCCTTTACAGGTGCGTCAATAGTATCCTGACATTTTGTTTCTATTTTAATGTCACTGTCCTTAACATTTTTAGAGAGCATTGTTGAGTACTCAAACTCCGGCACCAGGTCAACCTTATCAGCACCTTCGCCATAGTTTACATTAATACTGCAAACCTTATCCTCGTTGCCAAGCACTGTACGCATTGATACATTGTCGTATGCCCACTCGTACAGCTTTTTGCTTTCAAGTATAGCATAGTTAGTTTCAAGCTCGTTACCGTCGGCGTCATAGCACGGGGCATTGTATGCTATGCACATATATGAAACATCGTCCTTTAGTGCTGTTGACACAAGGCAGTGTCCTGCTTCATCGGTAGTACCTGTTTTTATTCCCTTGGCATACTGGTAATAGTAGCTCTCTTCGTCAGGGTTAATCATCTTATTTGTATTTACAAGAGGATTTTCGTCATCTCCCTCTATGTAATATTCAACAGTATTTGTAATATCTGTAAAATAAGGCGTTGTCATTGCATAGCGTGCAATCTTCAGCATATCTTCAGCTGTAGTATATTGCTTATCGTCGTGCAGTCCATGAGGATTTACAAAATTTGTATTTTTACAGCCCAGCTCTTTTGCCTTGTCATTCATAAGCTTTACAAACGAGCTGACATCGCCGTTGCCTACATAGTCTGCCAAAACCAAAGCCGCATCGTTACCCGAGCTTATCATCATACAGTGCAACAGCTGGAACACAGAAAGCTTTTTGCCTACATATTGGTCAAGTCCCGAAAGAGAACTTCCTGTTCCTGCAAGCTCATTAAGTAAGTCTTCTTTTATTTCAACCTTTGTATCCTCCAGGTTTGCAACCTTTTCCGTTGTAATTATGTATGTCATAATTTTTGTGGTTGAAGCAGGGTAACATTTTTTGTCTGAGTTTTTGCTGTACACCACAGTATCAGTATCTAAATTTACAAGATATAATATATCGGTTTTAGTGTCAAAATCAATTGTATTTTTTACAGCACTTGCCGGAACAACAGAGACCGCTATAATCACTATTGACATTATCAGCGCTGAAATAACCGAAAGCCTTTTTTTCATTAAATAATTCACGCCCTTTGTTTTTTTACATATGTACGACTTCAATATATTGCTCGCACAACAACTTATATAATACAACATTATTAAGTAAATTACAAACCATAATTTAAAAATCTACACTTATACTAAACACTGACAAAAACTGTATAAGATTTTAGAGTAGATTTTATATGGCATAATCTTTTCTAATTAAAGCCGCCCTGCCCTACTTTAGCAAACAGCCTTTTAACCTCCCCTTGCAAAAGCCTGTGCTCAGGCAGCTGCAAATAAGGGTCTTCTTTTAAAATGGTTTCTGAGGCACAGCTTGCTTTTTTCAGCCAGTCCATATTTCCTAAGTCGGCAATTTTTAATTCGGGCAAACCGTGCTGCCTTAGTCCGAAAAAGTCGCCCGGGCCACGCAGCTTTAAATCCATATCCGCTATTTCAAAGCCGTTGTTGGTTTGGCACATAGCCTTTAATCTTTGCAGTGTTTCGGGGTTGGTATTGTCACTAAGCAGTATGCAGTAGGATTTTTCACTTCCTCTGCCTACCCGGCCTCTAAGCTGATGCAGCTGTGAAAGCCCAAACCTTTCTGCGTTTTCCACAACCATAACCGTTGCATTTGGAACATCTACTCCTACCTCTATTACAGTGGTAGAAACCAACAGCTGTATTTCACCGGACTTAAAACGCCGCATAATGTCCTCTTTAAGTGCGGCCTTCATTTTACCGTGCAATACGCCTACGGTGTAGTTCCTAAACTCGTTTTCCTGAATATCCTGTGCATATTTTTCTGCCGCCGCTACATTAATAACCTCGTTTTCTTCTACAGCCGGGCAAACAATGTAACACTGTCTGCCGTTATCAAGGTGCTTCTTTATAAAGCCATACATTCGCTGTCTTTTACTGCTGTTTACCAAAAATGTGTCTACAGGCTGTCTGCCCGGTGGCATAGTGTCAATTATAGATAGGTCCAAATCTCCGTAAATAATCAGCGCCAAGGTTCGTGGAATAGGGGTAGCCGACATAACCAATAAATGAGGGTTTTCACCTTTTTCCACCAGTGTATTTCTTTGGTTTACCCCAAAACGGTGCTGTTCGTCGGTAATAACAAGCCCCAGCTTGTAAAATTCTACTGTGTCGGAAAGCAGTGCGTGAGTGCCCACAACTAAATCACAGGCACCTGTAACTACTGCGTCCTTTATTCGCCGTTTCTGTGCGGTTGTATTTCCGCCTGTAAGCAGCCCTACATTTACGCCTGTACCGGCAAAAAGCTTTACAAAGGAATTATAATGCTGTTCTGCCAATATTTCTGTTGGCGCCATAAAGGCTGTTTGATATCCGTTTTTTATTACGGTAAACGCCACTCCTGCCGCTACAGCTGTTTTACCACAGCCAACATCACCCTGCACCAGCCTGCTCATAGGGTATTTATTGCTTGTTATATCATTAGTACAGTCATTTATTGCCTTTAGCTGACCGTCAGTAAGTGTAAAGGGTAAAAGCTTAATATACTCATTTGTATAGTCCTGCTTTATATCTACGGCAGTTTCGCTTTTTCTGCCGTTTTTCATTGAAAACAAGCCCAATGACATTACAAGCATTTCTTCAAATGTAAGTCTTTTTCGTGCCTGCGAAAGTGCCTCGCTGTCAGGGGGAATGTGCACATCCCGTACAGCACGGCTGTACCCTACCAGTTCATATTCCTCTCTTATGCTTTGTGGCAAACTTTCCCCTATACTTTCAGGCAGCATTTGCAGTGCCATAGCAACAGAGGCTTCTATTTGCCTTGTAGTTAAGCCTGCCGTACAGCTGTATATAGGGCGTATTGCCCTAACCCTATTGGACTGTGCAAATTCCGGTGAAACAAGCTCAAGCCTGTTCATTGAGGAATGTACCTTCCCCATAAAAACATACTCACAGTTGTATATAAGCATATTCTTTATATATCTGTTATTAAAAAAGGTGGCGGTTATTACCCCTGTGTCATCGGCAAGCCTTACCTTAGTAATAATTCTTCCTCCTGCAATGCGGGAGTCGGAGGGCGGTGCCGTTACCACAGCCTTTACACAGCAAACCTCTCCTGCTTTAAGGTCAGCTATATTTACATATTTGCTCCAATCCTCATAGGTGCGTGGATAATAGCAAATTAAGTCACCTATAGAGCAAACACCAAGCTTTCTGAAAAGCTCTCCTCTTTTTGATCCTATTCCCTTTAACTTCTCTATAGGGTATTCAAACAAAGAAGCCATTTTTACACCACCTAATTTTAATTGTTACTGTAGCCTATTAAATCCTTTATAACCTCACTGCCTGCAATAATGCCGGCTACAGACGGCACAAAGGCAACACTGCCCGGTGCCACCTTACGCTGTGGCGGCATATCCGAAGGATAGTTAGGCTTCATAGCTTTTTCTGTAGAGTACACAACCTTTAGGTCTTGTACTCCCAGCTTTTTTAGCTTCTGTCTCATTACCCTTGCTAACGGACATACAGAGGTTTTATAAATATCCGTTACAACAAAAGCCATAGGGTCAAGCTTATTTCCGGCACCCATACAGCTTATAACAGGCACCTCTGCTTTCTTTGCCTGCAATATAATTTCTATTTTACCCGAAACCGTATCAATAGTGTCTACAACATAATCAAATTTTGTAAAGTCAAAGTCTTTTGCTGTTTCCGGCAGAAAAAAGCAACGGTGCTTGTTTACAACGGCATTGGGATTAATGGACTTTATTCGCTGTTCAACTACATTTACCTTTTCCTGACCTATAGTGTCAACTGTGGCAATAATCTGCCTGTTAATGTTTGACTGGTCTACTACATCGTTGTCTATAACATCTATAGTACCTACTCCGCAGCGAGCCAATACCTCTACCACAAAGCCGCCTACACCGCCTACACCAAAAACGGCTACACGGCTGTTTTTTAAAATTTCTATGGCTTCCTTGCCGATTAAAAGCTCTTCTCTGCTAAAATAATTATCCATACATTCCTCCGTAATCAATAAAATGTATATCTCAGGTTAATCATACCACAACTTCACAGCACAAACAATAGTTTTATCTACACCACTTCAGCCTGCCTGTTTGACATAAATTCAGGTTGATTATATAATTACAGTGAAAGCACCGTAAATGCTTTAAATACAAATTTTTATCGGTAATAAGGGGATTTTTATGAACCACATAGGTACAGCAGAGCTTGAAACACATCGACTTATTCTAAAAAAATTATCTTTGAGTGACCCTACGATATGTTCAACAACTGGGCAAGCAGTAAGGCTGTAACCAAATATATGCCTTGGCCCCCATACAAATCGGTAGACACAGACAAGCCGCCAAGGATATGTCAGGCATAGCCGACAGCGTGGTGTACGCTATACTAAAGCAAGACTACCGCACTGAATAATTTACTTTTTATTAATTAAGATTTGAGAAAAATGTGTATAATAAGGTTGTAAATATTTTTGTTAGTAACTAGGAGGTTTTATATAATGGAATTCGAAATTACAAAGGACAACTTTGAGGAGCTTGTAACAAAAAACACAGGACTTGCCCTTGTAGACTTTTGGGCTACTTGGTGTGGCCCTTGTATGATGGAAGCGCCTGTTATTGAAGAGCTTGCCAACGAGCTTGACGATGTTACTGTAGGTAAAATTAATGTTGATACCGAAAGCGACCTGGCTATGATGTACGGTGTAATGTCTATACCGACCATTATGCTGTTTAAAAACGGCGAGTGCGTAAACACCTGCGTTGGCTACCGCTCTAAAGAGGAATTGCTGGAAATTGTAGAGAAATACAGGTGATATTATGATTACGCTTAACCCCAACAAGGAGCTTGTTGCAAAGATAAAAGACGGTTTAAAGCAAAAGGGCGGTTACTGCCCCTGCAGACTTGAAAGAACACCTGAAAACAAGTGTATGTGCAAGGAATTTCGTGAGCAAATAAAAGACCCGAACTTTACCGGTTACTGTCACTGTATGCTTTACTACAAGGACAACAAGTAATGAATTTTAATAAAAATAAAATTACAAAAAATTTAGGCAGACACAAACAGCTGTAACAGCTTTGTGCCTGCCTTTTTAATTGTATGTACATTACTTAACGACTGCATTGTTTACAAATACCACTGCGGCCTGCGTGTACCTAAGTACGGCACCTGCTTTTTCAGAAGTGCGGATTTTTTTAAATCAACACTGCATACCACAAGCTGTTCGGTATGGTCTGCCTTTGTCAGAACATTTCCCATAGGGTCAACTACTATAGATTCTCCTGCAAACTCCATATTGTCTTCTACACCCACACGGTTGCACATGGCGATAAAAACTTGGTTTTGCATAGCCTGAACACGAATTTCCCATTCAAACATTTCAAGAGACTCTGCTTTTGTATTTGCTGTAGGTATTATAATAAGCTCCGCCCCCATAAGGGTGCAAGTGCGTATACTTTCAGGCAAATGCCTGTCATAGCATATAACAATGCCAACCTTGCCATACTCTGTGTCAAACACCTTAAAGCCGTCATTTGATGGAGTGTAATAGTCCTGCTCATAAAACTGTTTTGCCTGTGCAATATGTACCATTTTTGACGCCCCGGCAATTTCTCCCTTTGGGGTTATCCAAAGGGAGGTATCATAACGACTGCCATTATACTCCATATAAATATTCGGTGAAAGAAAAAGTCCGTGCTCCCTTGCCTTTTCTTTAAAACGCTCTACCTGCAAAGAAGCTTCGTTTAAACAATAATGTGCAACATCTCTGTTGGGGTACTGTGGGAAAAAGGGAGTTAGCTGAATTTCAGGAAAAAACAGCAGGTTGCAATCCTTAGCTTTATCACAAAAGCTTAGGGATTTTTCCAGGTTTTTGTTAATGTCATCAGTCATAGACATTTGTGCCATTGCTATTTTCATACAGCTACATTTCCTCCGGATATTTCATACCCCACTGTTTACGAATATCCGTCATAATATTCATAACATCCTCTGTGTAGTCAAGGTGCATCAAGCTGTAATCTCCGTCAACAGCCTTTTCCATATCCTCTACCTCGTACAGCAATGCGTTTTTGGTTTCACCCTGACAAATAGTTTCTGTATGAGAATCCTCTGTGTAGGTAATTACCGCCTTTTCGCCCCTTGGGTACTGGTATATTTCTATATAGCCCTTATCAAATGCTATAGTTCCTCTTTTAGGCTGTTTTGCATGAAGTGACAAAATAACGGTTGCCATTTCTTCCTCTTTGTTTTTCAGCAAAATGCTTGCCTGTTCGTCTACACCGGTTTCGGCATACTTCACCTGAGAAAGCACTTGATTAGGACAAGAGGTCATAAACCACCTTATAAACGACAAGGCATACACACCTATGTCCAGCATAGCGCCACCTGCCAAATTACGGTTAAAAAATCTGTTGGACATATTGTACTCTTTGTAACTGCCGAAGTTCATTTGAATAAGCCTTAGCTCGCCTAACTCGCCTGTGCTTATTTTTCTGTGCAGCTCCTTATATATAGGCATATGGTAAATAGTCATAGCCTCGGCCAAAATAACATTGTTTTCCCTTGCCAGCTGTATGGCCTCTGATAACTCATCTGAATTTAATGTAATAGACTTTTCACAAAGCACATGCTTTTTTGCACGCAGTGCCTTTCTTAAATATGAAATATGGGTATTGTGTGGAGTTGATATATATATTATATCTACATTTTCGTCCCCAAACAATTCGTCAATATCGTTATACACCTTTTCAATACCGTATTTCTGTGCAAACTCAACAGCCTTTTGGTGTGTTCTGTTTGCAACCGAATACAGCTTTTGCCCACGCTTTTCCATAGCCGCCGCAAGCTCATTGGCTATTACGCCACAGCCCAGCGTTGCCCAGTTATAGCTTTTCATTTTAATAAGTCACTCCTTGCTTGTACTAAACACCGGTTATTGTGGTGTTGAATATTATTTGCTCAAAGTATATCATACCCCAAAATGTATGTAAACAAAAACAGACAGCCATTACACAACAGCCGTCTGTTTAAAAATTGTATTTCAAAATAGATATATTACAGATTAGGACTTTTTGCCGCCAAGCTTAATGTGTGCCATATAAAGCACCACGCCTACAAACAGCATACCGCCTATTATATTTCCTATGGTAACAAACAACAGCGATTCTGTTCCCACAAAATGTGTAAGGTTACTGCACTGCTGTGCCGTAATCCCGTACAGCTCTTGTGCCTTTTGGACATAGGCTGTATTTGTAGCCGCCAGCATTCCTGCCGGTATGTAAAACATATTTGCCACACAGTGTTCAAAGCCGCACACAACAAAAGCCGCAATAGGGAAAAATATACCGAATATTCTGCCTATAGAGTCCTTTGCAGTGCCTGCCAAAACTATGGCAAGACAAACAAGTATGTTACAAAGTATTCCGCTTATTACAGCTGTAACGGGAGCAATGCTTGTTTTTGCAAGAGCAACCTTTATAGTATAGGCTCCTAAGCCTCCACCGGAAAAGTCAAACTGTCCCGAAAAGAAAACCAGTACATCAATTATAAGTGCACCTATAAAATTTGCAAAATACACTACAACAAGGTTGCGTATCATTTTAAGCAATGTAATTTTCTTATCTATTACAGCCATTATCATTAAATTGTTGCCTGTAAAAAGCTCACTGCCTGTAAAAACCACCAGCATAAGCCCCACAGGGAAAATAGCGCCTGCTATGCTTCGTGCCAAACCAACATCTGCAACACCATGTGCCGCTACACTGCTTGCCGCTCCGCCAAACGCAATAAAGGCGCCTGCCATCATACCCAGTAAAATCATTTTAGCCAAAGGTAAATTAGCCTTTGCCACTGCTGACTTAATATTACTTTTTACTACCTCTGCCGGAGTATAAAAGTTGTTCTCCATTTTGAAACCCTCTTACTGTAATATATTAACCAAAAACCGCTATACAGTCGCAAATAGTCGGCATTTGCCGTATAAGAGTTTAGCACAGGCAAAAAACCTTGTCAATAAAATCAGTCATAATTTAACTATACAATTTTTCCTATTTTTCTTGCGAAAAATCCCACGGCTGTAAACTGTTCCCTTTTACTATAAAGCTGTTGTGGGCAAGCTTAGCCAAAGGGGTGTCACTGTAAGAGTCAGAATAAAAATTGTCGGCTCTTATGCCCTGACCATATTCTTCAAACAATCGCCTTACCTTTTCTTCCCCGTGGCAATTTTCGCCGGTATACCTGCCTGTATGCAAATCCACCCTACTGGCAATAAGACAATTAATCCCCAACATTTTGCAAGGTGTTTCCAGCAAGAACATAGGCGAAGCAGAAATTATAACATCATCATCCTTTTGTTGACTTTTATACCAATCTTTTATATTATTAATATGTATTTTCCAAAAATCTTCAACATCCTTTTCAGTATTGCAATATTTTAAGAAGGTGTACATCTTCTCTTTAAACTGGGTTTTGGTGCCTTTCTTTAATATATAAAAGCTTACAAACGCCTTTATAAGCGTAGGAAAGGTGCATATTATTTTAGGATGCTTTTTTAAACAGTAAATATAAAATTTGGCGGTACTGTCGCCCTTAAAAATCGTGTTGTCAAAATCGTATATATTCATTGCTTCACCATAAATTATCTTAATAAAAGCTTGTACTAAAAGCAGTAAGTATGTAGTTGCATTGTCTGCTTTTATTTCAAAAGCCAAACAATGCTCAACATCATTTTTAAGTATAAATAAAATTTGTCGTAATTTCAATTCTGTAGTAAAAAAATTAACAGCTTGTTAATTATAACAGCTTTTAAATATAGTAAAATAAATATATAATATTTTTTGGAGAAATATATGTTTGGATATTTACAGCCCTATAAGCCCTACCTGCTGGTTAAGGACTACGAGCTTTACAAAAGCGTTTACTGCGGCTTGTGCAAAAAGCTGGGAAAAAAGTACGGCAAACTTGCCCGTATGACACTTAGCTACGACTGCACCTGCTATGCCCTGCTGGCAATGGGACTGAACAATAGGTGTGAAAATGTAACCAAAAAGCTGTGTACCTGCAATCCGCTAAAAAAATGTCTGTACTGTGCAGACGGCTCAAAGGAGCTTGAGCTTGCGTCGGCAATAACGGTATTAACAGTGTACTACAAGCTTGAAGACGATATTAAGGACAATTCATTCTTTAAAGGGCTTGCCGCAAGATTTTTAAAGCTGTTTGCAAGGCGATGGAGAAAAAAAGCCCTGAAAGAATACCCTGAGGTTGACAAAATAATTAAAGAGCTTAATGTTAATCAGGATTTAGCTGAAAAATCTTCGGCACCTAACATAGACCAATGTGCCGAACCTACCGCCGCAATGATGAAAAAACTTGTTATAATGCTGGCAAACAACGAAACTGAAAAAGCAGTGCTTGGGGAGTTTGGCTATTTCTTGGGAAAATGGGTATATCTTATGGACGCCGCCGACGATTACCATAAAGATATAAAAAGCAATAGCTTTAACCCTTTTGTTATTGAACTTGCCCACAAAAATCTTACACAAAAAGAAAGAAGCTGTTATATAAACGGCTTGCTGAATGAAACAGTAAGCAGAATAGTAGGTGCTTATAACCTAATGGATATTAAGTCCTTTAAAGCTATTTTAGATAACCTTGTAAATTTGGGCTTGGGACAAATGCAGAAAAAGATTTTATTTGATAAATATGAAAAAGATAAGAATAAGAAGGGTGTTATAAACCCATAACAGAGAGGAAATATATTATGAGCGATCCGTACAGCGTATTGGGCGTATCCCCAAACGCTACAGACGAAGAAATATCTAAAGCTTACAAACAGTTGGCTAAAAAATACCATCCTGACAACTACGCTGACAGCCCTTTGGCTGATGTAGCTACCGAAAAGATGCAGGAAATTAACCAGGCTTATGACCAAATTAAAAAGTCACGGCGTGAGGGCGGCGGCTCCGGCAGTTACAATAGCTCCGGCTATAGCTACCACAGCTACGGCGGCAGTGCACAGTACCACGACATTCGTATGCTGATAAAAAACGGCAGAATTGCCGACGCAGACCAGATACTAAGCGGTATACCTACCTCAAGCCGAGATGCCGAGTGGTTTTTCCTTAAGGGCACAATACTTTACCGCAAGGGCTGGACAGAACAGGCCTACAACCACTTTCAGCAAGCTTGTAATATGGACCCCGGCAACAGCGAATACCGTGCGGCACTTAACCAAATGAATGCACGGCGAAACGGTCAGTACGGTGGGTACAACCCAACGCCTCAGTACAGCGCAGGCGGTTGTTCGGGCTGTGATGTCTGCACTGCCCTTTGCTGCGCAGACACCTGCTGTGAATGTATGGGCGGAGACCTAATAAGGTGTTGCTAAGAAGGTGCAGAGTATGAAAACCAGAACCTTTAATATAGCCCTGTGCGGTATAATAGCCTCTTTGTCGGTAGTTATAATGCTTTCTACAGCATTAATTCCCGTGGCTACATACGCCGCACCGGCACTTGCAGGTATAATATTAGCCGTGCCTGTTATTGAAATAAACAAAAAGTGGGCTTTTGCTTCATATGCGGCGGCAGCGGCGGTTTCTGCCATAATAGTACCGGACAAAGAGGCTGTTGCGTTTTTCGTCCTGTTTTTTGGCTATTACCCAATATTAAAGCAGGCTGTTGAAGCCCACATTAAAAACAAGTGGCTGCAATTACTAATAAAAACCCTCTGCTTTTCGGCGGCGGCAGTTGCAACCTACTTTATAGCAATATATTTACTTGGTATATCATCAGAAGAGTTTACTATTTTCGGTATTAATTTGCCAATAATCTTTTTACTGGCAGGAATTGTAGTTTTCATAATTTTTGACAACGCTCTGTCGGGAGTAATAGCTACATATGTAAACAGACTTCGGCAGAAAATATTCGGCAGTATAAAAAGCAATACTAAACTATAAAAGCGATTTTATCTTTATGATTTTAATTAAAGCACAGGCTTTCGGTTAATTATGTTTACCGGAAGCCTGTATTTTTGTAAAACAGGTTCTAATTCGGTGCAAAAACAAATACCGATTAAAAAATATTCTTTTGCAGCAATAGAAGTAATTTCTTTAATTTTCAACAATTTATGAACTTACCCCACATTTTCTTGCTTTTTGCAGCATTTTAAATATAATTGATGTTGTAGAAATTTTGTACCATACGGGGGATTAAATATGAAAAAATTATTTATATGTTTATTTATATCAGTATTATTGGCGTTTAGTGCTACCGGCTGCGGCGGTTCAGGAGAAGACAGTGCAACAGAGGCTCCTACACAAAAAGCTACAGCTGCACCTACGCAGGCTCCTACCACTGCTACAGAAACGCCTACACAGGCTGCCACAGAAGCTCCTACTGTTGAAACCACCGAAAACAATGTAGAGCCGGGCACATTTGAGGTTATTATAAGCGAAATACCTACCGAGGCACCTACAGAAGCTCCTACTGTTGCACCAAACTACGCCAACACACCTATTGTAGGAACTTGGAAGCTTGACCACTACCAACAGCCAAACGGTCAGGAAACCAAGGCTAACAGGTCTGTTACATATGTGTTTAATGCTGACGGCACATTTACAATGACAAACTCCGGTAAAACAGCAACAGGCAGATTTACCTACGCAAACAATGTTATTAGTTATACTGCCGACGCCACAAGCGAGCAAGGCTCTTTTAGGTACGAGCCTGCAAAAAATCAGCTTGTTGATGTAGACGAAAGCAGCGGTATGTCTGCAATTTTAGTAAAATCATAAAACAAAATTATCACCTCATCAAATAAGGGCTTGCCCTGGATTATTGCACATTCAAAACATAATCCGGAGCAAGCCCTTTCGTTTTTATAAATAACAAAACCGGCTTACAGCGTTGCTTTTTGGCAACTGCTGTAGGTCGGTTTTGATTATCTGCAAGTATATAAAAATTAATTTGTATATTTAAGGTTGACCGCTACTATTCTATGCTCCTTTGAGGCTGATATTGACAAATTATCATCAGATATTTTATAGTCGGTGTCTATCATACGATTTACATCGGCCACATACCGGAAAAACTCCTGAGGGTATTCCTGAAACAGGCTTTTAACTGTTTTGTCAAAGTCTAAATCCGGTAAGATTGAAACATAAAAACAGCTGTCTTTTCTTAGAGCTGCGTCCCTAAGCTTACTTACCGCATTATCATAAGTATCATAATCGTCCAGTGCGTTAATAACTGCACCAGCCCTATTTATAAAGCTTGAATCTTCTGAATTGCACTGTGGCAAAGGCAGATTAAACATAGTAGTACCGTCTGCCTCGTTAGCGCCGTCAAGCTCCCCTTGACTTAGTATGGTATATTTTTTTGCCAATGTGTGGTCAACTGTAATAAAGGAGTCGGTAACATTAAAATACATGTATGCTATAGGGTTTTCATCATCGTCACGGTCGTCCCAGGTGGCATCTAAATGATACCACTTGTCCTCAATATTCACCAAGCACCACTGATGTCTGCTGTTTTTACTGTAACCGTTCACGGTGGCTGATTTTATTCCCACTGCCTTAAGCAAATATTGCATTGCTACAGTGTAGCCCTCACAAACCGCCTTGTTATCAATTAAAGCTCCGTAAATAGTAAATGCATTGGGGTTATCCTGGGAATTTGAAATTCCGCTCGCGTATGTGCAGTCCTTAATAAGTTTGTCGTGAATTTCTCTTTCTCTTTCAAACTCAGACAGTCCTTTAGGAATTTCGTCCAAAAACTTACCAATAGCCGTGTCTAAGGTTGTCTGCATATCTGCAACCTTTTCTGCGCTAAAGGTGGAGTACAAATACACCTTTGTAGTACTGCTGTCAGAATAATATTTATAAGTATTTGAAAGCCAAAAAACCTCCGGGTGGTCACAGCTAAACGCCTCTATAGCCACCTTAATATCCCCTGAGGACAAAGAAACCTCGCCGGTGTCTACTGTTTCAATGGGATAATAACCGCTGTCGTCTGCCTGCTTCGCAACTGAATTAATAACGCTTTCCATTTTCTTGTACAGCTGCTTTTGTGCCTCTTTTTCAAGGGCATAGTAGCCGTAATCAAGGGTTGTTTCAGAATATTCCTTACTGCTTGCACCTAAATTTTCTACTTTACTGTATTTACTCTCGGCAAAACAGCCTGTAACCGACAGACACATAACAGCCGACATTGCGGCTGCTGCAATTTTTGTAACTAGCCTTTTCACTATTCACACTCCATAATATAGTACCTGTAATTATACCATATACTTTAATACATAACAACTTAAATTACAACAACAAACTGTAGAATAACACTTTTAGTAAAATCTGTCCCGTAAAATTATTTTCCGGCTATTCCCTTTCGCAGCGGCTTAACATTCATTATAGCTACTATACCTATAACGGTAGTAATAATTTCCGGAATCATATAGCTGCAGTTGTAAATAATAGAATACATCATAGCAAGTGATGTACCACTGAAATTACTTAAAATATAATTACCAAATTCATTGTTCATATTCTCAGTGCCGAAAAACCACTCTGCATATGACCCCCACAAAATAAAGCCAGAGGTAAAATGCGTCAACATTCTTAATAAGCCTGCGACTACTGCACCTAAAGAAAAGGCAAGGGTATCATTTTTAATTTTGCCCTTAAACATACCGGCTGTGCCAAGTACGGCAAAGGCAACCAGGTAGTCAAGAATCGCCATTAGCACAACATTAAATCCTGTAAGCCCTGCAAATGCCGATGACATTGTTGCACCCAGCATAGCCTGTACAATTCCATACACCAAGCCGCATAAAATTCCCCACTTTATTCCGTACATATAGCCAAGTATCATAACAGGCAGCATACTAAGCAGTGTTATAGAACCACCGTAGGGCAGTTTAAAAATAACCACAAGTGACAGTACCGTAGCCAATGCTATAAATACTCCGCTTACAACAACCTTTTGCACAGTGTTAGTTTGCTTCATTAACAAATCCTCCTAAATATAAAACAGCCAATAGCCAAACACTGTTTTTGATAATATATAGTATTCTCCAATTTTTTAAGTAACTGATTTATAATATTTTAGATAAGAAATCCTTTAGTCTTTGATTTTTAGGGTTTTCAAATATTTCCTGAGGAGTACCCTCTTCAGCAATTGTACCGTTGTCAAAGAATAAAATTCTGTTTGCCACCTCTTTTGCAAAGCCCATTTCGTGGGTAACGCATATCATAGTCATACCCGACTCTGCCAGGCCTTTCATAACGGAAAGAACCTCCCCTACCATTTCGGGGTCAAGGGCCGAGGTTGGTTCGTCAAACAGTATTGCCTCCGGTTCCATACAAAGAGCACGGCAAATAGCAACACGCTGTTTTTGTCCTCCCGAAAGCTGTGCCGGATAGGCATTTGCCTTTTCCTTTAGTCCTACCCTGTCAAGAAGCTGCAGCGCCTTTTCCTTTGCCTGCGACTTCGGCACAGACTTTAGCTTAACAGGGGCAATGGTTAAATTTTCAAGTATAGTCTTATTTGGGAACAGGTTAAAATGCTGAAAAACCATCATTATTTTCTGCCGTTCCTTATTTATGTCAACCTTTTTGCCTGTAATGTCAACACCGTCTAAATATATACTGCCCTCTGTTGGCTCTTCAAGTCTGTTAAGGCAACGCAGAAAGGTGGACTTTCCACATCCTGACGGGCCCAGTATAACAAGCACCTCACCTTTTTTTACAGATGTGGTTATACCGTTAAGAACGACGGTGTCACCAAAGGATTTTTTTAAATTTTCAACATATATCATTGCGTTTTTATCTTCCATCGTTCTTCAACCTCTTTTCCAGCTTGCCCAGCAGTGCTGTTAAAATAACAACTATAACCAAATATACCAATGCAACCAAAATCAGCGGCAAGAATGCGTCATAGGTTCGGCTTCTGATGTAGTCGCCGCCTCTTGTTAAATCCATAATGCCTATATATCCCGAAATTGATGTTTCTTTCAGCAATACAATAAGCTCATTGCCTAAAGCCGGCAAAACATTTCTTATAGCCTGTGGAATTATAAAGTTCCACATAGTTTGGCTGTAGCTAAAGCCTAAACTTCTTGCGGCTTCAAACTGTCCTACATCAATAGAGTTTATACCTGAGCGTACAATTTCTGCTATATATGCAGAGGAATTCAGTCCAAAGGCAATAACCGCAACAATAACCTTGTCTATATCGCTTGAGGCAAAAATAATATAGTAAATAATTAACAGCTGTATCATAGTAGGCGTACCACGAATAACCGTTAGGTAGGCCTTAAGCAGCCAATTTAATATCTTACACTTTCCTGTATTGTCGCAGGTTACTCTGCCAATAGCAATTAAAAAGCCCAGTACCAGTCCCATTAAAGCGGCAAGCACTGTAATTTCAAGGGTGGTAAGCAAGCCCTGTACTATGTATTGCCACCTGCTGTCTACAATAAAGTCATTTATAAATTTCTCACCGCTGATAAGTGCTGTAGTGTCGCTTTTTCCGTTTGGGACAATAATAACCTGGTAAGATGTGGTGTATGGCTCTGTAAAATTAATATTTTTCAGTCTGTCTTCGGTAACTGTCATACCTGCTATACCCATATCTGCCTTACCGCTGGAAACAGCTGTAACAATAGAATCAAACTCCATATCCTCTATTTTCAGTTCCATACCCAGTTCGTCAGCAATGGCCTGTGATATATCCATATCTACACCTACAAACTTACCGCCCTCTACATATTCATACGGTTCAAACGCCGCATTTGTGGCAACAACAAGCTTTCCGTTGCTTCTGTTTACATTTTCAGGAGATTTATACTGGTAACTGCCCTTGTTATCACCAATGTAGTTACCCTCTATTTTCTTCAAAGTACCGTTCTTGTCCAGTTTTTCCAGTGCAGAGTTTACTTTATTCAAAAAGTCCTCTTTACCCTTTGCTATACAAATGGCATACTCCTCTGTTGTAAGGGGCTCTTCCAGAATTTTTAAGTCTTGGTTTTCTTCTACAAAAGCCTTGGCAGGCTGTTGGTCTATTACCACACAGTCAACCTTTCCCTTTTTCAGCGCCTGAACAGCGTCTGCGCCTTTGTTATACTGCACAACCGTTGCGCCGTCTTTTTTATAATCCGACACATAGGTGTCACCTACCGTGCCTAGCTGTACACCGATTTTGGCGCCTTTCAGGTCCTGCTCGCCGGTTATCTCCTTTGTTTTCTCTGTATCGCCGCCAAAACACGCCGTACAGGTAAAAATAATTGTTGTTACAATAAATAAAACCGCAATAATTCTACCGGTTAATTTACTACTATGATTTCTCACTGCCGCACCGCCTAAAAAAATATTAATACCCTTACAGTATAATATAAAGTGATTATTTTTGCAAACAAATAAAAATACAGGCAGTAGGCACTTTATAAACCAACCGCCTGCAAATTTTCAACCTATTAATCAGCCAGAAGTTTTCTGGAAAACTTGTTAATAAAAAACTATTTTTACATTTAGCCTTACAAATTACCTGTAAAGGTAATAAGGGTTTTGTGTTTAAAATTTTATGCTTAAATCAGCATTTTCCGGGCTGTCAGTTTAAGTCTTCCCTTAAAACTGCCTTACCCTCTGACAAAGACTTTGGCACATCCAGTATTCTTTGGTTTTTAGAGCCTCTGAAATGCAGCATAAGACTGCGCTGTTGTAAAATAAACGGCCCGTCCACTAAAATATCCGTATTTTCAAGAAGCTCTTTCCACTGGGGATTTTCTTTAAAGCCCTTTAAAAGATTTTCAAAGGTAAAGCCTGTATAAACCATAATGTTTAACCCCAGCTTATGGCATTCCTTTGCCAGCTCTGTAAGTGGCCGGCACTGCATAAACGGCTCTCCGCCGGAAAAGGTAACACCCTGAAGCATAGGGTTTTCCTTTATTGCCTTAAGTATATTGTTTGTGTCACTTATATATCCGCCGTCAAAGTCGTGTGTTTGCGGGTTATGACATCCGGGACAATTATGAGGACAGCCTTGGGTAAACACCGTTAGCCGTATACCCGGTCCGTCTACTATTGACTCTCTTATTACTCCTGCTAATCTTATTTCCATCTTAATATAACACCCTGTTTTGTTTAAAATCAAAAAACCGACATGCCAATAATATTATAAATATTTTTGTTTGTGATTTTTTCAAAATAGTCCTTTAGTTCTAAAAAGGCTTTCCACTTTTCAAGTGTATAACTGTTTACACCCTTTCTAAGGGCAACATCTACCAGTCTTTTTTCAATAAAGGTAGCACCCTCCGGCAACGCCAGTGCGTCACACAGCTGTATAAGCCTGTCGTAATCGTTATACTTAACATTTTCAATATAACTGCGTATAAATTTTGTTTGGCTGTCCGAACAGTCGTTTACACCGTTGTAGGACAAAATATTCTTATCCGGGAATGAATGTGTAAGGCATATTCTTGCTACGCTGTCGTAATTAAGGCTGTGCATATATTCATAACCACGAATGATATGCAGCATATCAACTATGCCGTCTTTCCTGCCAATGTCATGAAGCAAACCCATTACATAAGCAGTTTCACCGTTAAGGTCGTTTGTTTGCCGGGCAATAGCCTTGGCACACTCAGCTGCAACTTTGCAGTGGCTTACCCATTTTCCTCTGTTGGTTAATTGGGCCTGATTAAGTATATCTTCCGCCTGTGAAACAGTAGGCAAACACATTGCGCCCACCTCGCTTACTGCACTTGCATAGAATTAATAATTTCCTCTGCTGCTTTTCTCTGAGCGTCAAAATCGTCTGTGCTTACTAATGATATATACGCATATGTGCTTTCTGCTAACTGTACAAATGATATAGTTTCGTTTACATCATAGTTAGTATCCAGAATACTCAATGCTGTTGCTTCTCCAAAATTTGTATCCCAGGTATAAGTATCATACCTTTGGTTATTACCTTGATAATATTCCCGTTGAATCTTTACACCTTCCTTTGCTGTGCCATAATCAAAGCTAATAACTATTGATGACTCATCACTTGGGTTGTAATAATAGTAATAATTGTCCCCGTAATAATTACCACCACTTACAGTATCATTTTCCTCAAGAGAATAACCTCCCTGTGGGTCGATAAAGGTAATAGTCTTGTTTTCGCCGCCTTGAGAGTTTACAGTTCTGGTGTGTCTTGACAGGTCAACCGTATTACTATCTGAAAGATCGCCGCCGTATTGGCCGTTTGATGAATTGTCGGAATTTAAGTTATTAAAAAAACTCTGCGTATTCTTTTCTATATCATCACCTGATGTAATTGCAAAGCCTATTATTCCCACAAGCAACAATACAACCAAAAATACAATTATGCCTATTACTACCCCTGTTGCGTTTTTATCCGGCTTTGTAAGTGCGGCATAGTTATACTTAGGTTTGTATGCACCGTATTGTGACGATACATCAGCGTCACTGACAACGGAATTTGGCTGTTCACCCTGTTGACTGTTTGGCTCTATAGGCTGTTGCAGCTGTGGTACTGCACCCTGCTGTACATTTGGCTCTACAGGCTGTTGCGGCTGTGGTACTGCACTCTGCTGTACATTTGGCTCTACAGGCTGTTGCGGCTGTGGTACTGCACCCTGCTGTCCGTTTGGCTGTGGTGGGATATTCTGATATTTTTGCCACATATTATTGTTATTGTTCATTAAAAATCTCCTTGCTTTATAAGCTACCTCATTATGTATTTAATTCTGTGTTTATTATACTTAAAGTTTATCACACACTATAAAATTTAGCAACAAAAACAAATTTTTTAGGTATATAAATATATTTTAATAAAGTGAAAAGCCCCTACCGCCTAAGCAGTGGGAGCTTTTCATTATGTGAATTAAAAAGGATAGGGCTTAATTAATCGTCTACACCCTGCAGTGCATCGTAGCCACGCTCACCTGTACGAACCTTAACTACATCCTTAACATCGTAGATAAAGATCTTACCGTCACCAATGTGACCGGTATACAGTGCCTTTACAGCGGCGTCAATAACTGTTTGAACAGGAATTTTGCTTACTACAATTTCAACCTGCATTTTAGGAAGTAGATTCATCTCTACAGGAACACCACGGTAATACTCGGCTTTACCCTTTTGAACACCACAGCCAAGCACCTGCGTAACAGTCATACCGGTAATTCCTATTTCGTCCATTGCACTCTTTAGGTCCTCAAGCTTGCTCTGCTTCAGGATGATGTCAACCTTAGAAATTTCAACATCTGACGCCGGCTTAGAAGCGCCCTGCACAACCTGTACAGGTACAGCCTGTGCAACAGGAACCTGAGCCTCAGGTGAAGCATAGTCGTCCAAAGCTGCGTTTGATACAACAGCCGGCATAAAGTCTGCATAAGAGCTTACCAAGCCATGCTCTGTAAGGTCCAAACCAACCATCTCTTCCTCACGGGAAGCTCTAAGACCAATTGTTTTCTTAATTATGAAGAACAGTATAGTTACCGTAACGGCTGTCCAAGCACCTACTGTAAGTACGCCCAAAGCCTGTACGCCCAGCTGTGTAAAGCCGCCGCCATAGAATAAACCTGTGATACCGTCCTGACCCTTGCCAGTAGCAAACAAGCCAACAGCAAGAGTACCCCAAACACCATTGAAACCGTGTACAGCAACTGCGCCAACAGGGTCGTCAACCTTTAGTACATAGTCTAGGAACCATACACCAAATATTACCAAAACACCTGCAACGGCACCGATTATAATTGCACCCAAAGCGTCAACATCGGCACAAGGAGCTGTAATAGCTACCAAGCCTGCCAAAGAAGCGTTAAGTGACATTGAAATATCCGGCTTACCGTGCTGTACCCATGTAACTATCATTGTAACTACTGTAGCTACTGCAGGAGCAATTGTTGTTGTCAGGAAGATCTGACCAAGGAAGTCTGCATTAGCTGCTGCGGCACCGTTAAAACCATACCAGCCAAACCACAAGATGAATACGCCCAGCGCACCAAGTGTTAAGCTGTGACCCGGTATAGCCTTAGGAACAGTTTTGCCTGTCTTTTTGTCCTTTACATACTTACCGATTCTAGGTCCCAAAATAGCTGCGCCGATTAATGCGGAAATACCGCCAACCATATGAATTGCGCAGGAACCTGCAAAATCAATAAAGCCTAACTGTGACAGCCAACCGCCACCCCAAATCCAGTGTGCCTCAATAGGATAAATAACAGCTGAAATTACGCCTGAATAAATACAATAAGAAATAAACTTTGTTCTTTCAGCCATAGCGCCTGAAACAATAGTTGCCGCTGTTGCACAGAACACCAGGTTAAATACGAAATTGTGCCACGGGAAATCTGCAAAGTTTGTGAAAATCTGCAGGTCAGGCATACCTATAATGCCAAAGAAAGCGTTTTCACCGCACAGCAAACCAAAACCAATCAGAACAAACATTACTGTTCCTATACAGAAGTCCATAAGGTTTTTCATAATAATGTTGCCTGCATTTTTAGCTCTGGTAAAGCCTGTTTCAACCATTGCAAAGCCGCACTGCATAAAGAATACCAAAGCAGCGCCTATTAAGAACCACACGCCGGATGTGCCAAACATCGTGCTGTTTACAACATCTTGAATATTGTTAGCATCCATCCAAATCACTCCCCTTAAAATATACTAAAGGCGTGTATCTCTCTGCCTTTCGGTAGGAAATACACGCCTTTGTGTCAAAAATCTAAATTTTTAAAATTATAAACTATATATCTAAATAAATTATCTTACGCCAAACAGCAGCTCAGCATATGATGGATATGGCCAGTAGTCGGCAGCTGTTGATGTTTCCATCTCGTCGCCGATTGCTCTAAGCTCGTTCATAGCACCAAATACTTCCTTGCCATAGAACATAGCCTGGTCAGCAACATCCTCAATACCCTTTGCCTCGTTTACCTTTGTCTCAAGAGCCTCAATCTTGTTCTGGAAGCATACCAACAGCTTAGAAAGCTTTTCAATTACCTTTACTTCTGCGTCGCAAGGAATTGACTCGCTAAGAGCCTTCTTAGCATTGCAAGCACTTGCAAGCTCAGCCACATATGCTGAAACAGCCGGGAAAATATCCTTCTTTGCCATATCAAGCATTGTCAGAGCCTCAATGTTAATAACCTTGCCGTACTCCTCCTGCTGGATTTCATATCTTGAGTACATTTCTCTTTCTGTGTGTACATTGTGCTTTGTAAACAACTCAACATTCTTCTTATCAATGAAGTGTGGCATTGCCTCTGGCATAGAACGAAGGTTCAGCAAACCTCTTCTTTCAGCCTCTACAACCCACTCAGGTGAGTAGTTGTCGCCGTTAAATACGATATCCTGATAGTCAGTAAATACTCTCTTAATAAGTGCCTTTACAGCTGTATCCAGATCGTCAGCCTTTTCAAGCTCGTCTGCAAACTGGCTTAGTTCCTCTGCAACAATTGTGTTAAGCATAATGTTAGGGCAAGCAATGTTAAGTGAAGAACCAAGTGAACGGAACTCAAACTTGTTGCCTGTGAAAGCAAACGGAGATGTACGGTTACGGTCTGTAGTATCCTTCTTGAAGTCAGGAAGAACATCTACGCCAAGCTCCAACTTCTGAGTACCTGCAGCAACAGCCTCTGTACCGGAAATAATAGAATCCATAACAGCCTTTAGGTCGTCGCCGATAAACATTGAAATAATTGCAGGAGGTGCCTCATTTGCGCCCAAACGGTGGTCGTTGCCGGCACTTGCAACAGAAATTCTAAGTAGATCCTGATACTCGTATACACCCTTAATAATAGCAGCCAAGAACAGCAGGAACTCTGTATTCTGTGCAGGGTTTTTACCAGGTGAAAGCAAGTTTCTGCCTGTATTTGTTGACAGTGACCAGTTGTTGTGCTTACCACTGCCGTTTACGCCTGCAAATGGCTTTTCGTGAAGTAGGCAAACCAAGTTATGCTTCTGAGCAACCTTTCTCATAACCTCCATTGTCAGCTGATTGTGGTCAGTTGCCAGGTTTGTTGTTGTAAAGATTGGTGCCATTTCGTGCTGTGCAGGAGCAACCTCGTTGTGTCTTGTTTTTGAGTAAATACCAAGCTTCCAAAGCTCTTCGTCCAAATCCTGCATAAATGCCATTACTCTAGGCTTAATTGAACCAAAGTAGTGATCCTCTAGCTCCTGACCCTTTGGTGCCTTTGCGCCAAACAGTGTTCTGCCTGTAAGAATCAAGTCTTTTCTCTGGTCATAAAGGTCTTTATCAATTAGGAAGTACTCCTGCTCAGGACCAACTGTTGTTACAACTCTTGTTGTTTCCTTGTCGCCAAGCAAGTGTAAAACTCTAACTGCCTCTGCGCTGACTCTCTCCATTGAACGAAGTAGAGGTGTTTTCTTATCAAGTGCTTCACCTGTGTATGAGCAGAAAGCTGTAGGAATACACAGTGTACCGTCCTTTACAAATGCGTAGGAGGTTGGGTCCCATGCTGTATAGCCTCTGGCTTCAAATGTAGCTCTGATTCCTCCTGATGGGAATGAAGATGCGTCAGGCTCGCCCTTAATAAGCTCTTTACCTGAAAACTCCATAATAACCTTACCGTCGTCTGTAGGGTTAATGAAGCTGTCGTGCTTTTCAGCTGTAACACCTGTCATTGGCTGGAACCAGTGTGTATAGTGTGTTGCACCTTTTTCCAATGCCCAGTCCTTCATGGCGTTTGCAACAATATTTGCTACATTAATATCCAACGGATCGCCATTTTTCATTGTCTTTTTAAGTGCTTTGTAAGTTTCCTTTGGCAGTCTTTCTTTCATTGTAGCATCATCAAATACCATGCTACCAAAAAGTTCAGGTACATTCATGTCCAAACTCTCCTATCCATATTTTTTTTAATTACACAAACGAAAAGGCACCGTAGGCATGACAAATAGTCAACCTACAGCGCCATTGCTGTGTTGTGATTACAGTATATACCCCACTATAGATTTTGTCAACTTTTTTCCTGCAAATTTTGCATATTCGGAACATTGCTGTTTTCTATTCACTTTAAATACTCAATTTATAGTAATTATACCTCTACCGGCAACGCAGGCACAGCAAAAAGGCTTGTTTTTTCCTCTGTAATTCACATTTTATATGCTTATTTTATGCTGTAGTTGAATTTGTTATGCCCTATTTTTCAAAAAATTTTTTCACACATAGCAGTTTACAGCCGTTATTTTTCTAAATCAACTCTAAATTTTGCAATTTAGCGCACATTCTCTTTCATTATTTTAAATTCTGCCCCTGTAAAGCTCAATTTTTTTATAATTTTAAAAAAATTTCTGTTTTTATGTAACCAACAGCCTGTCCACGCAATATTATGTAATGTAAAACTTGAAAGGAGGAAATGACTAATGTGCTTAAACAATGTTTTTGGCGGTAACAGCTGCTGCTGGATTATCATCCTTATTATAATCCTTTTGGCTTGCTGCAACGGCGAGGATAACAACAGCTGTGGCTGCGGCTGCAACTAATTAGTTCTAAAATTAACCTAAATAAATATAAATGATGTGTAAATAAACAGGGTCCGCAGATTGTCATTAAAAAGACAGTCTGCGGACTCTTTTTTATCTGCTAAAGAAAATTCCGTATATCATAGGGATAATATACACGCCTATGATTGCTCCTACCCATATAACATACAAAGCCCAATTTGCTATTACTGCCAGCAATTTAGGCGGTTTGGTCATTTTGGTTTCTTTTCTCATCCATACAACAAACGCCGCCAACGCAACAGTTATAACAGAAACAGCTATACCTGTTTTCATTCCGTTTGGATAGTAACTAAACACTATTTCATTTACGCCGTTTTCTAAAGGTACTGCCATAAAGCCGCCGTTTACAGCCGGTGAAACTTTAACCTGTTTTCCGTTTACCGATACACTCCAGCCCTTGTCATAAGGAACCGGCACAAAAAACACCTTGTCATTGCCGCTTGCCGTAACGGTGGTATTTAGCGAAGTGTTGTCTGTAGCAACGGTATAGTTATAATTTGCGTTATAGTCACTGCATAACTTTTCAAGCTTAGCTACATCAAATGTATAAAGTGAAATGTCACTTTCACCTAGTCCTGACTTGTTGAAGGTTATGGATATTATCTCGTCCTTAAAATTACCCAGCGCAACAACATTGTTGTTAAACTCTGCAGGGTACACGATATTATCCTCTGCCCTGTATGTAGGCACTTCTATCTGCTTTCCGTTTACAGTAACGGTTATTCCCTTTTCAGGTGATTTAAAATAAATCATTTTATCCCCGGTTACCTTAACGGTGTATGTCAAACCGTTTGATGATTTGCTGACATTGTAAAAGCACCCCAGCTTAGACGACGCAGACATTACCTCTATAATATTTTCTTTGTCGTCACTTAGGCTATGATAAAGCAGGTTATTGGTTGCCGCTATTTGATCCGTAGCTGTGTCTATTTCACTAATAGATTTATTAGCCACAATTCCTGTAGGCAAGGTGTACTTACAGCTGTAGTAATTGTATTCACCCATATTTTGCACAAGGGTGTAAAGTGGCTGTTCTAGTTTTTCTTTGGTAATTATACTTTTAACACCCAGTAAAGCGTCGGTAAGCAATGTACCGCCTGTGTCAAGCAATCTTGTGTATGAAGTGCTGTAACCCATATTTTTCATGGCGGATATTACCTCGCCGGACACTGTATGGGTCCAGTTGCTTAAAGCACCACGCTGAATAATAAACGGGTAGTTGGTGTTAAGTGAATTATCCGAATTTTTTACCCTATCAAGTACGCTTTCGGATTTTGGCAAAGCAGAACTAATATCCTCCGCATCCTTTATAAACTGTGAGCTTTGTTCAGGGTAAATATATTTTTCAACACCTATAAACGAATAAGCATTAATAGACAAAGGAATTAATATTGCCAAAACAACGCATACGCCCTTAATCTTTGCCTTGCCTATAAACAATATTACAACAAACGCCGCTATAATAACAACAGCAGACATAATATAAAGCTTTGGAATAATAAAGTTTTTGGTATTCAAAAAATAGCTTCCGTACCGTCTTATAAGCTTGCTTGCCTCTAAAAGCCACGGTATTGTACAGCACACTCCAACTAACGCCACAACCCCCAGTATTATAGATACTGCCAAGTTGTTTCTTAGTTTATTCACAAAGCCTTTTAGTTTAGCTGTTTTTTTAGGCTTGCCAGGCACAGCTTCAGAAAGTGACTGTGCATCTGTAATTGTTTCTGCCGTTACCTCTGTTTCTTCGGCAGTTTCAGCTTCTGTCAAGGTTTCCGTTTCTGCGGCAGTATCTGCTTCTGAAAGTGTTTCTGCTTTTGGAACTGTAGCCTGCTCCGTTTGTACAGGCAAACGCTTTTTGTAGTTACACTCAAAGTTTATGCAGTAGCAGGCACCTGTAATAAACAAAAAGGAAATTGTAAAGGCGCTTCTCATAGGGAAGCCTACATATGAGCCTGTATGCCACAGCTTGTTTACACCCTCAAAAAATATAGGAATACACAAAATAAGCATTTCGCCTACAAAAAAAGCAGTGGCTCTTTTATGCTTTATAAACCTTGCAATAAGCACAACACACAGCAAAACAGCAAGCTCAAGCCCCATAAACATAAACCACTTGTTCATATCGTTGGTACTAAGCTTTTCTTTAAAGGCAACATTAATAATGCTTAGGTAGCCTTTGCTTGCGTTGCCCTCACCTCTTGAAGAGCTCATAAGGGTTAAAAATGTAGGCAGTGTTTTAAACATAGAAAGCCCTATACCGGCAGCTGTACCGATTGCTAGGCTAAAAGCAGCATACTTTTTGTTTTTCTTGCTTACCATTACAAGTATATAAAGTCCGCCTGTAAACAGCAAGAATATTATAACCTGTACGCTTACATAAAAGTTTTCCAGCATTATTACTGCCAAACTTAGGGAGAACAGCAGTATTTTTTGCTTTTTCATCAGGTAGTAAAATCCCAACATAAGCAATGGGAAAACAGCCACAATGTCAAGCCACTTTATGTTGCTGTAATACTGCAAAACATAGCCGCTCATAGAATACAGCATAGCAAAGCCCAGCTTATACCCCATATTTATTTTACCGAACACCCTGTTTATAAACAGATACATAGTCATTGCGGCTACTATTACCTTTAACGCAAGGAAATAGGACATACTGTCCAGTATAGCCTCTCTTGGTATAAACAGTAAGAAAATATTAAAAGGTGACAGCATATCCGTAGACACCATACTTATTCCCATACCGGAATACCTGTCAAAGAACGGGTCTTTCAGTCCGTGAAGAACGTCCCAATAATGGTAAAACTGCGGAACATAAGACTGTGCAAAATCCGCATAGGTTATGGTGTTATCGCCAAAGGGAAATATCCCCTTTATGGCATAAACAGTAAAAAGAATAGCTGTTGTAGTTAAAAACAGCAAAATATACGGTGCGATTTTACACACCGCTTTTTTCTTATTTATATTCATTGATCATAAGCTCCTATAGCATAAACCCTAATCAGCACAAAGGCCGTTGGCATACTGAACCAAGCACCTCTTAAACACAGTAAAATTTTCAAAACAGAGCTTCACAGGCAAATTTTATACCTGCTTACAGAAAACCCTTGCATACGGTGCAAAACATACTGTAAAATTCCCTGTTTTTAATGCGCTTGGCGTTAATTTTTGTAAATTATCTCAATTCAATTTAATACAACAAAAGATTCTGTATTAACAGAACCTTTTGCTTTAAATATTATTACTTTCTTATTACTTTTTCTTTCTAAAGCGGCTAAAGAAACCACCCTTTTTATTGCCGTCATCATGCTGTGCGGCTTCGTTGCTTTCCGCTTCATCCTCTGCACTGTCAGCCTTGCTGTTATCTTCTTCAGCTTCTAAAGCATCGGTTTCTGCGATTTCTGCTTCCTCCGGGGTTTCCTCCTGCTCTTTGGTTTGCTCAACCTCGTCCTCCTCTACAAGCTCAAGCTTAGGCTTTTTCTCTGTAGCCGGAGCACTTTCACGCTTTACAGCCTCGTCGTGAGTAATCTGGTTTGCCACCATATGCAGTATATTCTCGGTTGAAACCTGTCTTGGCACTTCAGGAATAGTAACCTGTGTAGGTTTTTCCTCTGCAGGCTTTTCCTCGGACGGTCTAAATACCGTAACAGGCTTTTTGCTTAGCTCCTTTAGCTGGTTCATTGCCTGTTCGGTAAATATAAAGCCCAGTGTAGATGGGTTAAATATAATTATCTTACAGTTGTCATTCAGCATTGCATATGCTTCTTCAAGAGTTACGGCTATAGGAACTACCCTATCCTTAAACATTAGGTTAAATTCCTCATAGTCGGTAAACAACGGCAAAGCACGGCTTTGGTCCTCAGAGTTTGTAAGTGTAATGGCAGAAAACTCGTTGCCCTCCATCGGTTCATATGTACAGTCATCTGCACCGCAGTGTACAAACTTCTTCTCTTTATAAAGCTTTTCTGCCCCTCTTGATAAAACAATGGTATTCGGCTTTTCTTCTGCCTTTACATTTAGCGGCAGTAAAAATGTTGCCTTGAAAATCTGGTGGCTAAGCTGACTTGTAAGAGTCATTTGGTTAGCCTTAACCTGTGCGTTGTCAATGCCTGCACATTCAATGCATCTTATAAAGATGTTGTATATTGATGAATTGTAGGCCTGCCACTTATCCTCTGTAGGTGCGCCCAACAGAACATCCCTGTCAAAAATACAAGCGCCGCCGTTTGCAAGGCAGAAAATAATTTTATAAACACCGTATCTTTTACAGTTTTTAATAATTTCATTTGCCTGCTGAGAATTCACCTTGTAATATTTGTTTCCGAACATTTCGGTTGCCTTTACAAGCTTCTTTGCCTCTGATTCTGATTCTACAAAGAATATTTTTCCCTCAAAATCAATAGCCGGAAAAATCTTATTTACATGGTTTGAATGTACAAAATACAGCTCCTTACCGTTGCCGGCAAGAAATTCCTTAAATTTCTTAATGCCTGCGTTGCTTTCCTCCTGGAATGCAGACTTCATTTCTTCTACCAGGTTAGGCTTTACACCTGTAGGCTTTCCCGGGTTTGCCTTTAGTGGCAGTGGCTGTGACTGAGGTGTTGACTGGAAAATCATTTTCAGCAGCCTGTCAGAAGGAGCATTAGATGCAAGGCTCTCTACAAGCGATCCAAAAGCGGCTTCGTCTGTATCCCACAGGTCAAACTCCTCTTTTGTAAGAAGATATTCGCCTATAACACAGCAGCCCTTTTCTATTACTTCAGGATTAGCTATAGTATCGCCAAAACGAGCACCGTTATTAAAGTCCATTATTCTTAAAAGATAATATTTTTCAGGTTTTGACTTAAACAAAAGATACTTATTTGCTTCGTCAAAATATACTTTTTCAAAATCTATTTTCATTTTTATTAACCTCCAAAAATACGGCATTACACAGTTAATTATATCAGCAGAATATATAAATAGCAATTAATTTTTTACAAAAAGTTGTAAACACCTTATTAATTTTTATTATTCCTCTTTTCGTTTTTACTGTTGCCGTTTTTCTTGCCTGCAAAATAGCTGCACACTACTACGGCAACCACAGCCAGTGCAAATACACCGCCGGCTAAAAACAATGTCAGACCGTTATTCTGCCCGGCAATATTAAGCTGTGATATACCGCCTGCCTCACTGTCAGCTTCGTTGTAAGAGGCACTGCTGTCCTTTTTGGCGCTGCTACTCTTTTTATTAGCTGAGCTGCTTTTATTTTTATTCTTGGCAGCAGCCGATGAGGAACTGCTTGGAGCCTTTGTTTTAAGTTCGGTGCCCCTTGCCTGTGGCACAGAGCCGCTGGTTTTGCTGACAATGTCAAAGCTGTATTCCGTTCCTGTAGAATCCTGTAAATCCTGTTCATTTACAGATGCGCTGTAGGAGGTGTACACCTGCACAGTTCCGCTTCCTAAATCGTCTGCCGCTTTAAAGGTAACATTAACCAGTTGGTTTATATTACTTACATTTATTCCTAAGGTATTTATATATACAACCCTGAGTATATTGTCCGTGCAGTAGCTTTTTATATAGCCGTTGCTGTCGTTTACCTTGCAGGACTTGTACTGAATATTGTCGCTGAAAACTACTGTAAACATAACCGTACCCAGCTTTTCCGGGCATTGTGCCTGTAACCCTACGGTGAAATTTTTACCCTTTGTGACCATAGACGGTACCGACATACTTCCGGATAAATCAGCTGCACTGCAGTCAACTGCACTAAACAGGAAAATAACCGCACACACAGCAGCAGCCGACAATCTTTTAATTAACAATCTCATAATTCAATATTAAATAATCTACAGGCGTTTTCAGTGGTTGCATTTAAAAGCTCCTCCACCGTTATGCCCCTGATTTCTGCAATCTTTTCGGCAGTATATTTTATCATTGATGAGTCACAGCGTTTACCTCTAAACGGAACAGGAGTCATATACGGGGCGTCTGTTTCAAGCAAAAGCCTGTCCAAAGGAATATCCTTGGCAACCTCTACACTGTGTCTTGCATTTTTGAAAGTGACAACACCGCCTAAGCTGATAGACATTCCCAGCTTAACAACCTCTCTGCACATTTCTACACTGCCGGAAAAGCAATGCACAATGCCGGACGGCTTATACTGCCTTAAAATATCCATTGTGTCGCCGTGAGCGTCTCTGTCGTGTACTACTACAGGAAGATTAAGCTCCTTTGCAAGCTCTATTTGCTGTATAAATACCCTTTTCTGGACATCTCTTGGCACAGTGTCCCAGTAATAGTCCAGTCCTATTTCACCTATAGCCACTACCTTTTTGTGCTTAGCAAGGTTTTTCAGCCGGTCTATATACCCCTCCTCTGCCTTATGGGCACATTCAGGGTGCAAACCTACGGCGGCATATACATAACTGTATTTTTCGGCATATTCTATTGAAAGCTTTGCTGTTTCAATATCTACAGCGGCATTTACAATACAACACACGCCTTTTTCAGGCATAGACGACAACACCTGAAATCTGTCGTCGTTAAATTTATCATCATCATAATGCGCATGCGCATCAAAAATCATAGCCATAAAAGCACATCCCCTGTTGCAAAATCTTTAAACACCTTTATTATAGCATATTAGCTGTAATATTAACAACTATTGATAATGGTTATATGCTTTTGTGCATTCCAACCTACCGTCTATAGGCTGTAAACTGCCACCTGTTATTAACCTATAGATTTTATAACCAATGCATTATATAATTACAACTGTAAGGAACACATACCGGTAACGCACAAAAGGGAGGTGATAATTTTTGAAGGTTGAGGTAAAAATAGACAACAGCTGCACAGAGCCGTTGTGTATTATAATTACAAATAAGCTTACAGATGAAATAAGCAGCTGTGTAGAAAGACTTTCATCTTCAAACACCCTTATAACAGGCAGGCAGAATGACAATATTTCCCTTATTGAGCAGAAAGATATTATTAATATATACGCTGCTCAAAGCAAGGTTTATGTAGTCACCGAAAGAGGAGAATTTGTTGTAAAACAACGACTGTATGAGCTTGACCAAATGCTTGACAGCCACAGCTTTGTAAGAATTTCAAATTCCGAAATAATCAACCTGCACAAGGCAGTTAATTTTAATCTAAAGCTGTCGGGAACTATACTAGTTTCGCTTACAAACGGCAAAGAAACATATGTTTCACGCAGATATGTTACAAAAATTAAAGAAAGGTTAGGTGTATAATATGAGCACAACAAAAAAAATAATATTAAGAGGTTTACTGGGTATGCCTATAGGTTTGGCAATAAGTTATATAGTAACACTAATTGTTTCTATTATAGTCGGTAAAGGAAATTACTGCCCTGTTGTACCGGACACAATAAACACATTTGGCACAGAGCTAAACGCCGTAATCATACAAACAGTTTTAAGTATGCTGTATGGCGCAGTATGGGGCGGTGCCTCGGTAATATGGGAACTTAAAAATTGGAGCCTTTTAAAGCAGTTGGCTACACATTTGATATTGGTTTCTGTAGCTACATTCCCTGTTGCATTCTTTATGCACTGGATGCCTCAAAATTTCTTAGGCGTTATTATTTACTACGGTATTTTCCTATTTATATATGCCTCAATATGGTTGGGAACATTCATGAAAATAAAGTACCAAATAAAAGACATTAACAATAACCTCAATTAATTCATTATTATAATTTACCCCAAAAAAGCAGGCAGTGTAAGCGCTTATACTTACACTGCCTGTGTTTTTATGCAATATTTAAAATCAATATTTTATCTGCGGGTATTACTTAAAGTATGCCACGCCGCTTTCAAATATCTTTTGGTCTTTTTCAAATGGTACATTTGTGTACAGGTTGTCACCCTTACGCTCGGAGTGTCCCATTTTACCGAAAATTCTGCCGTCCGGGCTTGTAATACCCTCTATAGCGCATACAGAACCGTTTACATTAAATGCAATATCGTCAGACGGCTTGCCGTTTAGGTCTACATACTGTGTTGCAACCTGGCCGCCCTCAATAAGCTTTTGCAGCATAGCGTCATTAGCAACAAATCTGCCCTCGCCGTGTGAAATAGGCACTGCAAATACATCCCCTGCATTTACCTGTGACAGCCAAGGTGATTTTACTGATGTTACCCTTGTGTATGCCATATGAGAGATATGTCTGCCTACAGTGTTGAATGTTAGTGTAGGAGAATCTTCTGTAATGTCTGTAATCTTGCCGTACGGAACAAGTCCCAGCTTAATAAGTGCCTGGAAGCCGTTGCATATACCAAGCATTAAACCGTCACGCTTTTCAAGCAGATCTGTAACAGCCTGTGCAATAACAGGGTTGCGGAAGGTTGTAGCAATAAACTTACCTGAACCGTCCGGTTCGTCACCGCCGCTAAAGCCGCCTGGAAACATAATGATTTGTGATTCTTTAATCATTTTCTCCATATGTGTAATTGTTTCTTCAATGTCCTTTGGTGTAAGGTTTTTAACAATTAACAGCTGTGGGTCTGCACCTGCCTTAGCAAAGGCTCTGGCTGTGTCAACTTCGCAGTTAGTGCCAGGGAATACAGGAATAAATACCTTTGGCTTTGCTGTTTTAATTACAGGTGACAATGTGCTGTGCTGAGTTGTAAGCGGAATATCCTTTGTAAGCTTTGGACAGTCTGCCTTTGTTGCAAATACCTTTTCAAGCTTGCCTGTCCACGCCTCAACAAGAGTATCAATATCTAGCTTACCGCACTTAATATCAATAACAGGTTCTTCTGTAGTAACACCCAGCTTGTAGCTTAGAACGCTTTCGTCAAGTGAAGCGCCATCAGCCAGCTCAATTACAAGTGAACCGCCAAGCGGAGCAAACAGCTCTTCACTTGTAAGCTCGTGGTCAAATGTAAATCCGATTTTATTACCAAAGCACATTTTTGCAACGGTAGCTGCAGCACCGCCCTCACGAACTACAGAAGCTGCCAAAACCTTGCCCTGTGACATAAGAGCATAAACAGCATTGTACATTTTCTTCAGGTCTTCCCACATTGGCATTTGAGTAGCCTTGTCAACAGGAACAGGTACATAAATAACCTGTGAGCCTGCCTTTTTAAACTCGGCAGAAATTGTCTTTGATGCCTTTGTCATAGCTACCGCAAAGCTTACAAGTGTAGGAGGTACATCTAAATCTTCAAAAGAGCCGGACATACTGTCCTTACCGCCTATTGACGGAATACCCATATTAATTTGTGCTGTCATTGCACCCAGCAACGCTGCGGCAGGCTTGCCCCAACGCTCAGGCTTTTCGTGAAGTCTTTCAAAATATTCCTGGAATGTTAGGCGTGACTTCAATGGATTTGCACCTATTGCAAGAAGCTTTGACATTGATTCTACAACAGCAAACGCAGAGCCGTGGAACGGTGACCAACGGGAAACACCCGGGATAAAGCCGTAGCTCATAGCTGTAGCGTCGTCTGTTTCGCCTTTTTCAAGAGGAATTTTAGCCGCCATAGCGTCTTGAGGTGTAAGCTGATATTTACCGCCAAATGGCATAATAACTGTAGCCGCACCTATACTTGCATCAAAACGCTCACCAAGACCGATTTGAGAGCAAACCTCAAGTCTTGAAAGGTTAGCCTTAAATGCCTCTGTCTTGCTTAGTCCCTGCAGCTCCTTTGGAGTTTGCAAACGGTAGTTGTTGTTTTCGTCAGGTGCTGTAATATACGCCTGTGAAACCTGTGTAACACCGTTGGTATTGAGGAACTTACGGCTTAAGCTGACAATAGTGTCACCTCTCCATACCATAGTCAAACGAGGGGTTTCACTTACTACTGCCACTGCTGTAGCCTCTAGGTTTTCTTTATGTGAATACTCAATAAATTTGTCAACATCTTTAGGGTCAAGCACAACTGCCATTCTCTCCTGTGATTCTGAAATAGCAAGCTCTGTGCCGTCCAGTCCTTCATATTTCTTTGTTACCTTGTCAAGGTCAATATTCAGTCCGTCTGCCAACTCGCCTATGGCTACGCAAACACCGCCGGCACCAAAGTCGTTGCAACGCTTAATCATTGTAGAAACCTTTGGATTTCTGAACAAACGCTGAATTTTTCTTTCTGTAGGCGGGTTACCCTTTTGTACCTCTGCACCACAGGTTTCTATTGACGACTCTGTGTGTGCCTTTGATGAGCCTGTAGCACCGCCGCAGCCGTCACGGCCTGTTTTTCCGCCCAAAAGAACAATAATATCGCCCGGCTGTGGTACCTCACGAATTACATTGCTCTTTGGTGAAGCACCTATAACCGCACCTATTTCCATTCTCTTAGCAACATAGCCAGGGTCATAAAGCTCTGTAACCTGACCTGTAGCAAGTCCTATCTGGTTACCATATGAGCTGTAGCCTGCCGCCGCACCTGTTGTAATTTTTCTGCTTGGCAGTTTACCGTGCATTGTATCCTTAAACGGTACGGTAGGGTCACCGCTGCCTGTTACACGCATAGCCTGGTAAACATAAGCTCTGCCGGAAAGCGGGTCACGAATAGCACCGCCCAAGCAAGTAGCCGCACCACCAAACGGCTCAATCTCTGTAGGGTGGTTATGTGTTTCGTTTTTAAACTGTACAAGCCACTGCTCTGTAACGCCGTCAATAGTTACAGGCACCTCTATAGAACAAGCGTTAATTTCTTCACTAACATCAAGGTCAGGAATTAAACCTCTTTTTCTAAGCAGCTTCATACCTGCAAGCGCCATATCCATAAGAGAAACATCACGGTCGGTATCCTTACCGTAAACCTCAACTCTTGCGTCATAGTACTCTCTTAGGGCGCTTTCAATAACCGAGGTTAGCGCACCTTTTTCTATTTCAATTTTCTCTAATCTTGTAAGGAATGTAGTATGTCTGCAGTGGTCAGACCAATATGTATCGATAACTCTAAGCTCTGTTACTGTAGGATTTCGCTTTTCTTCATCTCTAAAGTAGTCACGGCAGAACTTAAGGTCGCTTAGCGTCATAGCAAAGCCCATAGAGCCATAATAATCTGCCATTTGCTGGTCGTTAAATTCTATAAAACCCTCTACATCTGCAACCTTTTCAGGTACAGTTACAGGCATATCAAGTGTTTCAGGCTTGTCCATAGAAGCCAGACGGGACTCTACAGGGTTTATCATATAGTGCTGGATTTTCTCAAAGTCGCTGTCAGTAATGTCGCCCTTTACTGCTACAACCTTAGCACTGACTACTACAGGTCTTTCGCCCTGCGTCAACAGCTGTGCACACTGTGCGGCACTGTCGGCACGCTGGTCGTACTGACCCGGCAGGTATTCCATAGCAAACACCTTCCAGTCATTTTCTACCGGCAAGGTTTCTTTGTAAACATTGTCTTGGTTTGGCTCTGAAAAAACAGTAACTGTAGCCTTATCAAGCTGTTCACCTGTTAATCCCGAAATATCGTATCTGTTTACAAGTCTAAGTGCTGTAAGCGCCTTTAAACCCAAGTTATGTCTTAAATCCCAAAGTGTTTGAGAAGCCTCAACATCAAAGCCGGGTTTCTTTTCAACAAATAATCTTGTTACTTGTGACATTAATAATCATTCCTTTCAAAAAGAAAAATTGCTAATTCCTTTACAACAGCCTACGCATATCATTTTGCGCATAAACTATACTAATTGATTTTATCATATACAGCCGCTTTTTACAACGAAAAATTACATTCTTTTACCTATATCAATCTTTTGCGCTTTTTCCCTGCTTATTTCAGCACTACTACTGTCATAGGCGGAATTGTAAGGCTTGTGCCGTCAAGCGTTGCATGCGCATAGTTGCCGTTGCTGTCAGGGTCCTGAGCTGTTACCTGTCCAACAATGCCGGAATAATCCAGCTTATCCTTTGGCACATCAACAGTAGCAGATTTCTCTTTGCTTAGGTTATAGAATATAATAACTCCGCTGTCATTGTATTTTGTAACATAGCCTGCCGCATTGTTACTGCCGCTTTCTATAACATCGGTAATTTTACCTCTGGCAATTTCAGGGTTTTGCAGCTTTAGTTTAATAAGCTGTTGGTATGTTTTTAGCAGTGAATTATCGTCCTTTTGCGCTTTTTCAACTGTTGTAACAACAGATTCCTCACCGATTGAAAGAGCAATGCTTGGCAAGTGAATATTTTCCCACTCTGTGCCATTCCAAGGCATTGGCAAACGGTATGAGCCGTCGTTATCTGTACTGCCAAGCAGGCCTACCTCTTCACCATAATAAATAAATGGATTTCCGGGTGAAAGCATATAACACATAGCTGCCATTTTTTCGTTTTGCAGGTTTTTACCCAGTGCCGCACCGCTTCTTGCAATGTCATGGTTAGAAAGGAAGGGACAGTCGATAGCATTTTCATTCTTTTCGGCTATAGTTTCACCCCAAGATTTTACGGAATTACAAAGCTTTTTAGCGTCACTGCTGCGTACTGCGGTATCATATGTACCGATAGCCTGGCTCATTGGGAAATTAAACTGACTGTCAATTCCGGTAGAATACCAGTTTGCAATTTGGCTTGTTCCCGACCAATTCTCACCTACAATGTAGGCATCCTTTTTAATATCCTTTGCTGTGTCAACCAGCCATTTACAAAATTCCTGACCGTCGTCACCGCCTGTATCGTAGTATTTTATAGCGTCAAGTCTAAAGCCGGAAACACCCATATCCAACCAAAACTTCATTATTTTCTTTATTTCTTCACGCACCTTTTTATTTGAAAGGTTTAGCTCAGGCATTGATTTGTCAAAATTAGCCTCATAATAATAGTCGGTGCCGTCTATACGCAAATAGGTACTGCTGCCAACCTCATCGTCCTTTTTTACAATGTGATAGTACTGTGCATAGCCGTCCAGTTTACCTTTCTTTACCTCTTGGCAGGCTTTTTCAAACCACGGGTGTTTGTCTGATGAATGATTCAAAACTAGGTCAATTATTACATTAATACCACGCTTGTCTGCTTCTTTAAGCAGTGTTTTAAAATCATCAAGTGTACCAAAGTCCTTATCAACATCCATATAATTCTCTACCGAATATTTGTGGTAAGACTCTGACGGATTTATAGGTGTAAGCCATATGCCGTCTATACCTAAGTCGTTGCCGCTGTTCGGGTCGCCGTCGTTAAGATAGTCCAGCTTACTTATAATTCCCTTAAAATCTCCTACACCGTCATCATTTGAATCACAAAAGCTATACATAAATATTTGGTAAAAATTTCTGTAATTATCGGTTGACTGCACAGCCTTTGGTGTTTCCTTTTTCTGTTCGTCCTGCTGCTCACCGCCGGTGCAGGCCGTCATTGCACCGCAGCACAGTGCAGCCGCCATTGCTATTGCTATAAATTTTTTAAGCATAAATCTTCTCCTTATGTTTTGTAATTTACAACTAATATTTGTTTAATGAGTATAAAGCTGATAATAATACTAATAATATTTTTAAGCCATTTGTAGATTTTGCTTTGGAAAATATCTATATTAATTTTTCTGTAGCCCATTTTCCAAAACCATTTTTACAAATGCTTTATATACAAATAGAGGTGAAGACACAGCCTTCACCTCTAAGTTTGTAAACAATCTAAATGCTATAGCAGTTAATAGGATTAACCCTTTACAGCACCGCCTGTAATACCTTCTACATAGAACTTCTGCATCTTCAAGAACAACGCTGTGATAGGAACAGCAACTATAACTGCACCTGCGCAGAAATTATAGAAGAATGTATCAACCTTTTCCTTGTCTGTCATATTCCATAGAACCAGTGCAACTGTATATTGGTCGGTAGCATCACGAAGAAGCATCTTTGCCAAAATAAAGTCGGTCCATGGTGCGATAAATGTTGTCAATACTGTATATACTACGATAGGCTTTGACATTGGCAGAATAATCTTCCAGAAAATCTGGTTCTTTGTTGCACCGTCAATGGTAGCAGCCTCATCAAGTGCTTTAGGAACAGTATCAAAGAAGCCCTTTGAAATAAAGTAGTTAAGAGCCGCACCTGCAGAATATACTATAATAAGTCCAACAATGTTCTGTGACAAGCCTACTACCTTTAGGATATAGTAAATAGCTATCATTGTCATAAATCCAGGGAACATACCCAGAATCATTGCCACATTCATAAACGGTTTTCTTGCCTTAAATCTTAATCTACTAAATGCATATGATACCATCAGTACGCTAAATGTAGAAATAATGCAGGAGAATATAGAAATGATTAATGTATTCAAAAATGCCCTAGGATAATCAAATACTTTAGTATTTGTAAACAAATCTATGTAATGGTCAAATGTCCAGCTAGTTGGAATGACATGGTCAATAAATGTTGCCTCCTCACCGGAGAACGATGTCATAACGATCCACACCAAAGGAAGGATCCAAATAATTGAAAGAATTGTAAGAATTACATAGATTAGTGTATTTGCTACAGTTCTTCTTGCTTTGTAACTCTTTATCATCCGAATGCCCCCTCGTCTTTAACTGACTTAGTATTATTAAATGTAATTAGTGACAAGGTACCACAAATTATAAATACTATAATACCAATGGCAGCAGCCAAGTTGTTATCGTTATTATTCATAGTCAATTTGTACAGCCATGTAACAAGCAAGTCTGTTTCACCGGCCTGGTACATATGTACATTTGAAGGGCCACCGCCGCTAAGCAGGAATATAACATTAAAGTTGTTAATGTTACCAACAAATGTAGAAATTAGCTGTGGTGTAGTAACGAAAATCAAGTATGGCAGTGTAATCTTCATAAACTGAACAAACGGTGAAGCACCGTCAATACGAGCGGACTCATACAAATCTTCAGGAATATTCATAAGAATACCTGTTGTACTTAAAATTGTGTATGGAATACCTATCCAAATATTTACAATAATAATTGTAATCTTTGCCATTGTTGGGTTGGAAGTATCGGTCAAGAATTTAATCGGCTGATCAACCCAACCTAGGTTATGTAAAATAACATTTACAACACCACTCTGTGAAAGCATCTGAGCCATCAACAGCAATGTTACGAACTGAGGTACAGCAACTGCCATAACAAAGCAGGTTCTAAATATAGATTTACACTTTAAGCCCTTCTTGTTAATCATAAGTGCAACTATTACACCAAGGATATAACAAGAGAATGTAGCAACAACTGCCCAAATAAGTGTCCAACCAAGGATTTTACCAAATGTTTGAGCATAAAGCTGGTTGCTTATAAAAATATCACCAAAGTTGCCGAAGCCTACCCATTTAAACAACTGGTTAGGTGGCTGGTGGTCGTGGTCAAAGTTTGTGAACGCAATTAATATCATAAAAATAAGCGGCAAAATTGTAAAGCAGCTTATTAATGTTGTTGGAACAGCCAACATTGTTACATGGAACTTTTCGTCAAGCAAAAGCTTAAGATCCTGCAAAATTGTATTTGGTCTGTTACCGGCCTTAACTGTTTTTTCGTTATTAACTGCAACCTTTATGTTTAGTATGTATAGATAAATGAATAAAACAATTATAACAAGTGTAAGTGTACCAAACAAAAGGATAAGCATTGAGTTATCGCCCTCAACCTTTACAGGCATACCAAAATCATCCAGACCTGTATATGCCTCTTTGGTACCAAGAGTACCAAACTGTGACAGATAACCGCCGCCAAAGCCTACCATATAGGCTATAAACCCTACTTCCATCGCTAGGAAAAGAACACCCTTAATAATTTGTCTGTTTAAGAAGCAACCGGCACCCATAATTACATATGAAAGCTTAGTTGCCAAGCCACCTACTGCAAAGTTATTGGCATAATCTTTAAAGAAATTTCCAATACCTACAAAGAACGCTACTATAGCCTTTCCTACTGCTTTAAAAAATCCTGCCAAAGCACCCGGAATAGCCATAAAAAAGCTTTTTAGCTTATAAACAAATTTTTGGAAAGGGTTGAGCTGTACATAATCAATGTAGTTCATTATTTTACTCCCCTTTTTTCGAGCCTTTTAATATATTTTCTCTTAATATACTTTTGACCGCTCAAGCAGCCTATAAAAACATAGACTGCTTGAGCGTAAAATAAACTATTCTATACCGAAATTCAGACTATGATTAAACAGCTGTGATGCTCTTAACCATATCATCAAAAGCTTTGCCAAGACCAGCTTCTGTAAGGTCGTTCTTCTTCTCTACACAGTAAGAACCGAATGCACCTGTTGGATCCCAGAAAGAACCTGCCAAACCGATCTGTGGTACTGAGTGAGCCTGCTGCTCATAAACAGCCTTTAGGCAAGTGTTGTTCTTAACATCATCACTTTCAACCATCTTTGTGATTGAAGGACCCCAACCTAGCTTCTCCATTCTTTCCTGCTGGCACTTCTCACCGGATAGGTAATATGCAAGAGCCTGAGCTGTGTATGGATACTTTGTATTAGCGTTTACACCGATTAGCTTGTAACCGAACATTGAAATCATATCAGTGTCCTTACCATCTACCTTAATTGTAGGCAGCTTAGCACAAGCAAAGTCATCGCCAAGTGCCTTCTTCATAGCGTTAAGCTTCCAAGTACCTGATACACCTGCAAGAGCCTTCTTAGTTCTTAGCTGAGAAGCAAGCACCTTATCTGTATCATCATTTACAAAGTGTGAATCATTTGCAAGCAAATCAGCAAAAGCCTTAGCAACCTTAACTGTCTTATCCTTATCATAGTTAAGAACCTGGTTACCGTCAGCATCAAGCTCGTATGTGCCGCCTGCTGTTAGAGGAATTACACAACCGTAGAAACCGTTGCCAAGATTCATCATAAAGTTTTTGCCCTGGTCGTCACAAGCCTTCATAATTCCCTCAAGAGACTTAATCTGATCCTCAGAAATTAATGACTTGTTATAGTAAATAAAGTAACCGTTATCACCTGTTTCAGGGAAAGAAACCAAGTTACCGTCGTTAGAAGCAACATCAATAGCGCCCTGTAGGTTTGTATCCTTAATAGCTGCTGCATACTGAGCTCTTACAGGAGATACATATCCGCCCGGATATAGCTTAGAAGCCTGGTCAGATACGAAACCGAATACATCGGCAGCTGCTGATGGGTCGTTCATTACGTTAGCCGCAGCATCGGACTCACCCTGTGCCACAACTTCAATTTTAATCTTTCTGTCGCTGAAATTATCAGTAAATGCTTTGCACTGCTCCTCAAATGTATCTAAAGCATCTGATGGTGCCCATACCTTTAGAGAAACCTGCTCATTTTTACCCTCATCTTTAAGAGCAAGGTCAGCATCCTTAAGCATTTCGTCAACTGTAATCGCCTTAACTTCCTGCTTACTGCTTGCGCTTGTGTTTGAATTTGAACCTGAGCTTGTGTTTGAACTTGAACCGTTGCTACCGCCGCCGCAGCCTGCAAAAGCTGTAACAACCATTGCCGCTGCCAAAGCTACACCGGCAACTTTCTTTGTTTTACTGAACATTATCTTTTTCCTTCTTTCTAAAAAATATAAATATCTTTTAACTCACTGACAGTTGTTTAAACTGCATACTGATGCGTAATTAGACAGCTTACACAATGTCATAACTACTGTAGTAATAATAGCATAGACAGGTACGAAATGCAATATATTTTAGTTATTTTAGTTATATTAATATATTTCTAACTGCCATTTTGTTTATTTTCAACAAAGAATTTATTTTACTCCGTTTTATTAAACAATTTTGTTTCTTAAAATTATTCACATTAACAATACACCTTTTGACGTCATTGTCAAATAAAATTATTATTTATGTGTATATTGTACAAGCCTTATTATTAATATATGCCCAAACAGCTATTATATTCCGCATTTTTAATAAAGGGTTATCATTTTAAACAAAATGCAGGATATATACCTTATTTTTATAACTAAGCCATTGTTTCT
Source organism: uncultured Ruminococcus sp. (assembly GCA_902789345.1). Classification (GTDB taxonomy): domain Bacteria; phylum Bacillota; class Clostridia; order Oscillospirales; family Acutalibacteraceae; genus CAG-964. The sequence goes on from CADANT010000001.1 coordinate 120,686, forward strand.
ATCAAATATAAAATACCCAGCGCCGCATAAAAATAAAGTTATCATTACTTTTACAAATCATATTTACATTGACATACGCCGTATAATATTGTAAATTAAATTGTAGATATTTTTATTAAATTTATTAAAGGAGATAATTTAGCTATGAAGCTTGTTGATTTACTTAAGAAGCTTAAATACACCTGTGTTCAGGGTACGGTAGATGTTGATATAACTACCGTTATATATGATTCCAGAAAGGTTGAAAACGGATCTCTGTTTATCTGCATAAAGGGCGCCGTTGCTGACGGACACAAGTTTGCCGAAATGGCAGTTAATAAAGGTGCGTCAGCTTTGGTTGTAGAGGACGATGTAACCGTGCCTGAAAACGTTACGGTTATAAAGGTAGATGACAGCCGTTATGCGCTTGCCTGCATATCAGCCGAATATTTTGGCAATCCTGCTGACAAATTAAAGGTAATAGGCATAACAGGTACTAAAGGAAAAACCACTACTACATATTTGGTAAAATCAATTCTTGACAGTGCAGGTCACAAATGCGGACTTGTAGGCACTATAGAAACGATTATCGGCGATAAGGTTATAAAGGCGAGTAACACCACGCCAGAATCATATGTTTTGCAGGACTATTTTAAGCAAATGGTTGACTGCGACTGCGACTGCGTAGTAATGGAGGTTTCTTCCCAAGGTCTTATGCTGCACCGTACTGCCGGCTTTACATTTGAAATCGGTATTTTTACAAATATTGAGCCTGACCACATTGGCCCTCATGAGCATAAGGATTTTGATGATTATCTCCGCTGCAAAAGTCTGCTGTTTAAGCAGTGCCGCCACGGTATAGTAAATATTGACGATAAACACGCAGACTACATTATAAATAATGCAAGCTGCGATATAGTTACCTATGGCTTTTCAGAAAAAGCCGATTTTCGTGCAACAAACACTAAGCTTGTATCGGGCAAGGGCTACCTGGGCATAGACTATGACCTACAGGGCAAAGCAAATATGAGGGTAGAAATTGACCTGCCGGGTAAGTTCAGCGTGTACAACTCACTTACTGCCATTGCTATATGCAACTACTTCGGCATTGACGGCGATACCATTTGCAGTGCATTAAAAGACGCAAAGGTAAAGGGCAGAATTGAAATGATAAAGGTTTCTGACGATTTTACACTGATGATAGACTATGCTCATAACGCAATGTCCCTTGAAAGTCTGCTTACTACTCTAAGGGAATACAACCCAACAAGGCTTGTTTGCCTGTTTGGCTGTGGAGGCGACCGTTCCCGTGACAGACGCTTTAGTATGGGTGAAGTCTCGGGCAAACTGGCTGACCTTAGTGTTATAACCTCCGATAACCCACGAACAGAGGAGCCTCTTGCAATAATCGACGACATACTTGTGGGCATTAAGAAAACTACAGGTAAATACACAGTTATACCTGACCGCCGCAAGGCTATAGAATGGGTTATCCACAACGGCCAACCGGGAGATATTATTGTGCTTGCCGGTAAGGGACACGAGGATTACCAAGAAATTAACGGTGTTAAGCACCACCTTGACGAGCGTGAGGTTATAGCACAGGTACTTGCAGGAATTAAGCAATAAATTTTGCACAGTATTTCTTACAATACTTTTTACAACAGCAAAGAGCCATACTGCTTTTGATATAGCAGTATGGCTCTTTATAATTTTCAGTTACACATACTAATGTAGGCTTTGCATTTAAAACAGCCTGTTGAGAGAACACTCAACAGGCTGAAAATTTATAAAGCTGATTTAATACAGATTTGTATAATTAAAATTCAATTTTCTTTGAAATATATTCAACAAGATCTTCAATCTTAACTCTTTCCTGCTCCATTGTATCTCTGTCACGAACAGTTACACAGCCGTCCTTTTCCTTTGTGTCAAAATCATAAGTAATGCAGAACGGTGTACCTATTTCGTCTTGTCTGCGGTATCTCTTGCCAATAGAGCCTGCCTCGTCATAGTCTACCATAAAGTGCTTTGAAAGCATTGTGTAAACTTGGTCTGCTTCAGGTGAAAGCTTCTTTGAAAGAGGAAGTACGGCACACTTAAACGGTGCAAGTGCCGGGTGAAGTCTTAGCACAACTCTGGTATCTTTTTCTGTTACTGCTTCTTCGTCATAAGCCTCTGTAACAAGGGCCAAGAACAAACGCTCAACACCAAGTGACGGCTCGATAACATATGGTACATACTTTTCGTTTGTTTCAGGGTCAAAATATTCAAGGCTCTTTCCGCTTGTTTTAATGTGCTGAGTTAGGTCGTAGTCTGTTCTGTCTGCTACGCCCCAAAGTTCGCCCCAACCAAATGGGAACAGATATTCAAAGTCTGTAGTAGCCTTTGAGTAGAAGCACAGCTCCTCGGCAGAGTGGTCACGCAAGCGCAAATTTTCCTCTTTCATATTTAGTGAATACAGCCAGTCACGGCAGAAACCTCTCCAGTAGTTAAACCACTCAAGGTCTGTACCCGGCTTGCAGAAGAACTCAAGCTCCATCTGCTCAAACTCTCTTACTCTGAATATAAAGTTACCCGGTGTAATCTCGTTTCTGAAAGACTTACCAATCTGTGCAACGCCAAACGGTACTTTTTTACGGCTTGTACGCTGAATATTTGCAAAGTTTACAAAAATACCCTGTGCAGTTTCCGGACGAAGATAAATTTCATTTTTGCTGTCCTCAGTTACACCCTGAAAAGTTTTAAACATAAGGTTAAACTGGCGAATATCGGTAAAATTATGCTTGCCGCAGTTTGGACAAGGAATTTCTTTTTCATTAATATAGTCAGTCATTTGCTGATTTGTCCAGCCAGCTACATTTGTGCCGTCAAAATCTTCAATAAGATTGTCAGCTCTGTGACGAGTTTTACAGTCACGGCAGTCCATAAGAGGGTCCGAAAAGCCACCCAAATGACCGGAGGCAACCCAGGTTTGAGGGTTCATAAGAATTGCAGAGTCAAGTCCTACATTGTACTTGTTTTCCTGCACAAACTTTTTAAGCCATGCCTTTTTAATGTTATTCTTTAGCTCCATACCCAAAGGACCGTAATCCCAAGTGTTTGCGAGTCCTCCGTAAATTTCAGAGCCGGGATATACAAAGCCTCTGTTTTTACACAGGGCAACTATTTTTTCCATCGTCTTTTTTGAATTTTCCATATTTCCAGTTCCTTTCCCAAATATAAACTGTGCTACCATACATTTTAATGGTTATACGCTTTTGTGTCAAGAAATTTACAAAAAATGCATTGTATTAGATATTGCAATTTAGCTTATTCTTATTATTCATTATTTAACATAATTAATAACCTACAAACTTTTCAAATAAAATAAGCTGTCGGGCAGACAAAATCCACCTGACAGCTTTTTATATTTATTCGTTTAGCTTCAAAAAGTACAGCACACATTACGCTTTAATATAAAAGAATCACAGTTCGCTTCTGCCTTCTAAAGCTCTCAGCAAAGTAACCTCGTCGGCATATTCCAAGTCGCCGCCTACAGGTATGCCATAGGCAAGTCTTGTAACCTTTATTCCCAAAGGCTTTAACAGCTTGCTTATGTACATAGAGGTAGTCTCCCCCTCAACTGTAGGGTTTGTAGCCATAATAACCTCCTGCACAGGCTGCTTTTGTATGCGTGACAGCAATTCCTTAATGGTAAGCTGGTCGGGACCTATACCATTAAGAGGGGACATTGCCCCATGCAGTACATGGTAAACACCGTTATACTCTTGGGTACGCTCCATAGCCATTACATCCCGTGGATCTTCCACAACGCATATTGTAGAATGGTCACGCTTGGTATTTCCGCAAATAGCACATTTTTCTTTATCTGTTAAGTTACAGCATTCACTGCAATAGTGAATGTTTTCGTGCGCCGCTACAATAGCCTGCGAAAATTCCACAGCCTTTTCCTTTGGCATTTTAAGAACATAATAGGCAAGCCGCTGTGCGGTTTTTGAGCCTATACCCGGCAAGCGTTCAAACTGTTCGGTTAGCTTTGCAAGGGGTGCTACATTATAAGATGACATTAGAACAGCCCCGGAATGTTAAGACCGCCTGAAATTTTCTCCATTGTTTCTGACTTATCATCAGCAGCCTTTCTTAAAGCTTCGTTTGCAGCTGCAATAATAAGGTCGCTAAGCATTTCTATGTCCTCAGGGTCTACAACCTCAGGTTTAATGTTTACTGTTTTAAGCTCCATCTTGCCTGTTACAACTACATCTACAGCGCCGCCGCCTGATGTTGCCGAATACTCTTTTTCTTCAAGAGCTGTGCTGGCTGCGTCCATTTCCTCCTGCATTTTCTGTGCCTGCTTTGCAATCTGCTGCAAATTCTGTGGGCCGCCGCCCATACCCTTTGGTATTCTTGCTTTCATAATTTTTTCTTCCTTTCAGTTTATTCTTCTTCTACAGGTACACCCGATTCCTTAGCCTGTTTTATAAATTGGTCAAGAGGGTTTTCCTGTTTATCTTGCTGGTCAAGCTTTTTGTAAGGTCCCAGCTTATACACTCTGCCGGTTACCTCTTTAACAGCCTCTCTCATTCTTTCTCGCTGAGATTGCTGTTTAAGCAGCTTAAAAGCAAGTTCGTTTTGGGAATCTATCAGTATATAATCACCGCTGATATACGCCCGTGTATTTTTAAATGAAGTTGCAATGGTTATGGAATATTTTCTTAAAACCTCCAAAACCTCTTGCCAGTCCTCCATAGGAACTGCGTTTTTTACTATAGTATCATAATCATAATCGGTTTTTGCCTGACTTGCTACAGCCTGTGCCTGCGGTGTAGTCTGAACTGTTAGCTGTTCCCTGTTGATTTTGGGCACAACCGGTGCGGCAGCCTCTTTAACCTCTGCTGTTGCAGACTGTGCTTTATGTTCAGGTGAAACAGTCACTCCGTTTTTAACCATTCTTTCAAGCTTTGCAATTCGTGCCATAAGTGCCTCTGTAGAGGTATCTAACTGCACCGAGGTAAGCTTTATAAGCGCCAGCTCCATTTCTGCACGCTTGTTGCCACCCTTAAACATTCGGTCGTAGCTCTTTTGCAGCACATCCATTACATAGACTATGCCCTCCAAAGAAAACTCCTGCGCCTGCTGTTTAGCCTGCTCCCTTTCCTGTGCAGAAAGCATAATAAGAGACTCGGGGCTTTTCATTGTTTTAATAAGCATTAAATTTCTGAAATGGTCCAAAAGCTCTTGGCAAAGCCTGCCCATATCTTTACTTTCGTTGTATAGCTGTTGGGTAATCTCCAACGCCTGCTTAACATTTTTATCTATAATACTGCGTGTTATATCAAACAAATGCCCTCTGCCGGCAAGCCCGGCTGTTTTTTGCACCACCTCAGAGGTAATATTGTCGCTGACGCCCATACACCTGTCCAAAAGAGTAAGTGCATCTCTTAAAGCACCGTCGGCAACAGAGGCTATAAGCAGTGCCGCTTCGTCCTCCAGCTGTATATTTTCCTGCTGTGCCACATACTCCAGTCTGTCTGCTATGTCCCTTGCCGCAATGCGGTGGAAGTCAAAACGCTGACAGCGTGACAAAATAGTAGCCGGCAGCTTGTGAACTTCGGTAGTTGCCAAAATAAAAACAACATTAGACGGAGGCTCTTCCAAGGTTTTCAGCAAAGCGTTGAAAGCTCCCGGTGAAAGCATATGCACCTCGTCTATAATATAAACACGGTACTTAGCCTTTGATGGAGCAAAGGCGGCCTCCTCTATTATGGCACGAATATTATCCACGCCGTTGTTGCTTGCGGCGTCAATTTCAGAAATATCCAAAACAGTGCCGTCATCAATACCACGGCAAATTTCACATTCCCCGCAAGGGTCTCCGTTTTGAGGATTAAGACAGTTTACAGCCTTTGCCAAAATTTTTGCACAGGTGGTTTTACCCGTACCCCTTGAGCCTGTAAACAGATAAGCATGGTTTATCCTGCCTGATATAAGCTCATTTTTCAGGGTGGTTGTAACCTGCGGCTGACCCGAAACATCTTCAAACACCTTAGGTCGCCATTTTCTGTACAAAACCTGATACATACTGCAAGCCTGCCTTTCCGTAAAATAAAAGAGCAAGACAGACGGCTCACTCCTGTGTAAATGCGAACGACAGACTTACTGTATCGCATCAAGAAATCTGCTTAATGCTGCTCGGTTCCCCGCCTGACATGGTTCACAGCACCCAATCGTACAGGGCCTGTCGCTCACATTCACATAGGAATTTTAATTCTGACTTGCTCAGTAACCGCCAAATGCGATTGCATAACAGATTATACTATGTGCACCGAAAAAAATCAAGTGAATTTTGTTAATTATCTATGTACGCCGCATTATTATTTTTTACCTGCACAATTTTTAGCGGACTGCGGCGGGTACTACAAACCCGCACTTTGGCATATATATAAAATATCTTTCTTATATGGAGGTATTTTATGAAGGGTATAGTTGAAGAACGAGCCGTTGAGCTTGGACAATATATAATAGAAAGCAAGGCTACCGTTCGCAGTGCGGCAAAAAAATTCGGTGTAAGCAAAAGCACTGTACATAAAGATGTAAGCGAAAGATTAAAATATGTAAACCCACAGCTGTACAGCAGAGTTAAAGAGGTATTAGAAATTAACAAAGCACAACGGCACATTCGCGGCGGTATGGCAACACGCAAAAAATATAAGGGCTTGTAGTACATGTACGGCAAGGTTCATTTCCCGGTGAATCTTGCCATACAGCAGGCATAACACCGTACTGAAAGGTTTAGACGCAAAATAAAATAAACTTAATGGAATAATGTGTCAAGATTTAAGTTTTTATTATTTTTTAATTCTTAATTTGTTCATTATTTTCCCTAAATGATACTGTATAATATGTACATTAAATGGTTACTGTGGTATAATGGCTACGGTATTATGTGGCATTTAGGAGGACATTATGAACAAAACAAAGAAAATATTAATTGTAGATGACGATACTAATATTTGCGAGCTTTTAAGATTGTATATTGAAAAAGACGGTTTTGACACCGCCATTGCCAACAACGGTACACAGGCACTGAAATTATTTGAACAGGAAAAGCCTGACCTTATTATGCTGGACATTATGCTGCCTGAGCTAGACGGCTGGCAGGTGTGCCGTGAAATAAGAAAGACCTCTCAGGTACCTATAATAATGCTTACAGCTAAGGGCGAAGTTTTCGACAAGGTTCTTGGCTTGGAGCTGGGTGCCGACGACTATGTTGTTAAGCCTTTTGAAGCAAAAGAGGTTGTAGCACGAATTCACGCTGTGCTTCGCAGAACTAACTCAAACGAAGCGCCAAATGTTAAAGAGGTTGTATGGGACAAGCTTTCTATTAACCTTACAAATTACGAACTAAAGGTTGACGGCGTACAAATAGACACACCACCTAAAGAAATGGAGCTTTTGTACCACCTGGCAAGTAACCCTAACAGAGTATTTACAAGAGATCAACTGCTTGACGAGGTATGGGGCTTTGACTACTACGGCGACTCACGAACAGTAGATGTTCATGTTAAAAGGCTTCGTGAAAAGATAGACGGCGTGTCACCGCAGTGGGAGCTTAAAACTGTTTGGGGTGTAGGCTATAAGTTTGAAGTAAAGGAATAAAGCATATAGTTTTATAACGCAAGTACAGCAGGGGCATACATAAAACACCTTGGTATTCCCTGCTGTGCTTGCCTGTTTATTTATTTTTTTACTGAATTATTCCAAATAAAGATTCAGCCTTTTATGGGGTACTACAGCATTAAAAAGGGGAATTTGCGTGACAGGTAAGAAAAGTCTTTTTGCCCAATACCTAATTATAAGTCTTGTGATAGTTTTAGTCAGCTTTATTATACTGGGAACAATGCTTGTATTTTTTGTGGCAAGATATTCTGACAACGAAAAAAAGGATTTATTAATTGAAAACGCTACACAGGTAGCCGACCTTGTTTCTGAAAAAACAGTAATGGTAAACAACAGCGTATATATAGGCAAATCTGAAACAAGCTGGCTTTCAAGTGTAATGCAGACTATATCCGGCAGTATTCAGGCTGATATTTTTATAACAGATGAAAAGGGTAAAACCCTGGTATGCAGTGACGGAAGCGGTTGTGTACATAACGAAACCCTAATTCCGCAGGATATATGCAACAAGGCCATGGACGGCAGTATATTTATACGCAGTACCCTGGGGAATATATACGACTCTGCCCACTATGTTGCGGCTGTACCTATTGTTGCCGAGGCGGGCGTAAGCACTAAAACCGTAGGCTTTGTATTTGCTACTACCGACAGCATTTCTTACTCTGATTTTACCGGAGAAATAACTAAAATATTCTTCTATGCGGCCATTGCAACCTTTGCTATTGTGGCGTGTATGATATGGTTTTTCTCATATACTATGATTAAGCCTTTAAGGCAAATGGCTGTTGCCGCCAGAAAGCTTGCTAATGATGATTTTTCAGTGCGTGTTCCTGTTACCTCTAACAATGAAATCGGTACGCTTGCAAAAGCTTTTAACGAAATGGCAAATTCACTGTCAATTTCCGAAACCACCAGAAGAAATTTTATTGCAAATGTATCTCATGAGTTAAAAACGCCTATGACAACCATTGCAGGCTTTATAGACGGCATACTGGACGGTACTATTCCACCGCAAAAGCAAAAGCAGTATTTGCGCATAGTATCTACAGAGGTAAAGCGTTTATCAAGACTTGTTGCGTCTATGCTGTCGCTGTCAAGAATAGACAACGGCGAGCTTAGACTGAAAAAGCAAAAGTTCAATTTGTCAGAGGTGGTTATTTCTACACTGCTTACCTTTGAACAAAAAATAGAAGAAAGGCACATAGATATTAGAGGGCTTGAGTCTTGCAGTTCTGCCATAAATGTTGACGGTGACCCTGACCTTATACATCAGGTGGTATACAACCTGTTTGAAAATGCGGTTAAATTTGTTGATGTAGGGGGATACATTCAGGTTACACTAACCGATATGGCAGACAGAACGGTTTTGGAAATTAAAAACAGCGGCCACGGCATAGAGCCTGAGGAGCTTGTGCATATATTTGAAAGATTTTATAAAACCGACAAATCAAGAAGCCAGGACAAGAACGGTATGGGCTTGGGCCTGTACATAGTAAAAACTATTATGAGGCTACACGGCGGCGACATTACCGCCCAAAGCGTAGTTGACGAATACTGCAGCTTTACTCTATGGCTTCCGAAAGAAAAAGAACAATCCGGAAATAAATACAATATATTCAGCAACAGGAAAAAAGACAACAGGGCAACCATAGTAAGTTCTGATGGTACCATAATCTCCACTGCCGAAACAGTGGAAGAAGAAATTGAAGATGCGGAGGAGTACAATGAATAATTTTGATGATAATAACGAAACCACAAACAGCGGTGCAGAACCAAACGGCTCGGCCAACACCCCAAGCAACAACGCCGATGCATCGCTTGAAAATAACAATGTTGCTTTAAACCAAACAGAAAACAACACTGCGGAAAATGAAGTGCACAGTAATGGCATTGGTACAGATAATGAACAACAGCCACAGGTAAATCCTTATAGCAACGATTTCCAGACACAACCACAAAATAATTCTTACGGCAATGTTCAACAGCAAGCTAATCCTTACGGTAATGCTTTTCAACAACCACAGCAAAATTCTTATGGTAATGCTTTTCAACAACAACCACCACAGGATAGTCCTTATGGCAATGTTCAGCAACAACCACAGGCCAATCCTTACGGTAACACTTTTCAACAGCAACCACAGGATAGCCCTTATGCCAATGTTCAGCAACAACCACAGGCTAATCCTTATGACAATGTTCAACAGCAGGCTAATCCTTATGGAAACGCTCAACAACAACAAACTCCATATGCGGCTTCGGCACAACAACCACAGGCTAACCCTTATGGCAATGTTCAACAGCAACCTCCACAGGCTAATCCTTATGTAAACGCTCAACAACAGCAAAATCCATATGCGGCTTCGGCTCAACAGCCACAGCTTTTGCCTTATACTCCCGATGTTGTTCTGCCTCCAGGAGTACAACCACAGTTTATTAACGGAAATTGGTACTACCTAAACAGCAGCAAACCTCCAAAGGCAAAAATGGCAACTAGCCTAAAGGTGTTTATAGGAATTATAATTGTGCTTACAATTTCCTTTATTGGTACATTTATTTGGTGGACTGCGGCCAATGCCGACGGCAGCCTGTCAGACGGCAATTCTTTTATTTTTCAGCTTCCTACGGAAGAAGCTACAACAAAAAAATCAGACAAATCCGATATAGGAAAGTACGCTGACCCTAATGGTCCGGAAATAACGCTAAAGGATAATGAAACTGCCAACGGCTCTACCGAAAAAGCGTATGAGGCACTTTCCGAAAGCGTAGTTTCTGTATCGTTATATGACCAAAAGGACGATGTAGATAAGGCGTATCCGGAAAGCGAAGGTTCGGGAATAATTATAAGCAGTGACGGATACATTGTTACAAACGCCCATGTTATTAACAATTCAACAAGCGGTTATAAAATTAAAATTACTAAAACCGACAACACTAGCTATTTAGCTGTTGTAGTAGGCTGTGACACACGCACAGACATTGCTGTTTTAAGATGTGAAGAAGCCAGCAACTGGAAAGCCGCAACATTTGCAGACTCTGACGGTTTAAAAATCGGTCAAAATGTTGTGGTAATAGGCAATCCGGGCGGCAGCTCTTATTCCGACTCATTAACAAGCGGTATTATATCTGCACTAAACCGTTCACTTTCGGGCTTTGCATGCACATATATACAAACCGATGCGGCAATAAATCCGGGAAATTCCGGCGGACCTTTAGCTAACCTAAACGGTCAGGTAGTAGGCATAACCACTGTAAAGGTAGCCGCTACAGACTACGAGGGTATGGGCTTTGCTATACCAAGCAAAAAGGTAAAAGAAATTGCCAACAGCATTATTAAAAACGGCTATGTTGAGGGCCGAGTTAAGCTTGGCATTACCTGCACAGAGCTTCCGTCAACACTTGCAAAGGAATATGATATTAAGGGCGGTATTGTTGTAAACAGTGTCAAAGACGACAGCCCGCTGAAAAACAGCAAGGTAAAAAGAGACGACATTATAACAGCTATAGACGGAAAAAGCGTTACTTCATACGGAGAGCTGTACACCCTGCTTGACACATATAAACCGGGCGACACCGTTGAACTTACAGTTGCAAGACATGATGACTCAAAAACAGATGAATTTACCGTTACAGTTACCCTGACCGCCGATAATGGCTAATCCGTAAACAATTAAAAATTTAAAACAATTTAAACTTATAAAGTGAACCCCATACCGTGTCATTCGGTATGGGGTTTCCCTTTAAGTAACATTTTAAAAATATAAGTATTAAATCTGAAAAGAAATTACAAATTTATCCAATACAGACATTGCATAGCGAAGTCCTCGTCCTGCAGGAGTTTTTTGTGCCGTCCACTCACGCTTAACAATTCCTTTTTCTTCCAGCTTGTTCATTATAAGCTTTAAGGCTACCAACAAGCCCAAGAGAAAAATTGCAAGCTTAATTAATTTCTTTGCCATTTTAAGAATAAAACACATAATAAAACCCTCCTTTTGGGTAATTATACCACAGCCTATATAATATTGAAACAATTTTTTAAATAAGACCCCTAATCTGCAATGCGTTTGTTAAAAAGCGTTTTGCCAAGCTGTTAGGCTTAATATACTTTACTGTGTCAGGTACCGAATACCAGTCTGCATAGTCGACTTCATTTTGCTTTAGCTTAAAATCCTCGCTGTCAACTACCACTACAAAGTTGTGAATAAGTGTGTTGGACTTTTCAAAGTAAATGCTGTCGTTGTAGTTCCACGAAACCGCATTTACACCTATTTCCTCATTAATTTCACGCCGCAGTGCTTCCTGAGGCGTTTCACCTCTGTTAATATAGCCTGCCACCAAAATATTATCCTTTTTGCCATATTGCTGAATTAACAAAATCTTGTCTTTATCCTTGTTAAATACCACCATACTTACGGCGCTGTTAAATATAGGAAATTTAAAGCAGTCGCAATGAGTACAATAGTCTACCATACCCTCATCGCCACATTCTTTTTTTATCAGCTTTGTACCGCAAACTGAGCAATAATTTAGTTCGTCCATAAAATACTCCTTGTAATGCTATTATTTATGTACTATTATATGCACATTAAAACCTAATGTTAGTTTTAAAGTCCTCAGAGCAGCGTGGGCATTTTACAGTATGCTTTCCTTTGCTGAACGGCACTCGAATTGTTGCCTTGCAATATGGGCATTTTATATAGCGGTGGGTTTTTCTGTCTGCAAATTTTCTGCCTTGCAGTTTAAACCAATCCTTTATTTTTATACAAAGCGGCTTTGCTTTGTAGTACCAAAACATAAAAATGTCGTTTTCCCTTTTACGCTGTTCAATATTTTTTGACAAGCACCTGAAAATAATCAATGCCACTATCAGGTAAGTAACCAGCTGTACTATCCAGTTTCTAAAAAATACGGTGTTTAAAATATTTACAACAAGCCACAAAATAAACAAGCCTATGTTCAGCTTATCCATCCCGTACCTGCCGTACATAAACTGTGCTACCTTAGTAAAAAAATTACGCATAAACTCACCACCTGTAAGTTATTATATACCATATGCACCAAAAATAATTTAATAAAAAATTAATTTTTCATTTCTCTGTAGGTAATAACTATTATCCGCCAAAAACAGTATGTGTCAACTATTCAAATAGCCAAACTTACAAGAATTTTTTGTGCAGAATTTATATATTGATTTTAAAATTTAAGTAAAATTATTATGATATTATAAGTTGCATAAACATTAGCATTGCTATATAATTAGATACTGGAATGGCTTGTTTACTGATATACTTCTGAATAACAGCTGTTTTTTGTTCTGTCTAATAAGAACATTATTTAAAAGCATTTATGTATTTAACACCTAAGCCTTTTGGGCTTATAATTTAGATGTTGAAGTGAGGTTCTGTTATGCTGTGTAAGTGGGAAAATCTTCCTGATTATATGCGTAATGACGCTGTTAAGGAGTATTATAATATATTAAGCAAGAAAAAAGGCTCGCTTTTTGTAAAAAGAGTGTTTGACATTTTGGTTTCACTCATTTTAATAATAATACTTGCCATACCTATGGCAGTTATTGCCGTTATGGTTAAGTGTGATTCGCCCGGTCCTATATTTTTTAAACAAACAAGAATAACAACCAACGGCAAAAAATTTAAAATACTTAAGTTTCGTACTATGGTAAACAACGCCGAAAAGCTTGGAGGACTTATTACCGAGGCAAACGACAAGCGTGTTACTAAGCTTGGCGAAAAGCTGAGAAAAATTCGTCTGGATGAGCTTCCGCAGGTATTTAATGTTTTATTCGGAGATATGAGCTTTGTGGGCACACGCCCCGAGGTTATGAAATATGTAAAGAAATATACTCCTGCAATGTATGCTACACTGCTTACACCTGCCGGTATTACCTCTATGGCAAGTATTTCGTTTAAGGACAACGACGAGTATTTTTCTGACCCTGCAATGGTTGACAAAAACTATATGGAAATTATACTTCCTAAAAAAATGGAGCTTAACCTTGATTATTATCGCAAATTTAATGTTTTTTACGATTTAGGCATAATGCTGAAAACAGTAAAGGAAGTTTTCAGTTAATATCTATTCGGGAGGATAGCTGTGACTACACTTAAAGAAAAAACCCGAGATTCTTCTTTATTTAGAAAAATATATATTATAGATTTGCTTTTCTGCACCATTTCTTTTTTACAGATAGCGGCATATGTTCTGCTGGTGTTGCTCTTTATATGGGGAGTCTATCTTACCTTTTATAATCAAAAAAAGAATAAAACCATTTTTACCTTTAGCTTTGGAATATGGATAAATGCATTTTTGATTATTTCGTTGCTGTCAATACTTATTAATTTGTCGGTAACATTTTTCTACAGCCTGGTAATGTTTCTTCACATTGCAATATGCTTTGTTATTTTCTACGGTATGCATACAGAACCCGGTTTTAACTTTAGGCTGGAGCTTTACCAAATTGCAACAACAGTTGTTTACATAGTAACAGCAGCAAATATAATAGGAATTTTTTGTCTGCTTATTGATTTTCGCTTTGAATGGTACTGGATTAAATTTACCATATATGAAAACCGATTTACGGGAATATATGTAAATCCCAACAACCTGGGCTTTACCTCTGTAGCGGCTTTGGCTTTCTGCCATATTTTATATAAAAAAAGCTTTATTGACAGGGTTAAAAAGCCGGCCGTAAACAAGATACTGCTTGCCCTGTGTGGACTTACAAGCCTGTTTTCCCTGCTTTTGTGCGACTCCAACGCCGCTATAGTGCTGGGCATAGCCTATGTTTTTGTGTACATAGTTTGCAGATTTTTTGCCAACCCACCAACCACAAGAAAAAAGCTTGTAGTAAAGCTTGGCTCGCTTATTCTTATAGGTGTGTTTTTAGTGGGGGCTACACTGTTTATAAGAACCATATGTCAGGCAGGATTTTCTGTTGTTGTTTCAAAAACCACATCCATTGTCAGCCTGCTTAATGACGATACGCAAAACAACATTGCTTCTGACGGTACACAAAAACAGCAAAACCAAAAACCAACAGAGCCGTCCAGCAGTGTAACATTTTCCCACAAGAATAAAAATATAGACAGCGGAAGAACAAAACTCTGGAAAGAATCTCTTGATTTGTTTAAGCTTTCGCCAGTTATAGGAATATCTAACGGAAACATTGTTTTATACAGCCAAGAATATTTAAACGGTGCTCTTAGCTATTCATACCATCACAACGATTTGCACAACGGTTTTTTAACACTGCTTGTTTCTACAGGCGTTATAGGCTTTTTGCTGTTTGCAATTTTCGGTTTAAGGTTTATAATAAGCGTTTCAAGGGTACTGTTTATGCGAAAAAACAGCTTTTACAGCGACGACGCACTGCCCTGTATATTCTCGTTTCTATTTGCTTACCTGTTCTACGCTGTATTTGAAAAGGCACTGCTTTATGATATTTCGTTTACGGTTATTCTTTTCTGGCTTATGATGGGCTATGCAAGCTGTTACATAAAGAAATATAAACATCATGACGACTGGCTGAACATAAAGGATTTAATAGCCAAATACAGCAATCCGCAAAAAGGAAAAAAGACGAGTGAACCTACAGACATTACAAGCAACTAATAGCTTGTGCTTAAAATAAAACAGCATAAAACGAAAGCACCTGTGTCAACTTTTAAAGACACAGGTGCTTTTTTGCAGGTTATTAGTTTAACCAGTTATGTTATTCTATATTAAAATCTAAAACTATTTTTTCTGTGGACGGTACAAACTTTGTAAGCTTAACTCCGGCAGAGGTAAGCATACGGCGAGAAGCCTTAGAACCGTCTGAATCGTGGTATTTGTCAGAAAGATAAATAACCTCTTTAATGCCTGCCTGAATTATAGCCTTTGCACACTCATTGCACGGGAAAAGCGCAACATATATTTTTGTGCCAAGCAGTGATTTTCCGTGTGCGTTAAGTATGGCATTAAGCTCTGCATGTACTACAAACGGGTATTTAGTTTCGTTGCCGCTGCCCTCACGCTCCCAAGGGTATTCATCGTCTGAACATCCTATAGGAAAGCCGTTGTAGCCTGTTGAAATTATTACATTACTGCCGTAACAGCTGTTTTCACCGCTTACTATGCAGGCTCCTACCTGTGTGTTAGGGTCCTTACTGCGCTGTGCAGCAAGCAGTGCCACTCCCATAAAATATTCGTCCCAGTTTATGTAACCTTGTCTTTTCATTGGTCTTTATTCCTCCTTTTATATTGAAATACATATGTCTTAATTATTGCCTTAGCAAAGGCATATCAATAATAATCGCAGGTACAAGTATTGTAATAAATCCTATAAACACATTTCGTGTCTTAAAACCAACACCGGCAAAGCGCACTTTCTTAGGCTTGTTAGGATTTATATATATTTGTACCTTCTTCCCTATACCAGGCAAAAATAACTTATAAAACCATAATAAAATTTTTTATCATTTATACGTTCTGTATATTACTAAACCGTTAAAGCAGCCATTACTTATTGCCGTTAATCCTATTCCGATTATTATAAGAACAATAGCAACCAATACATCTCCGCTTGATATTCCCAGTGGTATAGCCACCTCAGGATCGGCCGGGTTTATATATAAATTTTTAGTTGAGCCGATTTTAGGCAGCCTCCTATAATATCGTAAGGCATCCAAATTACAGGTATATTTTTTTCCCATATAGCTATACTCATAAACTACAGAATAACATGGCGGTTTTGCACCTGACAAGCTCTGACCCTTTTCATACTCAACTACTCTTGCTACAACCTTTTGGGGATATTTAGTTTTTTCAACAGCTGTATAAATAATTGGAATTATTATAGTTGCCACACCAACGAATATGGGATACCCAAATATGTACGGAATAATAGCTTCGGTAAATATATTGACTATACCTACCATATTCAGCAAACCGCCAACCACTAAGGTTAAGCCAACACCTAAGCATAAAAGAGTTAAATAACAGCTTTCTCTGATTTTACCGTTTAATGCACAAAGAACACCTGCCAATGTAAAAATAATACCAAATGCTACTACAGCCAGCATAGCATGTACAAAGCTCACAACAAATATTGATAAAAAGGCTACTGCCATAGTTATATAGATTCTCTTATGTGCTTTCTTTAAAAAGGCCTCTTTCTGCAGCTTTTTTAATTCCTTTTCGGTTTGATATTGATTTCCGTTGTATACAGATTGATTTTCAGTGGGTTGTGAATATGCGCCGCCTGCCTGCTTATTTTCACCCGATACCTGTTGATAGTATGGATTACTGTTGCTATTGTAGGTTTTATATTGTCCATTGTTCTCAATATTATATGCACCCTCTTTTTGGCGTTGCTTTAAATAAGCCTCAACCTCCTGCCCTGTGTCATTTGTTCTATCATCATCAAATAAACTCATAACAAATTCTCCCCTCCTATGCTAGTTTAAATAAATTATAAAAATTATTATATTCCGAATTCATGCAACACATTAATTACTGCCGCCACAACACTTATAGCCCCCATAATCGTAAATGTAATTCCAAGCGGTATTGCACTGTGTTTTTTACGATTTGCACTAATAACAGACTTTCTGTCAACCATTACATAAATACCAACCAAACAAAACAACATTCCAAAAAAACCTAAGCACAAGAATTTTGCCCCTATAGCTGCAGTTACAAATACAGCTATAAAACAGATTAACATAAACAAAGCGGCTTTTTTATGCTTAAATATACCGGTCGACTTAGGCTGATTTGTATAGTAATTAGTCTGTTGATAGCCACTGTCCTGTTGAGTGTAAACATTATTATCAGAATCATTGTGATAGTAGGTGGGACAATGCTTGTTTGCAATATCCTGCTGATAGTCGCCTTGGTTTGCAGCATTTTGCTGATAATAATTACTGCTTTCGTTTACAGCGTCCTGCTGATAGTAAGTAGGGCAATGTTTATTTGCAATATCCTGCTGATAATAACCATCACTTTCTCCGTTGGCGTTGTTCTGCTGATAGTAACCGTTTCCGGCATTTGCACCATTTTGTTGATAACTGTCTCCGTTGGCAGCATTAGGGGTATAGTAGTTGTTATTTTGTGAGTAGCTTCCGTTTGTCATATTATCTACAACATCATATGCACCCTCTTTTTTACGCTTTTTTAAATATTCCTCTACCTCTTTTTCAGTATCGGAAATATTGTTATGATTTTTAAATAAGCCCATTAAAATACCTCTTTAGTAACTTTTAAAATATGTAGTTCGACAGTTAATTTGATGGTAATATTGATGTTAATATTATCATAGCGGTCATAAACAAAGACATTACCATAAAAAGAACACCCGCGACAACAGTAGCAGACCTGCCATTATCTTTAACAACATAAGCTTGCTGAGGGTCGTTAGGATTTACCCTCATTTCAGTTGCACTGCCCAGTTTAGGTACACCTACATTTGTATATGTATTGCTTGAGTGGGTATAGACCATACCTAAGTATTTGTATTTATACACAGGGCAGTATACGGTGGAACTCGACCCGTTGCTCCTACTACGCCTTTTTTTTATGTCAATAACTTCGCCCAAAACTTTTTCAGTACATATTCTCTTCTTGCGCTTTAATTTGACAGAAGGGATAATTATCATACATGCACCTAATATTGTACCAAGTGTAGTAGACAGTACAGGAAGTATAGTTTTAAAGCCTGTTAATGCCGAAGCTGCCCCTATCGTTAATACAATACCTGCAATAACAATTACTAGTCCGCCATACCCAATTTTCAATACATTGTCGGAAATAGACAGAAAAAAACCAACAACGGCTATAACAGCACCAAAAACCATTATACCGTATATAGGGTTTATAGCAGCGCAAAAAACGGCAAGAACCAAACCTATAACAGAAACCACTGCAGTAATTGCTATACCGGAGGATAAGTTTTTTGCACCGCCCTTAAAGGATATTTCTGATTTCCAAGCTGCACTTGCCTCAGCATTTTTTTCTGTCTCATTTCTATATTCAGCCTGACTGTCACTTTGGGCATAACCCTGTTGTGGGGTGTTGCCTGTAAAGCTGTCAGGGGAATAGTAGCCGTTAAAATTCATACCTGAATTATCCTGACTACGCTTTTTCATATATTCCTCAAGTTCCCTTTGCGTATCAGAAATCTCATTTTTATTACCAAATAAACTCATTATAATACCTCGTATTTTATAAAATTTATAACAATTCCAATATTTGTATCATAGCATACACTTTATTTACAGTCAATATAAGTACAGTTCTTATGGAAACTCTATTATTTACAGCAAACCGTATTATAACTGTAAAAATATAAAATAAAGTTTTCCTCAAGGGTTTTCAACATTTTCATCAGCAGTTTTTGTCCATATATAGTGTAATTAATATCTGCGATAACTAAATATAGGCATATACATAATTTTCCGGAAAGTTTTTAGAAGTTTTCAACATCGAAATGTTGAAAATGTCAATAACTCTATTCTTTGCGTCCTAATAATAAATCATATTCTTTTCTTAAAATTGAGTACACAGCCGCGTCTGTCTTGATACCGTCCTTTATAAAATAGTCACGCAAAACTCCCTCTTTTTTCATAAGCAGTTTTTCCATTACCTTGGCAGACGCCGTGTTTCTTGCCATACACATACCGCCTACACGGTTCATATCTAAAACATTAAAGGAATACTTTACCATTTCAACCGCCGCCTCGGTAGCAAACCCTTTGTTCCAAAAGTCTGGGTGTATAAAATAAGAAATGTCGCACTTGCGGCTTACAAAATCAACATTTATAAGACCTACATTTCCTATATATTCACCGTTAAGTTTGTTTATAACGGCATACTCGTATGAACGATTTTCCCGAGCGTTTTGCAGCACGCTGTTTATCCACTTTGCGGCATAGCCCACAGTACAATTTTGTGGTATACCGTAGGTTGTTCTGTAGACTTCATATCTGCTTATGGTATTGTACAATGACACTTTGTCGCTTTTACTGTATGGGCGAATAAGCAACCTGTTTGTTTCAAACATAAAAATCTCCTTTAATAAAGAGTTTAACAAGCACATACAAATACAAATTTTTGCTATAACCAATATACACAAATACTGCGCCATTTTAAACCAACGGCATAACAATAAATCTGTACAGCTTTTTTATTTAAAAATTTCCACAGGCACAGCCACAAGCTCACGCACAATGTGGAAAATAAGAGTTTTTACCCCCGGCACACTGCTTATTGCCCCTGCAATATTAATCCTGCATTTTTTTGCTATTATATAAGCTCTTAGCTGGTGGTAAAAGTCTGTAACCACAACAATATCCTTGCAAATCCCCCGACTGCACACAATTTCATAGGAATTAACAAAATTCTCCCGAGTATTTACAGAACGGTCTTCTTTAATAATTCTTTCAGACAAAATGCCCTTGTTTACAAGGTAGCTTTTCATACATTGAGCTTCGGAAATACTTTCGTCGCTTCCCTTACCTCCCGAAACAATACACACTGTGTTAGGATTTTCGTTTAAATATTTAAACGCCCTTTCTAAGCGCCGCTTTAAGCTTTGGCTTGGTACATTTCCCTTAACTTTACAGCCCAGTACAAGCACAGTAACACTGTCGGCTTTTGGTTTTCTTAATGCAAAAAATATCATAGCGGCCGTTAAAACTATGGCATACACCGCAAACAGTATAATTAACACTTCAAAAACTAACATACTATTTCACCTGTGGTTTTAAAAAGCCTGAATCTATTGTAATATTTCTACTGCCTGTTTTCTGGCATAAAACAAACCTAATATCACTGTGGGATTTTATTAAATTCAGCGTTGCACTATACAGGTCGCCAATGGGAATCATATTAATACTGTAGGGCTTAAACAGTGCCGAAACCGTTGCCCCCTTGCCGCTGCTTTCAACTGCGAAGTCACCGCCGGTGCGCAGCGCCAGCTCCTTTACAAGGGGAATACCCATACCAATCTCTTTGCCCTTTGTAGAATAAAAGGGATTTTCACAATTTTGACAGTCCTGTAAGGTCATACCGCAGCCGTTGTCCTCTACCTGCATAATTAAACGGCAGGCGTCCCGCTGAAACACGGTTATTTTTATAAATGTACTGCCTGCCTCTATTGAGTTTTTAACAAGCTCCAAAATACAATCTTTAATATCCTGCATTATATCACCCTGCTTATATCAACTGCTGTTTCATACACAGACTTGCCGCTTAATAAAATAGGTATTCCCTTTTGGGCGGCGTCCTTTATTGCCTGCTCTGTAGGTTTTGAGCCGTCGCACATAATAACACAGCTTAATCCTCTAAGCATAGCTACAGCCACGGTGTTTGGGTTATTTATTACGGTAAGCCACACATTGCCCCGCTTAGCCTTTTTTATTACATTGCTTAGCAAATCGCCTGCATAACAGCCTGTAACCTGTTTTTCGCTTGGCTCCAGAGGGTATGCAGTTTTTAAAGATAATTTTTCAATTAGGGCTGTAACTGTCATATATCTAAATCTCCATTGTAATAATATTATTACACCTTCACAACCATTCTTATTTTCTGTAAGACCGGTTATTACAATGCAAAAGTATCTGTATTTATGATACAAAAATTTACAGCTAATTGCAATACAACCGTTGATTTTTTATGTTTCCTTCCCGGTATACTTCACGAAAAAGGCAAAACCCCAAAGCTCACATTAAAAATGAGCCTTGGTGTTTTGCCAATTAAACAATATAAAAAATCAGTACAGCCATTTATAAGCTGCTTTTAGCCTTAGTCGGTTAAATTAACGCTTTCCTGTTCCCAACATTTCCACTGGCAACCACTGCAAACCTCGCTAAGCAAGCCTTTGTTTATTATTTCATCAAAGGCAAGCTGTTTTAAGCCTTCCCAGCTTACAGTACTGCCAAAAGAAAGATTATATTCTTTTAAGCAAGCTGTGTCAAATTCATTAACCTTGCAGTGCGTTATACACCGTCCACACTTTTTATTTGGGCAGTTACCGCAAACCATATCACAGCTTTCTGTAAGCGTCAACATTGGATTATTTTGCTCCAGCCACGTAATAATTCTTTGCATTTCTTTTACAAAGGTACTGCTGTACCCCTTGCCTACAAAATACTGAATACAAAGGCTGTGGTGGGGACGAAACTTATAATTTAATAACTCTGTCAAGGTTATTTACCAATAAAGAAGCTACAGCAATTTTCACTGCGTCTGCAATCAAAAACGGTACTACGCATATTAAAAGAGCGTCTACAACACCTGTTGAGGTTGACACGCAGAACCAAACTGTGCCAAATGCATAACATACAGCAAGACCGATAATCATAGAAACTATAGCCACCCACAGCTTTCTGCCCAGCTTGTCACACATAATGCCTACTATAAAGGCTGTAAAAATAAAGCCTATAATGTATCCTCCTGTAGGACCTACAATACAGGAGATTCCCCCTGAAAAGCCTGCAAAAACAGGTACTCCTACAAGTCCCAGCAGCACATAAACAAGTATGGCTACAGTGCCACGCTTCCAACCCAGCAAACCTGCCGCAGCAAATACTCCCAAAGTCTGCAGTGTAAACGGTACAGGGCCTATAGGTATTTGAATTTGTGCACACACGGTAATAATTGCCACAAACATTGCTGTAAACACAATATCAAGCAAACCGCTGCGTATGTTTAGCTTTCCCTTATTATTTGTTTCTGAGTTGTTCATTAACAAGTCCTCCTATTGTCAACTTAAATTTATTAATCGGTTGACAATATTATAAGCTTGATTTACCAAATTGTCAACACTATTGGTAAACTAAGGTAAACAATTATTTTTATACAGACGGCACAGTTAATAAAGCAGAGTGTAGTCACGCTCAAAAAGCTCGTAACACAGGTTTTGCTTTAGTACATCTTCCGGCAGCTTTTCAAGTATTTTTTGTTTTACAAACAGCTTGCTTTTCTGCTTATATTTTGGAAGATTATTTTTTGCCAGTATGTTGTTAAGCTCCAGCCTCCACAGCAATTTAATTTGGTACTTAACCTTTGTATGGGTGTTTGGTTGAGGCTTTCTTACTTCCTCTACAACAATGTCGCCGTTACTATTGTATATACAGAGGATTCCCCATTTAGGCGGTATATGTTTGTGAACCTGCTTTATGTGGCTTTTTCCCACAGCTATATAGTTGTAATCAAAAAAATGGTCATAATCCTTTATTTGTGTTGCAAGTCTTGTGTAAGTGTCACGGTCACTTTTTATTTCAATTCCCGTTAATGTATTTTCCTTTACCACCACAACATCGGCTATAGATTTTCTTATGGCAAGTTCTTCAAAAATACGCAGCTTTTCCTGTGTATTCTCAAGGTAACTAAACAGCGGTTCACGCATTTCCTTGTCGTTCATAATATCACCCACAATATTTTATCATTTATTATATTAATATTCAAACAACAGGCACTAATAAATAGGCAAATAAACCACAAAAATAAAAATTTTACTTTGTCAGTCAGCATTTATATGGTATAATTAAACACAGCTTATTAATGAAAAAGAGGTAGCATTATGAAAAAGGCAATAACAACAGCTGTATGCGTGTTGGTGGCAATGCTGACATTAGCCGGCTGCTCCTGTAGTACAAACAGCACCACACCTACTGAAAGTACACAGCAAACTAAAGCAACAGAAACACTTGACGACGGAAAGGACTACAGCAGCTACAAGCAGGTAAAACCATCTAAGCTTAAAGATGTTGTAGACGCAGATAAGGTTGCAAAGCTGTCAAGAATTCACAACGGAGAAAAGATTTTTAACAGCAAAAGTGATAATATCGCCATATTTAAAGGTGTAATTAACTCCGGCAAGGTTGATTCCGACTCAGGTGACAAAGCGGGCACTATAAATATAAAAACCTATGACAAAGACGGCAAGGAGCTTTACAGTATTTCAACAAGAACAATAGTTGACGGCGTAATATACATAGAAAAAGACAAAACCTATGTAAACTTTAAGCTTGACGAAAACAGCGGAACACAGCTTGTACAGCTGTATCTTTCCTTAATTGAATAAAATATTATTTAATGTGCAAGTACCGGTAAACAGCCGGAATAACCGCTGTTTACAGAAATAAAAACTACGGGCAAACACAAAGGCTTATATAAGCTTCTGTGTTTGCCCGATTTTAATTTTATTACAGGTTGTTATTTAATTCCAGTTGTCTATAGTATCCTGATATACATTAATATAGTCACCTGCTGAACGAGCCCAAGAGTTGTCGCTTGTCATTGCTCTGTAAACAAGGGCACGCCAACCGTCGCGGTTCCAGTAACCGCCAATAGCTCTCTGCAAAGCGTTGTTCATATCAAGAATATCATAATTTCTAAAGGTAAAGCCGTTGCCGTAACCGTCCTGACTGTCGTGGATAGAATCTCTAAGTCCGCCTACCTCACGAACAACAGGAATACTGCCGTATCTTAAAGCTATCATCTGAGAAAGTCCACAAGGCTCGCTCTTTGACGGCATTAAGAAAATATCGGAGCCTGCATAGATTTTACGAGCAAGCTCAGGCACATAACCGTGGCAGAAGCAAACTCTGCCCGGGTACTTGTTCTGTAGATACCAGAAATAATCCTCATATTCCTTGTCACCGGAACCAAGCACAACAAACTGAACATCGTAGTTATCCAAAATGTGCTCAATACCGCCACGAACAAGGTCAAGTCCCTTGTGACTAACAAGACGGGTAACCATAGCAATAAGCGGTATGTCGCCTCTTTGTGCAAGGCAAAGTCTTTCCTGAAGCTTACGCTTACACTCCTCTTTACCCTGTGGGTACTCAGGAGTATAGTTTGCATACATATGGAAGTCGGTTGCAGGGTTGTAGCTGTCGTTGTCTATACCATTTAGTATACCGCACAGCTTATATGCCCTATGCTTTAAGATTTGGTCCAGACCGCAGGCAAACCAAGGGTCAAGAATTTCTTTTGCATAAGACGGGCTAACTGTAGAAACTCTTGTAGAAGTTTCGATAGCACCCTTTGACATATTCAGCTTACCGTCCATTTCCAACATTTTTGTACAGTCTTCAGGAATACCCACGCACTCTGTGTTTACTTCCCAACCGTACATACCCTGGTACTGTATGTTGTGAATAGTATAAAGACTTTTAATGTTGTAGTACCAAGGATTTTTTGAATAGAAGAAGTAGTAGTAGGTAGGTACAAGAGCTGTCTGCCAGTCGTTTGTATGAATTAGATCCGGGTGAAAATCTATATACGGCAGCATCTCAAGAATTGCTCTTGAAAAGAATGAAAAACGCTCTGCATCATCATAAAAGCCGTACAAGCCACTTCTTTTAAAGTAATACTCGTTATCTATAAAGTAAAAGGTTACACCGTCATATTCTGCCCAGAAAATACCGCAGTACTGTCTTCTCCATGCAGTAGGAACTGTAAAATTGGTTATGTAGTGCATACCGTCCCTTAAATATTGTGGTATAGTACCATACAGCGGCATAACCACTCTGCAGTCTATTCCACGCTGGCGCAGTGTTTTTGGCAACGATGCCGCAACATCTGCTAAACCGCCTGAACCTGCATAAGGGTTAGCTTCACTGGTACAATAAAGAATTCTCATTGTGAAATTACCTCCATATATTTTCAATAAATTTCATATATCCATACAGATTATAGCACTTTTTCACTAGGAATGTAAATAGGGAAAGAATTATATCCGCACAATGCTCTTCCGTCCTTAATAACTACATCCTTGTCGCATATTACATAGCTTAGGTTTGCATTTTCGCCTATCTTTGTGTCCTGCATAACTATGCAGTTCTTAACCTTTGAGCCTTTTCCTATGCGCACGCCTTTTGATATAATACTGTTTTCAACTTCACCCTCAATAACGCAGCCTTGAGCAACCAGTGAATTTTTTACTGAAGAGCCCAGTCCGTATCTGCTTGGCATATCGTCACGCACCTTGGTATAAATAGGTCTGTGCACATTAAACAGTTCTTTTCTGTTTTCTCTATTCAGCAAATCCATATTGGCTTCAAAATATTCCTCTATTGAAGATATAAGCGAATAGTAGCCCTCGTGCTTATAGCCGTAAAATCTATATTTATTTACATCCTTTTGGAAAATGTTTCTAACATAGTTTAGCTTATTGGTATTAACACATTCCTGTACAATTTCAAGAAGCAGCTTGCGGCTTGTAAGTATAGCTCCTGCGGCTATGTTGCACTCTGCCTTTGCCCGTGGCTCTACCAAAAACTCTACAATACGCTCGTCGGTATCTGTAGTAAAGGTTACGGAGTCTTGTCTGCTTTCACTGTTTAAACCGTTTATGTACAAAACGGTAACATCGGCGTTTTTATCAATATGCTGCTGAATCATATCGCTGTAATTAACATTTGCAACCAGGTCGCAGTCTGCCAAAAGCACATATTCATCGGTAGCATCGTTTAAAAATCTTCTTATTGAATACAGCTTTTCAATAACTGTATCTCCCGAAGCCTCGCCTGACTGAATAAATGGCGGAAGCAGGTGAACGCCGCCGTTTTTTCTTGACAAATCCCAGCTTTTACCTGAACCTACATGGTCCATAAGTGAGAAAAAGTTTTTATCTACAATAATTCCTACATCTGTTATGCCGCAGTTTGACATATTTGAAAGGTTAAAGTCTACCAGTCTGTATTTACCGCCAAACGGTACCGATGCCATTGTTCGGTGTGATGTTAAAGACTGAATTCTTTCAGCGTGGCTATTACCAAAAATAATACCCAGTACATCGTTATTTCTCATTATTTTTCTACCTCCGTAACATCAGCGTCTATCATAGCCTTTGGCTCTACTACGCAGCCCTCGCCTACTGTTATTCCGTCGCCTATAACGGCAACTCCCCATTTGCCTTCTTCCTTAATGTTTTCAGGCCTGCCACCTATATGGGCATTCTTTTTAATAACAGCATTTTCAGAAACTATAGCATATTCAACCGTAGCACCGTCCTCAACCGTCGCTCCGGGCATAAGTATAGAATCGGTTACAGTTGCACCTGTGCCTATAGTAACACCCGGGAACAAAACCGAAAAGTCGATTTTGCCGTCAACATCGCAGCCGTCTGATACCAATGAATTTTGTATATTTGCATTTGGTCCTATGTAATGCGGCGGCATTGATGGGTTACGGGAATATATTTTGTCTGTTTCACCGCTAAGGTCAAGAGGAACCTTAGGGTTAAGCAAATCCATATTTGCCTCCCACAGACTGTCTATAGTACCTACATCTTTCCAGTATCCCTCAAACGGATAGGCAAACATTCTCTCCCCTGCATTTAGCATTGCAGGCAAAACATCCTTACCAAAGTCGTTGCTTGAGTTAGGGTCTGCTGCGTCCTCCTCAAGATACTTTCTAAGCTTTGACCAGTTAAATACATATATACCCATAGAAGCGTTTGTGCTCTTTGGGTGTGCCGGCTTTTCTTCAAACTCATAAATAGAACCGTCAGGATTAGTATTCAATATACCAAATCTTGAAGCCTCCTCCAGCGGTACATCAATAACCGCAATGGTACAGTCCGCATGATGCTTCTTATGGAAAGAAATCATCTGTGCATAATCCATTTTATAAATATGGTCACCTGAAAGAACAACCACATATTCAGGGTCGTACCTTTCAATAAAATTCATATTACGATAAATAGCATTTGCCGTACCTGCGTACCAGTGTGCACCGTCCATTTGCTGATATGGGCTTAAGCAGGTTACGCCTGAATACATACCGTCCAAATCCCAAGGTTGGCCGTTTCCCACATACTCGTTCAGCACCAATGGCTGATACTGTGTAAGTACGCCAACAGCCTCTATGCCTGAGTTTACGCAGTTAGATAAAGGAAAATCTATAATTCTGTATTTTCCGCCAAAAGGCACGGCCGGCTTTGCCAGCTTTCTTGTCAGCACCCCTAATCGACTGCCTTGTCCTCCTGCCAGTATCATTGCCACTGTAGTTTGCTTTTGATACATCGTATTTATTCCTCCTTCATATTTCCTTTTGTTTATAATAACTATTAGACATTTTTTAAACAAATTTTTTATGGTATTAAAGCCCTAGCTTTTAGAGCTGTCTTTACCCTGAATTTTTTCGGATATTTCTTTAGCCTCCTCTTTTAAAGGAACAGCCTGCATAGGCTTTTTAGGCTCTGCGGCTTTTTTAATTTCCGCGGCTTCACCTTTAGCACTGCTGACGGTTGGCTGGGTAGGTTTGGTTTCTTTCACTTTTTCCCGCACCTTAGGCACCGAATCGGCATCACTGTCAGAATTCTCCGTTTCTTCTATTTCGGCTATTTTTTCGTTAAGCTCTATAAGCTCCTCCATAGTTTCCTTGTCTTCTTCAGCCACATTTATTTTTTCGTTCTGGTCTTTACCCTCAACGCAAACAAAATACATAACTGACAGCGGAGGCAAGGTAAGCTTTATGCTTTGGTCATAGCCGTGCATAGGAACATCTTCTGTAGCAATGCTGTGCCCGTTTGAAATACCGGAACCACCGTACTCTGCAAGGTCGGTGTTAAGCACCTCTGAATAAGCTCCCTTGTAAGGAACACCAATATAATAGCCCTCTCGCTTAATAGGTAAAAAGTTGCAC
Source organism: uncultured Ruminococcus sp. (assembly GCA_902789345.1). GTDB lineage: Bacteria > Bacillota > Clostridia > Oscillospirales > Acutalibacteraceae > CAG-964. The sequence goes on from CADANT010000001.1 coordinate 149,000, forward strand.
ACAACTATAATACCGTTTCCCTTTTTATCAAGTCTTCTAAAGGCAAGCACACACTGTGTATAGTCGTCATGGTGAATCCAGTGGAAGCCTTTCCATGAATCCTCTATTTGGTACATAGGCGGATTCTCTACATAAAACTTATTTAAACACTTAATAAAGTGCTTAAGCTGTTTGTTTTTAGGATATTCCAGTACACTCCAGGCAAGCTCGCTGTCGGTGTTCCATTCTTCCATTTGTCCTATTTCGGCACCCATAAAAGTCAGCTTTTTGCCAGGGTGCATCATAGTGTACGCCATAAATATTTTTACCTGGTCAAACTTACTGTTGAAATCTCCCGGCATTTTACTGAACAATGACTTTTTACCATACACCACTACATCGTGTGAAATAGGCAAAACAAAATTTTCAGAAAACGCATAGAAAAATGAAAATGTTAAATTTGCGTGGTTAAACGGCCTGTAAAACGGGTCCAGCGACATATAGTGGAGCATATCGTTCATCCAGCCCATATTCCACTTAAAGTCAAAGCCTAAGCCGCCCTCTTTAACAGGCTTTGTTATCATAGGCCATGCTGTAGACTCCTCGGCAAAGGTAATTACACTTGGGTACAGCCTGTGCAGAATTGTGTTTAATCTTTGTATAAACGCAACTGCCTCCAGATTTTCTTTTCCGCCAAATTGGTTTTTCGCCGATTCTTTGCCGGTACGGTTATAGTCAAGGTAAAGCATAGCGGCAACATTGTCTAACCTTAAACCGTCTACATGGTATTTTTCAATCCAAAAGGCTGCGCTTGAAAGCAAAAAGCTAATAACCTCATAGCGTGAATAGTCGAACACCAGTGTGCCTTTTTCTTCACGGTTTGCCTTTAACGGGTCGTGATATTCATAGCAACAGGTGCCGTCAAACAACGCCAAGGCGTAGTCGTCCTTTGGAAACTGGGAAATAGACCAGTCAATAATTACACCAATACCGTTTTGGTGGCACTTGTCAACCAAATACATAAAGCCCGCCGGGTCACCATAGCGTGAAGTAGGTGCAAAATAGCCTGTTGGCTGGTAGCCCCAAGAGCCGTCAAAAGGGTACTCCATAATCGGCATAAACTCAATGTGAGTATAGCTCATTTCCTTAACATAAGGTACAAGCTGGTCGGCAAGCTCTTTATAATCATAGAAATTACCGTCTAAGTACCTGCGCCATGAGCCGGCATGAACCTCATACACATTCATAGGCGCTTCTTTTACATTAATCTTTTTTCTGCTTTCCAACCATTCGCTGTCGTTCCACCGGAATTTGTCCAGACAATAAACCCTGGAAGCATTGTTTGGTCTTGTTTCAAAATGAAAACCATAGGGGTCGGATTTATATAATCTTCTGTAGTCCTTTGCTTCTATACAATACTTATAAGAGTCGTACTGATTTACATTATTTATATAGCACTCCCATACATCACCGTTTCCAATGCGTGACATATAATTTGCTGTTTCGTCCCAATTATTAAAACTGCCTATTACCGACACCGATAAGGCGTTTGGTGCCCACACCCTAAAGACAAAGCAATTTTCGTCGCCAACCTTGTGTGAACCCATATATTCATAGGCATTACAGCTGTTGCCGCTGTAGAATGCCTGTAAATGCTGTTTTTCGTCCATTACATTTTGCATAAAGAAAACCCTTTCCTCTTTGTGTTATCTTCTACATCATCCCATAGTAATATAATACCAACGCATTCAATAAATTTCAATAGATTAGTTAAATTTTATATGATTTTTTAAAGATTATATGCAAATATTTATACACATTGCGGAATTTTTACTCCAATTTTAATTTCCCTTTACAATGGGATATGCCATTTTACAAAATAGATTTATAAAAATTTACATCTCTGTCATTGTACACAGGAAAGCTGTTTCGCAATTTTTCAATATCATAGTCCAAGTTTGCATATGCAATTTCTTCATTATTGCCACAGTCGGCAACAATTTCGCCGTCGGGAGCTATTATGCAGGAGCCGCCGCTGTAGCTTACTCCGCCTATGCTTCCTACACAGTTTACCGCAAGTATATACAGCTGGTTTTCTATTGCTCTTGCCTGTGTAAGCACCCTCCAGTGATTTTCTCTTTTTTGTGGCCAGTTAGCAGGTACAACTACAGCTGTAACCAAACGGTTTTTGCTTATGCCCTGAAACAGCTCCGGAAAGCGCACATCGTAACATATTGCCGTAGAAAAATAGGTGTCCCCTATTTTATACTCTATCAGCCTTTCGCCTTTAACAAAATATTTATCTTCACCGCTGTAGGAAAAGGGGTGAATTTTTACATATGTACTTAAAGCAATACCCCTTTTATCTAAAACAGTGTAGCAATTTTTTGCCTTAGCACCGCACTGTTCCGTCCAGCCAATCCCCAGGGCAATACCGTATTTTCTGCAAATGTTTTGTGCCTGCAGTACAGTGTATTTATCAGTTTCGGCTGTAGCTTTTATATTCATAGAAAAGCCCGTTAGGCTCATCTCTGGCAAAAAAATAACATCTGCCCCATTTTGTGACGCTTCCGCCGCCGCCCTTTCAACCTTTAATAAATTTTTCTCTTTATCTTCCCACGCTATATTCATTTGAAATATTGCCGCTTTCATATAAATCACCTTAATTTGCACTTCTAAAACAGGTGCTAATTTTCTACGGTAATAATTATACACTAATTTAATGTAAAAAAAGCATTTTTACTGCGTACATTTTAATTTATTTTTTAGAACAATTAAGTATATACTTACCGAAAACAGGGCTGCCTAGGAAAATTTATACCCCTAAGCAGCCCGTTCGATATAAAAGCACTAATTTATAAACAATCTATATAATCTACAGAGAAAAGTGTGTTTCTAATTGATTACTTATTTTCACCTTTTCGACTTTCTATTATTTTTGCTGCAATACTTTCCGGAACAGGCTCATATCTTGCAAAGGCTGTTTTGTAGCTACCCTTGCCCTGAGTTACCTGTCTGAGATAAACCGAAAAATCGCTCATCTCGGCAGCAGGTACCTCTGCCTCAACAGTCTGCATACCGTCTTCGCCCGGGTTCATACCCAACACTCTGCCACGGCGTTTGTTTACCTCGCCCATAATGTCGCCCATATTTGCATCAGGCACCATTACCGACACAGACTCTACCGGTTCAAGCAGTACCGGACTTGCCTGTGGCATACCGTTTTTGTAAGCTACCGCAGCCGCCATTTTAAATGACATTTCCGATGAATCTACAGGGTGGTACGAGCCGTCGTACAATGTTGCCTTTACACCCACAACAGGATAGCCTGCCAAAGGCCCCTTCTTTATGCTTTCTCTAAGTCCTTTTTCTACTGCCGGGAAGAATCCCTTTGGTACTGCGCCGCCTACAACTCTTTCTGCAAACTCCAAGTCTTCGCAGTCTGCCGGCTCAAACTCTATCCAAACATCGCCAAACTGGCCGTGTCCGCCTGATTGCTTTTTGTGCTTGCCCTGCACCTTAACGCTCTTGCGTATAGTTTCACGGTACGCTACCTTTGGCGTACTTAAAACAACATCAAGATTAAATTTATTTTTCAGCTTAGACACTACAACATCAAGGTGCTGTTCACCTAAGCCAGCAAGAATCATTTCTTTTGTTTCTTTATCTACCTGTGTTACTACAGTAGGGTCTTCCTCTGAAATTTTAGCAAGAGCCTGCGCTACCTTGTCTTCTTCACCCTTTGTTTTTGGTGCAACCGTCATTTTATATGTAGGTACAGGGTAGCTTATACCCTCTAAGGTTACCTTTCTGGTTGGTGCACAAAGAGTATCGCCTGTGTTAGTTGCGCTAAGCTTTGCCACTGCGCCAATGTCACCTGCTGTTATATACTTTGCGTCCTCCTGCTTTTTGCCTTTTGGAATAAGAACCTTGCTTATTTTTTCTGTTGCACCTGTTCTCATATTTACAAGTGGACTGTCAGGCGTAACCTTGCCTGATACTACCTTAAAGTAGGAAAGCTTACCTACAAACGGGTCGGCAACAGTTTTGAAAACTATAGCAGCTGTAGCTGCATTCTCGTTTGCCTTTAGCTCTACAGGTTCGCCGTCCGTGTCAACTGCAATCTCCACTCTCTCATCTGCTGACGGTACAAGCCAATTAATACCGTTTAGCAAATGCTCTATACCATATGTATTTTGAGCGTCACCACAGAATACAGGGGTAATAGTACCCTCTTTTACACCACGGCTGACACCTACTATAACTTCCTCCGGGGTGAACTCCTCACCGCTGAAGTACTTTTCAAACATTTCCTCGTCCGTTTCTGCTACGGCCTCATAAATAGCCGTACGCAAGCCCTCAAGACGGTCGCCCATATTCGGCATGGCAGTTTGCGTTATCTTGCCGTTTTCATATCTATATGCCTTATACTCAAGGATATTTACATAACAATTAGCCTGACCGTTTTCTATATACGGCACAACAACAGGACAAACAGACGGTCCGTAATGTGCCTTTAGGGTTTCAAAAACTCTGTAAAATCTTGCGCTTTCGTCGCAAAGACCGTTTACAAAGAACACCTTTGACATACCCGACTTTTCAGCCATTTTAAAGGCCTTGTCTGTACCAACGCCAACGCCGTCTTTACCGGACACAACTATAAGTGCTGTATCGGCGGCACGCATACCCTCACATACGCCACCAACAAAGTCAAAAAGTCCCGGGGTATCTATAAGATTAATTTTATAGCCTTTCCACTCAATAGGTGCTACTGCCGACATTACAGATACTTTTCTTTTTACCTCTTCAGGGTCAAAATCCATAACCGTGTTTCCGTCGTTTACTTTGCCAAGACGCTCGGCAGCCCCTGACAAAAAAATCATCGACTCGGCTACAGATGTTTTGCCGCATCCGCCATGTCCGCATAAAACTATATTTTTTATTTTTTTAGCTTCGTACTGTTTCATTGCTGTTGTTTCACTCCTACACTTTATTTTAACTATATTAGCATTATGCACAAATATGTAAATTTATGTTAAGAACATTATATACTATACATACATTTAGTGCAATGTTTTTTTAATTGAAAACTAAAAATTCACCTAATATTAACAATAATTCATATATATTTTATGCAAATTTGCTATCTCTTTTCTTAAAACCAACATTTATACAGCCTGTGCTGCGGTATAAAGTCAAAAAACACATTACAACACTGCTTTAAAACATTGCATCCACCCACCGCAACAGTCTGCAAACACTATTGGTAACTAAAAAACTACACTTTAATATATGGCGCAAGCATTAAAAATATGGCAACTATATATTAATTTTACAGCCAAGCCACTATGCAAAAATGAGCAAAATTCAAAGCCTTTTATATGCCGGCACGGTAATATTCGGCACTGCTTTATTCTTATACACTATTACACAAAATAAGCAATATAAAAAAAGACACAGCAAGCCTTAGCAAAAGCCAAAGCCGACTGTGTCTTTATTAGGTTAATTGTCTACAAGTTATTTTCCGGATTTTTTATTCGATTTTTTCTTTTTCCTTCCGCCTTTGGCAGCCACAGCAATGATAATAATAATTACAACCAATGCAACCACCAGCAAGCAAGCTACTATAAGGAAATATCCGCTGTTTTGCAGTGTGTTGATAAAGCTGTTTACCGGGTCACTGCCATTTGACGGGGCGGTTGCATTTTCGGTTGCTGTAGGTGCAGCCTGCGTTGCAGGCTCTGTTGGCTTTACTGTTCCGGCAAACAACAAGCCGTCGCCTTTTTTGAATACTAAGTTAGATTCATACATAGAACCGTCGGAAAGCACCGCCGGAATATCTACAGGCAATGTGCCGTATGGGTTTTTATAACCAAAGGCAACCTCTACAGCTGCCAAAATATTTGGGCCATAGGTATATGCCGCAGGCTGAGAGCCGTCTGTATCTTCAGGATTCATACCGTTACAGCCGTAGGCTACCATAAGAGCCTGAGCGTCTTTATAGTTTGCCGTATCATAAGGCTTACCAACGCTAACCACTGCACATTTAATATTGTTTTCTTTACAATAATCCATTACAGAAGTTGGCACATAGGTATTTAAGCTGCCCTGCGCTATATCCTCACTGCTGTTCATTTCTGACAGCACTATTACATAGTTTGCACTGCTGACAGTATTTAATATTTCCTCCGCCGATGAGCCGTCGTTATAATAACAGGTTTCATAGTTTACGCTAGGTATGGCCTTTTGAGAAATCATTTTGCTCATTGCATATTCCATACCCGGTGTTTCATTGTCATAAGCCGCAACCAAAACTACATTTTGCTTTTCTGTAGGCTTAAAAGGAAGCATATTTCCCTCATTTTTCAAAACAGTAATTGCCTTTGTAGCAAGGTCATCTTCTGTTTCGTGGTTTTCTGCACTGCCTACAATTTTCTTGGCATTTTCAACTGTAGGGGCAGTGTAGTTAAGCACTCCACGCTTTTCCTTAAGCTGTAGAATGCGCTTAACAGCATTATTAATGGTTTCTTCCTTTATGTCGCCGTTTACTACTGCTGACTTAATGTTGCCAATAAGCCCTGTAAGTTCTGTACCACTGCTTTTATCTGTTAGAGAAATAGGCATAAGCAAATTGTCAACACCGGCATTAATGGCTAAAATGCAAGCCTGAGTTACGCCGAAATTGTCTGCGATAGCTCCCATATTCATAGCGTCTGTAGTAACAACGCCCTTAAAGCCCAGCTTGTTTCTAAGAATATCGGTAACAAAGGTTTTTGAAAGAGTAGCCGGCAATGTTACATTGCTGCCGTCACTTTCCGACTTTACTGTTTTCTTTTCAACCTGTGGAAACTGAATGTGGGCTGTCATAATAACATCAACGCCGTTGTCAATGGCAGCTTTAAAAGGAACAAATTCGCATTTTTCAAGCTGGTCTAAAGACTTGTCCACACTAGGAAGCGATGTATGGGAATCTGTAGAGGTGTCGCCGTGTCCCGGGAAGTGCTTTGCGGCAGCTGCTACATTATTCTGCTGAATACCGTTTATAACCTGTGTACCCAATGCTGAAACTATGCCGGGGTCGGAAGAAAATGACCTTAAACCTATAATAGGATTAGCCGGGTTACTGTTTACATCAAGGGACGGTGCAAAGTCCATATTTATTCCCAAAGTGGCAAGCTCACTGCCCAAAATATTACCTGCCGTTTTGGCGTCGTTTGCACTGTTAATTGCACCCAGTGCCATATTACCCAGCAGAGATGTACCTGTGTTTAGCCTTACAACCTCGCCGCCCTCTTGGTCTGTACTTATAAACAGCGGTATTTTATTTCTTGAAGCTAACGCCGCCTGTTGAAATGCTGTAGTAAGCTTTACAGACTGTTCGGTATCAACAAGGTTTTCTGCAAACAATATTACTCCGCCTACAGAGGTTTTAGAAATAATATTAGCTACATCGTCCTCCATAACAGTAAAATCCTCGCCGTCCCACTGGCGTACAGCAACAGTTATCATTTGGGCTATTTTTTCTTCTGTAGTCATTTTAGAAAGCAGTGTGTCCACATTGTCTGCGGCCGATGCAGTCGGAATACCTACTGCAACACACAGCGCACACAAAGCCACGCTTACCACTTTTTTAAAACCTATTCTCATACCCTATATCCTCCTTTTGAAGCATCTATGTATTCATAAAACAGGTATAACATATATCCTTTGTTTTTTCAATTATAATTTAAAACTGTAATTTTAATGTAATTATATATGCAAAACAGGGTTGTCCGATAAAAGCCGCACAACCCTGTAGTATAAACAAGAATTATTATCTTCTGCCGTTATGTCTGTTATTTCTAGGACGAGACTGCTGAACATTATTTTCAGGTGTAAGACCCTCAACCTCGATTAAAGCTTCTCTTCTGGACAGATTCAGTCTGCCCTTATCATCAATTTCAAGAACCTTTACAAGAATAACATCGCCTACATTTACTACATCCTCAACCTTTTCTGTACGCTTAACATCAAGCTGAGAAATGTGGCACAAGCCCTCTTTGCCCGGTGCAATTTCAACAAATGCACCGAAATCCATAAGGCGTGTAACCTTACCCTTGTAGATAGCACCCGGCTCCGGGTCTTTAGCAATAGTTTCTACTATATTAAGGGCACGCTTACAGTTTTCTGTATCAATACCGCTTATGAATACATTACCCTCTTCTGTAATGTCAATTTTAACTTCGCATTCAGCCTGAATTTCCTTAATAACCTTACCGCTCTTACCTATAACCTCGCTGATTTTGTCAACAGGAATAGTTGTTGTAAGCATTTTAGGAGCATACTTAGACAGCTCTGCTCTTGGTGCAGGAATAGCCTTTAGCATAACCTCGTCAAGGATATAATTTCTTGCCTTGTGTGTTTTAGCAAGAGCCTCCTTAACCATTTCAGGTGTAAGACCTGAAATCTTAAGGTCCATCTGAATAGCTGTAATACCGTCATGAGTACCTGCTACCTTAAAGTCCATATCACCGAAGAAGTCCTGAAGGCCCTGAATATCTACCATTGTCATCCAACGGTCGCCCTCGGTAATAAGTCCGCAGGAAATACCTGCTACAGGCTCCTTAATAGGTACACCGGCGTCCATAAGAGCAAGTGTAGAACCGCATATAGAACCCTGAGATGTAGAACCGTTAGAGGATACAACCTCTGAAACAAGTCTTAGAGCGTATGGGAACTCCTCAACCGGAGGAATAACAGGAACAAGAGCTCTTTCAGCTAAAGCACCGTGACCGATTTCTCTTCTGCCCGGGCCTCTGCTTGGTCTTGTTTCACCTACAGAGTATGAAGGGAAGTTATAGTGGTGAATGTATCTCTTTGTTTCCTCGTCGTCAATACCGTCTAAAATCTGCTGGTCGCTTACAGGGCCAAGTGTAGCAACTGTTAGTACCTGTGTTTGACCTCTTGTAAACAAGCCTGAACCGTGTGTTCTAGGCAAAATACCAACCTCTGAAGCAAGAGGACGAATGTCGTTCATACCTCTGCCGTCAACTCTCTTCTGCTCGTCAAGCAACCAACGGCGTACTATAGTCTTTTGTGACTTGTACATACACTCGTCAATCTTTTCTGCCTGCTCCGGATATTCCTCGTCAAACTTAGCATGAACAGCCTCGTAAATAGGAACAAGTCTTGCGTCTCTTACTGTTTTATCGTCTGTATCAAGCGCAACCTTTAGGTCGTCCTCAACAAACTCAAAAATCTTCTCAAACATTTCGTGGTCAGGCTCGTTGCTTGGGTAAGAGAATTTCTCTTTACCGATTTCTTTCTGAATACCCTTAATAAACTCAATAATATGCTGGTTAGCCTTATGACCTGCCATAATGCCCTCGTACATATCTTCGTCGGATACTCTGTCGGCACCTGCCTCAATCATAGCAATTCTGCTGTCTGTAGAAGCTACTGTAACAGCCATTTTAGACTTAGCTCTTTCTTCTTTGTTAGGGTTAATAACGAATTTGCCGTCAACCAAACCAACTGAAACGCCTGAAATAGGACCGTTCCATGGAATATCAGAAATTGAAAGTGCTATAGAAGTACCAACCATAGCTGTAATTTCCGGTGAACAGTCAGGGTCAACTGACATTACTGTACAAACAACAGAAACATCGTTTCTCATATCCTTTGGAAACAAAGGACGAATTGGTCTGTCAATAACTCTGGATACAAGAATAGCCTTATCAGACGGTCTGCCCTCTCTCTTTAAATAAGAGCCTGGAATTTTACCTACGGCATACATTTTTTCTTCAAAATCTACTGAAAGTGGGAAAAAGTCGATTCCCTCTCTTGGCTTTGCGGCACCTGTTACTGCTACATTTACTACTGTTTCGCCATAACGAACCAAGCAAGCACCGTTTGCAAGCTGTGCTATCTTACCTGTTTCTACAACCAAAGGTCTGCCTGCAAATTCTGTTTCAAAAACTCTAAAATTCTCAAACATAGTCTTTCTCCTAATAAATTTATTTTTACAGGATTATACCGCTTAGCAATAAAACCACATTTTATATAATCATAAAAGGTCGTTTCACTGCTAAACCAAGTAGAAATCCTGTAAATATGTTTATACAATATAGGGCAGACTGCCTCATATTAAGCTGTCTGCCCCACAATAAGCAATAATTATTTACGGATACCCAGTCTTGCAATAATAGAACGGTATCTCTCAATGTCAACCTTAGTTAGGTAGTTTAGAAGGTTTCTTCTCTGACCTACCATCTTTAGCAGACCTCTTCTGGAGTGATGGTCCTTTTTGTGAACCTTTAGGTGCTCAGTCAAATCGTTAATTCTCTTTGTAAGCAAAGCGATCTGAACCTCAGGAGAACCTGTATCGCCCTCGTGAGTTGCATACTCCTTAATGATTGCCTCTTTCTCTGTCTTTAGCATTTACATTCACCTCTTTTTTAGTATTATGCCCATTGTATTCGGTCAATCACAGTTAAAGGAAGGTGATAATCCTGTTACAGGCTTACTCCAAAAACCGTGGTTGGGGCACTTTGAGTATTTTATCATAACCAACCTAATTTGTCAATTACAATTAAGGTTAAAATCAGTAAAAAATCATACAAAAGCAGTTATATTTATTGCCTCTTTGTCAATAGTTGTAATAAAGGAAATAATCCCACAAAAAGAGCCGCCTGATATTTCAAGCGACTCTTAAAAATTCATATTAAATCAATATTGAAAGAAATTCAATTATTCGTTGATAGCTGTAACAACGCCTGAACCTACTGTTCTACCACCCTCACGGATAGCGAATCTTAGGCCTTCCTCAATAGCGATTGGCTTAATGATTTCAACGTCCATCTCAACGTTATCGCCAGGCATACACATCTCTGTACCCTCTGGTAGAGAAATAACACCTGTAACGTCTGTTGTTCTGAAGTAGAACTGTGGACGGTAGTTGTTGAAGAATGGAGTATGACGGCCACCCTCGTCCTTAGTCAATACATAAACCTGACCGTGGAACTTTGTGTGTGGGTGAATTGAACCTGGAGCTGCAAGAACCTGACCTCTTTCGATCTCTGTTCTCTGAACACCACGTAGCAAAGCACCGATGTTGTCACCAGCCTCAGCATAATCTAGAAGCTTTCTGAACATCTCGATACCTGTAACAACAACTTTTCTCTTTTCGTCTGTTAGACCAACGATCTCAACTTCCTCGTTAATCTTTAGCTGACCTCTCTCAACTCTACCTGTAGCAACTGTACCACGACCTGTGATTGTGAATACGTCCTCAACAGGCATTAGGAATGGCTGATCAGCCTTACGGTCAGGAGTTGGAATAAACTCGTCAACAGCGTCCATTAGCTCGTGGATGCAAGCATACTCAGGAGCGTTAGGGTCCTTAGATGTTGAAGTTAGAGCAACATAAGCAGAACCTCTGATGATTGGTGTGTCATCGCCAGGGAACTCGTACTCGTTTAGAAGCTCACGAATTTCCATCTCTACTAGGTCTAGTAGCTCTTCGTCGTCAACTTGGTCAGTCTTGTTCATGAATACAACAATGTAAGGTACACCTACCTGACGAGATAGCAGGATGTGCTCTCTTGTCTGAGGCATAGGACCGTCAGCTGCAGATACAACTAGGATAGCACCGTCCATCTGAGCAGCACCTGTGATCATGTTCTTTACATAGTCAGCATGGCCTGGGCAGTCAACATGAGCGTAGTGACGCTTCTCTGTCTCGTACTCAACGTGAGCTGTGTTAATTGTAATACCACGCTCTCTCTCTTCCGGAGCCTTATCAATGTTTGCGTAATCAACGAAATCAGCGTCACCCTCTAGGTTAAGAACCTTTGTGATAGCAGCTGTTAGAGTTGTTTTACCGTGGTCAACGTGACCGATTGTACCAATGTTAACATGTGGCTTATTTCTTTCAAATTTTTCCTTTGCCATTGGAATAGCCTCCCTTAAATATTATTTTAGGTTTATACATCCCTTAGCCCTTATTTTACCAACAAAGTTAGTAAAATGCAAGGGCTAAGATAAATTTATAATTGAATTTTTAAGAAGTTTTTGTTAATTTTTCATTAATGTAAAATTAATCTTCCTTCTTATTCCTCTTTGACATAATTTCTTCAGCAACTGACTTAGGAACTTCTGCATAGTGGCTTGGCTCCATAACATACTGACCACGGCCCTGTGTGTTAGAACGCATATCTGTTGCGTAACCGAACATTTCAGACAGTGGAACATTAGCGTTAATTCTCTGAGCGCCGTTTTCTGCTTCCATACCCTGGATCATACCACGACGAGAGTTCAAGTCGCCAATAACATCACCCATATATTCCTCAGGAACAATTACAGTAACCTTCATAATTGGTTCCATCAGAACTGGATCTGCCTTTCTCATTGCTTCCTTAAATGCCATAGAACCGGCAATCTTAAATGCCATTTCAGATGAGTCAACCTCGTGGTAAGAACCATCGTACAATGTTACCTTACAGTCAACTACATTGTAGCCTGCAAGTACACCGCTTAGCATAGCGCCCTGGATACCTTGGTCAACAGCAGGAATGTATTCCTTAGGAATAGCACCACCAACAACGCCGTTAACAAACTCGTAACCCTTGCCTGGGTTTGGCTCAATCTTAATCTTAACATGACCGTACTGACCTTTACCACCTGACTGTCTTGCATACTTCTGGTCAACACTAGCTTCTTGACGAATTGTTTCCTTGTATGCAACCTGTGGAGCACCAATGTTAGCCTCTACCTTAAATTCTCTTAGTAGACGGTCAACAATGATTTCAAGGTGAAGCTCACCCATACCGGCGATAATTGTCTGTCCTGTTTCTTCATCTGTGTAAGCCTTAAAGGTTGGGTCCTCTTCTGCAAGCTTTGCAAGAGCAATACCCATCTTTTCCTGACCGGCCTTTGTCTTAGGCTCGATAGCAACACGGATAACAGGCTCTGGGAATTCCATTGATTCCAAAATTACAGGGTGCTTCTCGTCACATAGAGTATCACCTGTAGTTGTAGACTTTAGACCAACGGCAGCAGCTATATCACCTGCATAACAGGTTTCAATATCCTTTCTGTCGTTAGCGTGCATCTGTAGAATTCTACCAATACGCTCGTTTGTATCTTTTGTTGAGTTATAAACTGTTGTACCTGCGTTTACGCTACCTGAATAAGTTCTGAAGAAGCACAGCTTACCAACGAATGGGTCTGTAGCAATCTTAAATGCCAATGCAGAGAAAGGCTCTGAATCGGAAGCGTGTCTGCAAGTTTCCTCGTCTGTTTCAGGGTTAACACCCTTAATAGCAGGAATATCTGTAGGAGCAGGCATATAGTCAACAATAGCGTCAAGCAGCATCTGAACACCCTTGTTACGGTATGAAGTACCGCAGGTTACAGGTACCATTTCGTTTGCAATTGTTGATTTACGAATCTGATCCTTAATTTCATCAACGGTCAGCTCTTCGCCACCGAAGAATTTTTCCATTAGCTCGTCGTTCATTTCAGCAACGTGCTCGATAAGCTCGTCGTGATACTTCTGAGCAAGCTCTTTCATATCCTCAGGAATTTCTTCCTCACGAATATCTTTACCAAGGTCATCATAATAAACCTCAGCCTTCATCTTTATAAGGTCGATAATACCTCTAAAGTCGTCTTCAGCACCAATTGGAAGCTGAATCGGAACAGCATTACACTTTAGTCTGTCCTTCATCATCTGAACAACTCTGTAGAAGTCAGCACCCATAATGTCCATCTTATTTACATAAACCATTCTAGGTACCTTGTAGTTGTCAGCCTGTCTCCATACAGTTTCAGACTGTGGCTCTACGCCGCCCTTTGCACATAGAACTGTTACAGAACCGTCAAGAACTCTAAGTGAACGCTCAACCTCTACTGTAAAGTCAACGTGACCAGGTGTGTCGATGATGTTGATTCTAACTTTTTTGCCATTTCTGTCTTTCCAGAAGCATGTAGTTGCGGCAGATGTAATTGTAATACCTCTTTCCTGCTCCTGTACCATCCAGTCCATAGTAGCGCCACCGTCGTGAGTTTCGCCTATTTTGTGGTTGATACCTGTATAGAACAGGATACGCTCTGTTGTAGTAGTTTTACCGGCATCAATATGAGCCATGATACCGATGTTTCTTGTTTGTTCAAGAGATACCTGTCTAGCCATAATAGCCTCCTTAAATTATTACCATCTGTAATGTGCGAAAGCCTTGTTAGCTTCTGCCATTTTGTGTGTTTCGTCACGCTTCTTAGCAGCACCGCCTACGCCATTAACAGCATCCATAATTTCAGCGGCAAGTCTTTCCTTCATTGTTCTCTCTGAACGAAGTCTTGCATAGTTTGAAAGCCATCTCAGGCCTAGTGTCTGTCTTCTCTCAGGACGAACCTCCATAGGTACCTGGTAAGTAGCACCACCTACACGGCGAGCCTTTACCTCAAGTACAGGCATAATGTTTTCCATAGCCTGATCAAAAGTCTCTAGTGGATCGTTACCTGTCTTTTCTTTAATGATGTCAAATGCACCGTAAACAATCTTCTGTGCAACGCCCTTCTTACCATCATACATAATGTTGTTGATAAGGCGTGTAACTTTCTTTGAGTTGTATAGTGGATCCGGCAAAACATCACGTTTTGCTATTGAACCTCTTCTTGGCATTTTACTTCCCTCCTTCACAATTTTTGAGATATCATAGGTACTCGAAAGTGACAACTCCCGTTTTGTCAATACTGAGGCTTGTCTATATATAAAAGCACACTGTATTGTACTGTAACTGTTTTAGTTGTCTTTTGTTTTTTAGTTGTTTCCTATGGGTTTAATGGATTACTTGCCAGCCTTTGGACGCTTAGCACCATACTTTGAACGAGCTTGCATTCTCTTTGCAACGCCCTGTGCATCAAGTGTACCTCTGATGATATGGTAACGAACACCAGGGATATCCTTAACTCTACCACCACGAATTAGTACAACGCTGTGCTCCTGTAGGTTGTGGCCAACACCAGGAATGTATGAAGTAACCTCAATACCATTTGAAAGTCTTACTCTGGCAATTTTTCTAAGAGCTGAGTTAGGCTTCTTAGGTGTAGCAGTTTTTACAGCAGTACATACGCCTCTCTTTTGTGGTGAAGCTTGGTCTATAGCAACTCTCTTCTTAGAGTTCCAGCCCTTTAGCAGAGCAGGTGTCTTAGCTTTCTTCTCAGTAACCTGACGACCCTTTCTAACCAACTGATTAAATGTAGGCATAGTTCTCCTCCTTTCCTCAAACATAAAAAATTTATTTATGCTAAAGCGAACTCTTGTCCGCATTAACAGCAAGTGCTTCCGAAGCCGTAATTTTACTTACAACCTCTGCCACTTCAGCAGTATTTTTTGTATAAGATTAACAGCAGTTTTGCCCAAAGTTCCCTACAAAACCATACTACTCAACAGTTTTATATAATAGCATATCCGTATCTTGTTTGTCAACACCGATTTTTGGTTTTACAGCACAATTTTTTAATTAATAATCCCATTTACAGAACTCTGCTTTGCGGCAATGCATTTAATAATACAGCATAATTTGCACAGCTGCATCATTCTTGATTAATATAAACTAAAATGGTAAAATTATTCAGTATGGGGAGGGTTTATTTATGAAATTGCTGAACAAACTGATTTGCACCATTTTAGCTACAGCCCTTTGCTTTTGTGCTGTCGGCTGTGAGGGTGCTGTAAACACAGCAAACAGTACAAAAACAAACGGCTTTAAACTTCATATGATTGATGTGGGGCAAGGCGACAGCCTGCTGTTGGAATGCGACGGCAGCTATATGCTTGTAGATGCAGGCGAAACCGACAAGGGCAATAAGGTCGTTGAATACTTAAAAAGTCAAAATGTAAGCAAGCTAAGCTATGCGGTAATTACCCACCCTCATTCCGACCACTTTGGCGGTATGAAAAAGGTGCTTCAAAGTATACCGACAGACAACATTGTAATGACCGAAGCATACCACACCACAAGGGCGTGGGAAAGCTTGATTGACTACATTGACAAAGAAAATTTTAATGTTGTTTTTCCAAAAACTAACGATGTATTTAATGTAGGAAGCTGTCAGGTTAATGTCTATTCCCCTGATATAGACAATGACAATAAAAATAACTGTTCCCTGGTATTGCGGGCGGTTTACGACAATATGGCGGTGCTTTTAACAGGCGACGCCGAAGAATCGGAGGAAAACAAAATACTTGAAAACGGTTTTAATGTACAGGCAGATGTGCTTAAACTGGGACATCACGGCAGCAGCACAAGTACAAGCAGTAAATTTTTAGAAAAGGTCAACCCGTCACTGGCTTTAATCAGCTGCGGTAAAAACAACGACTACGGTCATCCGCATAAAGAAACCATAAGCAAGCTTAAAAAGTACAACATTCCTGCAATGCGTACCGACCTTGACAAAACTGTAGTAGTAAGCCTGTGTAACAACAAAATTACCACTTTGGCAAACGGAAAAGAGCAAACCATATCCAAAAGCGGCGGTGCAAACACTTCTTTAAGCTCTGAAACAAACTCTGCCGACAGCTCACAACACAGATATATAGGAAACAAAAACTCACGGGTATTTCATCTTAGCAACTGCAAATCGATAAATAAAATGTCCGACAAAAACAAGGTTTATTTTGACAACAGAGAGCAAGCGGCAGAAAGCGGTTATTCCCCATGCGGTGACTGCAAGCCGTAATATCTTTACCTAATAAATACAGCACCCTATTAATACACCTGCTTAAGATGAAAAAGGTATAATTATTTTTAAAACTATAAATTTGAAATTTACAAATTAAATTGTAAAAATTATATATGAATTGGAGATGCATAGTAATGTCCCCTGTAATTAAAATGCTTGGGAAATACAAGAAAGAGGCTATACTCAGCCCATTATTTAAGCTTTTGGAGGCTCTCTTTGAGCTGTTTGTACCAATTGTAGTGGCGTCACTTATAGATATTGGTATAGGCAACGCCGACAAGGGCTACACCGTAAAGATGTTTTTTTTGCTGGTTTTGCTGGCTGTTATCGGACTTAGCTTTTCAATAACGGCACAGTATTTTGCGGCAAAGGCAGCCGTAGGCGTAGGCACAAGACTGCGCTCTACACTTTTCAAAAAAATACAGAGCCTGTCCTTCTCGGAGCTTGACAATATAGGCACATCTACAATGATAACCCGTATGACAAGCGATGTTAACCAAGTGCAAAGCGGTATAAATATGTTTTTGCGACTGTTTATGCGTTCGCCGTTTATTGTTTTTGGTGCAATGATAATGGCATTTACCATTGACTTTCAGGCGGCACTTGTATTTGTGTGCGCTATACCTGTTTTGGCTATTGTGGTTTTTGCAATAATGCTTATAAGCATACCACTTTATAAAAAATCACAAAACAAACTGGACAAGGTTACAGGCAAAACAAGAGAGAATTTAACAGGTGCCAGAGTTATAAGGGCCTTTTGCCGAGAGGACCAGGAAATAGATGAGTTTAAAAACTTAAACAGTCAGCTTACAGCGGCACAAAAATATGTAGGTAAAATTTCGGCATTAATGAACCCTGTTACATTTGTAATAATCAATGTAGCAATAGTTGTTTTAATATTGGTTGGCGCTATAAGAGTTGAACAGGGTGTTTTAACGCAGGGCGCTGTTGTTGCACTGTATAACTATATGTCGCAAATATTGGTTGAACTGATAAAACTGGCTAACCTTATTATTACTATGACAAAGTCTGTTGCATGCTGCAACAGGGTTACAGCTGTACTGGAAACAAACTCTACACTACAGCACATAGACAACGACACCATAGAAACAGGAAACTGTATTGATTTTGTAAATGTTGCCCTTACCTACCAAGGCGCCGGCGGCGAAAGCCTAACCGATATTAATTTCAGTATTAAGCCGGGAGAAACCGTAGGTATTATTGGCGGTACAGGCTCCGGTAAGTCCTCACTTGTAAATTTAATACCTCATTTTTACGACTGTACAAAGGGCGGAGTTTATGTAGACGGCAAAAATGTTAAGTCCTATTCCCCTACAGAGCTTAGGGACAAAATAGGCATAGTTTTGCAAAAAGCCGTCCTTTTTAAGGGAACTATACGAGATAACCTGTTGTGGGGCAACAAAAACGCCACCGAACAGCAGCTTGTACAGGCACTTGAGATTGCACAGGCCGCCGATGTTGTGGCAAGCAAGAAAAACGGTTTAGATGAAGTTATTGAGCAAGGCGGAAAGAATTTGTCGGGAGGTCAAAAGCAGCGCTTAACTATTGCACGGGCATTGGTTAAGCAGCCGGAAATTCTCATACTGGACGACAGTGCCTCCGCACTTGACTATGCTACAGACGCAAGGCTTAGAAAAGCGGTTAAGGGACTGAAAAACACAACGGTAATTATTGTTTCGCAGCGTACATCGTCAATTATGTCTGCGGACAAAATAATAGTTATGGACGACGGTAAAATTGTCGGCATAGGCACTCACAACCAGCTGCTTGACAGCTGTAGTGTATACCAAGAAATATATTCTTCACAAACAGACAGGTGAAAAAACTATGAAACAAAAAGATACTATTATAAAAGTACTAAAACACATTAAAGGCTATCGTAAATTTTTAACAGCGTCAATAATACTTGCACTGGTTACAGTAGCACTTACTCTTTACATTCCTATTCTGGTAGGCGGCGCTATAGACTGTATAGCTGACGAGGGAAAGGTGGATTTCCAAAAAATATTGCCTATCCTTATTGAAATCGGCATTGCCGCAGGCATAACTGCGCTATCCCAATGGATAATGAATATGTGCAACAACAAAATGACCTACCACATTGCAAGGGATATACGAAACGAAGCTATAGAAAAAATAGAGAAGCTTCCCCTAAACTACCTTGACACACACTCAAGCGGCGACACCGTAAGCCGTGTAATTGCCGATGTTGACCAATTTACAGACGGTCTGCTAATGAGCTTTACGCAGCTGTTTACCGGGGTTATAACCATACTGGGTACATTGGGCTTTATGTTCTCTGTAAACTACATTATTGCGTTGGTAGTAGTTGTGGTAACTCCGCTTTCGCTGTTTGTGGCAAAGTTTATAGCCACAAAAACCTACAAGCTGTTTAAAAATCAGTCGGAAATTCGTGGTGAACAAACCGCATTTATTGAAGAAATGATAGAAAACCAAAAAGTCGTACAGGCATATACCCACGAGGACGAAAATGAAGAAGTGTTTGACGAAGTAAACCAAAGGCTTTGCGAGAGCTCTGTAAAGGCTATATTTTTCTCTGCAATTTCTAACCCGTCTACACGCTTTGTAAATAACCTTGTTTATGCAGGTGTAGCACTTACAGGTGCACTGATGGCTATAACAGGCAACATTACAGTGGGCAGTTTAACCTGCTTTTTAAGCTATGCCACACAGTACACAAAACCGTTTAACGAAATTTCAGAAGTAGTTACAGAACTGCAAAACGCTTTGGCTTGTGCTGACAGGGTTTTTGAACTTATAGAAGAGCCGGAGGAGATTCACGAAAAAGAAAACGCTGTTGTATTAAAAGATGTAAAGGGTAATATTCAGATGGACAATGTGTGCTTCTCTTACATTCCGGAAAAAAAGCTTATAGAAAACCTGTGTTTAAATGTTAAATCAGGTCAAAGAATAGCCATTGTTGGCCCTACAGGCTGCGGCAAAACCACACTTATTAATTTGCTTATGAGGTTCTACGACACCGTAAGCGGAGAAATATATGTAGACGGCAACGAGATTAAAGATGTTACCAGAAAGAGCCTCCGCCAAGGCTATGGTATGGTGTTGCAGGAAACTTGGCTAAAGGCAGGTACTATAAAAGAAAATATTAATATGGGCAAGCCTGACGCCACCGACGAAGAGATTATTGAAGCGGCCAAGAAAACACATGCCCACAGCTTTATAAAAAGACTCCCGCAGGGCTACAACACCGTAATAGGTGAGGACGGCGCCGGACTGTCCCAGGGGCAGAAACAGCTTTTGTGCATTACCCGTATAATGCTTTGTCTGCCGCCAATGCTTATCCTTGACGAGGCCACATCATCAATAGATACCCGTACAGAATTAAAAATTCAGGAAGCGTTTAACAAGCTTATGGAGGGCAGAACAAGCTTTATTGTTGCCCACAGACTTTCTACTGTAAGAAATGCAGATATTCTGTTGGTTATGAAGGACGGCCATATAATTGAACAGGGTACGCATG
The DNA here is from genome assembly GCA_902789345.1 of uncultured Ruminococcus sp. GTDB lineage: Bacteria > Bacillota > Clostridia > Oscillospirales > Acutalibacteraceae > CAG-964. The sequence continues at coordinate 169,227 of CADANT010000001.1, forward strand.
ACGAACTTGTCAAAAAAGGTGGTTTTTACAGCAAATTGTACTATGCACAATTTGCAAGCTAAGGGGTATTTAGGAGATACAGCATAAATTTACTGTTACTGTGTGAAAAATATTTGAAATTGTAACTTTTTTGGTATATAATACCAATTAGAAGCTAAATATTTTTTGGCAAATAAAATTACTGAATTGATAAGGAGTTGAGTCCTCGCCCTAAATAATACCAAACTGCAATGTAAGCTGTCAAAATCACACTTATTTGTACTGCACTGCTTTTTGGTATTTATACTAAGCATATTAAAAAGAATCGGTATTTGCCCTATTTTTAACTGCGATTTACACTCTGTTTCTAAGGTTTGCCCCTATGCAAACAGCTTTTTCTCAGAATATAAATTTGTCGGCAAATTTTTAAGTACCCTTAGTAATAGCTTAGTATCCGGTATAGCCCAGCGAAAGGAATAAATATGTTAAGGATAGCAATAGTTGATGATGAAGATACATTTTGCAACATTATTTATGATATTGTAAATAGTTATTTTAGCGAAAGCGACATTAAATATACTATCGAAAAGTTTAACAGTGTCGCAAAGCTTTTAGAAAGTACCGGAATGTTTGACATAGCATTTTTGGATGTGGAAATGCCCACAAAAAACGGCATACAAGTAGGTTACGACCTAAAGAGAATGAACCCTGACATTGTTTTGTTTATTGTAACATCCCACCTAAGCTACCTGGACGATGCAATGGACCTGCAGGTTTTCAGATATTTGGAAAAGCCTGTTGAGAAAGAAAGGGTTTTCCGTGCGCTGGATATTATAACAGAAAGAGAAACTATTGTGGATTTCTCTTCCCACGGAAAACTCCAAAACCTAAAAGCCGACCAAATAGTGTGCATTTACACATCACTCCGCAAAAACTATATTCTTACAGACACAGGTACAATTATTCCTACGGGCTACAACATAAAAAGGTGGAAAGATATTTTCCGTAACAATGCCAACTTTTCTTCACCACACTACAGCTACCTCATTAATTTACGATATGTTTCTAAAATAGACAATAATCAAATTACTGTGTGCTGTAAAAACGGTAATGAAATGGTTATATATGCTTCACAAAGAAGAATCTCGCAATTTAAAAAGGACTTTATGCAGAAAATGGGTGAGCGACATTGAATATATTTGAAAATTTAATCTTTTTACTGGAATTTCTCTTTGAAGGTTACTGTGCATATACATATTTTTCAACATTCTTTGAAAGGAACGACAGAATTCGCCACCCGTTAATGTTGTACATAGTTGTATCTGCTTCATGGTTTTTACTGTATGCAATTGTGGATGTGGTAATAAATTTAGTGCTGTTTATAGCAACAAATATTATAATCACAAAATTGTGCTATAAAGCAAGCTTTGGCAGCTGTGTTCTTCACTCTTTCATTTTTTCCGCAGTATTTGTAGGCTGTGAATTACTCACCATACCTTTTTCAAACCTCCTACTTCAAAACGACTATATTCAAATTCATTCGTTTGAAGCCGAGTTGTTTATTTCTACCATTTCAAAGCTGCTGCTATTTATATCCTGCAAGCTGGTGCAGAAATATGCATTAAAGGAATTTGAACGCACTAAGGGAATATGGCTGTTTTTACTGCCTATGTCGTCTTTAATATGCGTACTGGGCATATACTATTTGGCAGGCTACTGCCAGCCTACTTACATATCAAGTATAATTATCTCGCTATGCTCTATATGCCTGTTGGCGGCAAATATTGTAGTATTTTTGGTGCACGAAAACCAAATAAAAATTTCAAACCAGCTTACAAAGCTAAAGCTTGCCGAACAAAAAAGCGAGCTTGACTACAACTACTACAAGGTACTGCAGTCAAGTTACGATAAGTCCCGTGTAGCCGTACACGACAGCAAACACCACCTAAATGTTATAAACTCTATGGCATACGATAAAAATTACGGTGGCATAACCGATTATATAACCTCACTTTTAGGTCAGGATTATTATACAGCCGGCAGCTGTATAACAAAAAACAAAATATTTGACATAATAATTATGCAGGCAAAGGAACAGTGCCAACGCAAGGGCATAAATTTTTCATTTGAGCACAACAACCACAACCTTAGCTTTGTTGAGGACGCTGACCTGTGCTGTATAGTATCTAACCTACTGGATAACGCCATTGAAGCGGCCGAAGCCTCTTCTGAAAAAGGGGTTAATGTGCTTATATATACAAACCCTATGTCATCAATGTATTTTTTAGAGGTAAACAACAGCTGTGATAATCCGCCTAAAACAAAAAATAATTTTCTTATTACCATAAAAAAAGATAAAGAAAGACACGGCTTAGGCTTATACAGTGTTCGCCTAACAGCTAAAAAGTATGGCGGTGAGGTAAATTATAAATACGACGAGGAAAGAAAAACTTTTAAAACAATAGTTATGCTTAACAAACGATAAATCTTCCAAGTCATTAGTGGAAAGTAGGGTTGTTAAAAACAGAGCAGGTGTATAAACGGGGTTTTGTTAATAAACAGAAGCGTTAAAACAATAATTATGCAGAATTATAACTCTAAAACTGCTTTTCACAAGCAAACAGGTTAACATACAAGTAAAATAGGTCATACCACATTCGGTGTGACCTATTTTTTGTGCATAATTTTGTATTTTTAGCTTATTTTCTTGCCTTGTAAGGGTGTAATAATAGCTCTTAACACTTTTTCTTTTCTTCTTTAGATTTTTACAGTCGATTATCCTCACTTAGAAGATTGTAAAGGGTAGGTGAAAGATTAAACTCGTTCATAACAGCCTTAACCTGCTGTAAATACTTTTCTTTGACCTTTTCTGAATTGCGCTGTTTTTTAACGGCCCTTATTAATATGTTTTTTGGCGTATGGGACAAATCCACAAATTCCAACAGCTGTGTTTTATACCCGCAGCATTCCAGCAAATTACCCCTAATAGCGTCTGTAGTAAGCGCCGCAAAGCGTTCCTGTATAATGCCGTAGTTTGTAAACAGCGAAAGGTTTTCGGACTTAATTTGTTCGTTTAGCTCGTGCTGACAGCAAGGCACAGAGAATATCATTTTTGTATTCCACCTTACAGCGTTATAAAGGGCATAATCTGTAGCGGTGTCGCAGGCGTGCAGCGTCATTACAATGTCTGGCCGGAAATCACTGCTGTAGCCGTTAATGTCGCCAAGTTTAAAATTCAAACTATGGTATCCGTATCTTTGGGCGGCGGCATTGCATTTTTTTATAACATCTTCTTTTAAATCAAGCCCCACTATATTTACTTTTTGGCTTCTAAGCTCTGTAAAATAGTAATACACAATGAATGTTAGGTAAGACTTGCCGCATCCAAAATCTATAATGTTTACTGTGTCTTGTTTAAGCTCCTTTACAGAGTCGTCTATAATCTCTATAAACCTGTTAATCTGCTTAAATTTGTCATACATAGACTGTACAACCTTACCCTCTTTTGTAAATATACCCATATCTACAAGAGGAGGCACAACTGTGCCCTCTTTTATAAGGTAATTTTTTTGCCTGTTGTGCTGTGTAGAGGTCTGTGTCAAATCCTTTGAAATTTGCTTTGTTTTAAAGGATGCTTTGCCCTTTTTTGAAATCATTACCATATATTCATGGCTTTTGCTAAAACTGTTTAGCTGTTTAAAATCCTTTTCTAACATTGCACTGCAAAGGTCTATTGTTTGCTGTACAGATAGATTCTCGTGAAAAACCTGCTTTTCGGTGTACTTTGACGCCTGGTAGTAGTCACCCTTGTTTTCTATAACTATTTTTTTGCAAAGAGAGCTTTTGCTTGCAGGTTTGCTTATAACGGTTTTTGCAGGAGCGTCGGCAAAAATTTTGTTGATGTATTCTAAGGTGGTAATCATTTGTAATTCTCCCTAAAAATATTTTTAGATTTAATAGAATTTTAATTTACTATATACAACATATGTTGTATAATGAAACACGATGAAGTATTTTAAGGTCGGTTGTTTTTATGTTTATATTAAAAACAAATAGACGGTGATAAAATGAGTAGCAATGAGGTTATATTTCATAACACACTGGGCTGGGACCGGGTAAACGCGGTATTTACCGGCTGTGACCGTACAAAGCAGTGTAAAATGGATACACTGCCCAATAGCCTTGTTCGCTGTTGTATAGATACTGAATTTGACGATGTTTACTTTACAAACGGTGCAAAGAAAAAAACAGCCCATACAGCATTTAACAGGCTGTGCAGTTCCTTTGAGCCTAACGGCTTTACATACGATTCAGATATAGTATGCTTACAACCATATGAGGGGGATTTGCATTCTGATACCAGTACCCACAAAATAACCTTTGAATTTGCAGGAAAAACACAAAAAAATGTATATGTTTGGACGCCAAGCTGCTACAACCCTGCTGACAAAGGCAAAAAATACGGAGTAGTGTATATGTTTGACGGGCAAAACCTTTTTAGCAGAAACTCTACTGCATACGGCAGTTGGAATGTTCCACAGGTTATGGAGCGCCGCAGTGACTATATAGTTGTAGGCATAGACAACAGCGACCATTACCGTGACAGTCAGCTTACCCCTAATATTGGTAAAATAAAAAAGCAGTACACCCACATGTTTGGAAACGGCACAGGCGTACAAATGGCACAGCTTTTAGTAAATAAAATTATACCCTATATAAATAAAAACTACAATGTTTTTACAGACAAAAGTCACACTGCCATTGTAGGGGGCTCCTCCGGCGGACTGGAAAGCTTTTATATAGGCACATCATACAGCAATATTTTTGGCATTGTAGGAGCTTTTTCTCCGGCATTTGTTTTGTATGAGGATTCTGTGTGGGAGAATTATCTTAAAAGCATAAAACTCTGCCCGGAAATGTACATTTACATAGGCAGAAACGACCTAGTAGAAAAGGAATTGTACCCGCAAGTGGAAAAGACGGTTCAGTTTTTTAAAAACAGTGAACACAGCAGTAAATTGGTATATGACTGCAGGGAGTTTAATTCCCACAACGAAGCGGCTTGGGCGGGTGCATTTATTAAGTTTGCCGCTATGCTCAAATAAGGATTTTAATAACAAAAATAAGAATTATTATTAAAGCCTATTGACTTTTTAACAACAATAGGTTAAAATTGGTACAACAACTTGTAACAAACAGGAGGTTTTATTTTGAACAAGACATATATTTCCGAAAGTATAAAGTATATAGGTGTAGACGACAGAGAAACGGATTTGTTTGAGGGGCAGTATATAATTCCCAATGGTGTATCATACAACTCTTATGTTATTTTTGACGAAAAAATAGCAGTTGTGGATACTGTAGATAAAATTGCCGCAGACAAATGGGTAGAAAATCTTGAAAAAGCGCTTAACGGCAAAGCCCCGGATTACCTGGTTATTTCACATATGGAGCCTGACCACGCTTCAAATGTAAAGCTGTTTGCAGAAAAATACCCTCATGCAAAGCTTGTAGGCAACGCAAAAACCTTTGCGTATATGCCGCAGTTTTTCAACTTAAATGTAGATGACAGAAAGGTAGTTGTAAAAGAGGGAGATACCCTTGAACTAGGCCAGCATACACTTACATTTATAATGGCGCCAATGGTTCACTGGCCTGAGGTTATGGTGGCATATGACTCAAAAGACAAGGTGTTGTTCTCGGCTGACGGTTTTGGCAAGTTTGGCGCACTTGACGCTGATGAGGACTGGGCTTGTGAGGCAAGAAGATACTATTTTAATATTGTAGGAAAGTACGGTGCACAGGTTCAGGCATTGTTGAAAAAGGCGGCAAAGCTTGATATTCAAACAATATGCCCACTGCACGGACCTATTTTGAACGAAAACCTGGGTTATTATATTGACAAGTACGACATTTGGAGCAGTTACCGCCCTGAGGATAAGGGTATTATGATTGCTTATGGCTCTATGCACGGAAACACCAAGCAGGCGGCGCTGGAGCTTAAAACCTTGCTGGAGGAAAAAGGAGCGCAAAAGGTTGCTGTTGCTGACCTTACAAGAGACGATATGGCAGAGGCTATAGAGGACGCATTTAGATATGACCGTCTTGTAGTAGCGTGCCCAACATATGACGGTACATTGTTCCCGGCTGTTGAGGATTTCCTATATCATCTAAAAATAAAGAACTACCAAAGCAGAAAGGTTGCGCTAATAGAAAACGGAACCTGGGCGCCAATGGCAGGTAAAAAAATGAAGGAATACTTTGAGGGTATGAAAAACATTACACTGTGCGACACAGTTGTAACTGTAAAATCCACCTTAAATGAAACCTCTGCAGAACAGCTAAAGGCTTTGGCGGACGAGCTTTCAGATAATTAAATCATTAATACAAACTAAGCTGTTTATATTAATTTGATATTAAATTCTCCTTTCTTTTTACAATAAGTCTTTGAACACTCATTGTAGCGGATTGGAGAATTTTTTGTATAACCTTTGTCCGCCCACCCAACACCGGGCGTTTATTCCGCTAATTAAGTGGAACTGTCTAAAAAACATTAATTAAAATCGCCGCAGCAGTTAAAAGGCTATAACTGTTGCGGCGATTTATATGTTGTTATAAAATTTTCAAAATAACTTATGCTATTTTAGTTTTCAGCATAAAATGATTTCGGTCAAAACAGCCGTAGCTGCCTTTCATATTGAACATAAGTCCCAATAAATCCTCATAGTAAGGAATAAATATGCCTCTGTGTACCATTTCCTGAATTTCCTTTAGGCTTGCCCATTTAACGGCAATTACCTCGTCAAATTGAAGCTCCAGCTGTTCAATATCAATAGTATTGTCAAGCTGCAGCATATAAATATCGTCAAAGCCATTTTCAAAGTTTACAGTCAACTGCGGTCTTATGCCGGTAAAATCCATTTTAAGCCCAAGCTCCTCCTGCAGCTCTCTTGAAGCCGCCATTTGGCTTGTTTCACCTGACACGGCACAGCCGCCTACTGTAACATCCCACATACCGGACCATTTCTTTTTTAACGGCTGGCGCTGTTGGATAAGCATTTGACCCTTGTTGTTAAAAATGCAAATATGTACAGCCAAGCGGTACTCGTCCTGCTGTAAACTACAGCCTCTCTCTACTGTTCTGTTTGTTTTCTCTCTGTTTTGGGTATAAACATCCCATTTCTCCATAAAAATACCTCCGAAAACATATAACCTTGTATATGTATAAACATTAAACAAATCATTTATGCCACAAAATAAGACACTACCATTAAGCAATGAATAGTGTCTTATTGACAATCAATATAATATTATATTTAAATTATCCTGTCAAGGGGAAATTAGATACCCATTAATTTTTCTCCGGCTTCAACAAGCTGGTCGGCAATTTTTGTGGCAGATTCTTCATTTTCACCAACAGCTGTAATATACAGCTTTATTTTTGGCTCTGTACCACTAGGTCTAACGGTAATAGAACAGCCATCGTCAAGCATAAATGCAATAACATTTGACTTTGGCAGTTTAATTTCAGCTGTAGTACCGTTTGCTTTGTCTGTTTTCAAACTTAGCTTATAGTCATTTACAACAGTAACCTTTCTGCCGCAAATTTCGTCCGGATGATTTTCACGAAGAGATGTCATTATGTCGCCCATTTTCTCTAAGCCGGCAGCACCGTCAAATTCAAAGCTGACTGTCTTGTTTTTGTAATAGCCGAACTCTTTGTAAAGCTCTGTAATAACATCGTCAAGTGACTTGCCCTTTGTTCTGTAGTAGGCCGCCATTTCGCAAATAAGCATAGAAGCTACTACTGCGTCCTTATCTCTTACATATGTGCCTGCCAGATAGCCGTAGCTTTCCTCAAAGCCAAAGATATATCTTTCTTCCTCGCCTGCTTTTTCAAGCTCCAGAATCTGCTCGCCAATGTACTTAAAGCCTGTAAGTACATTTCTAAGCTCACAGCCGAACTTCTCACAAATTTTTGCAACAAGCTCTGTAGTAACTATTGTTTTAACTACAAACGGATTCTGCGGAAGATTGTTAAGAGCCTTTCTACAGGACAAAATGTAGTTTGTAAGCATAATGCCTGTTTCGTTGCCTGTCATAAGTCTGAAAGAGCCGTCCTTTAGCTTTACGGCAATACCCACTCTGTCAGAGTCAGGGTCTGTAGCAAGCAGTAGGTCAGGCTTTTCCTTTTCACACAGGTCAAGTCCAAGCTGCAGTGCCTCTTTAATTTCAGGGTTAGGGTATGGACAGGTAGTAAAGTTGCCGTCAGGCATTTCCTGCTCCTTAACAACTACCACATTGTCAACGCCTGTTTCGGCAAGAACTCTTCTTACAAGCTTATTTCCTGCACCGTTTAGCGGAGTGTAAACAACCTTTAATCCTGCGCCCTTACAAATGCCAGGATTAACAGCCTGCTTCTTTACATTTTCAATGTAGCTGTCATATACAGTATCCTCTATATACTCAATGCTTCCATCTGCCAAGCCCTGCTCAAATTCAATTGTTTTAACATCGTTGAAAATGTCAATGCTCTGGATTTCGGAATAAACTGCGTCTGCGCTTTCGTCTGTCATCTGACAGCCGTCGCTGCCGTAGCACTTGTAGCCGTTGTATTTAGCCGGGTTGTGGCTTGCTGTAACCATAATACCTGCCTGGCACTTTAGCTCTCTTACACAGAAAGAAACAACAGGTGTAGGCTGAAGCTCTCTTGCAACATATGCCTTAATGCCGTTTGCCGCCAATACTCTGGCTGCTTCCTTTACAAAAACATCAGACTTAATTCTTGAGTCGCCTGCAATGGCAACTGATGCTTTGTCGTAGTTTTTCTTTAAATAATTAGCCAAGCCCTGTGTTGCATAGCGTACAACATATATATTCATTCTGTTTGTACCTGCGCCCAAAACACCTCTCAGACCGGCTGTACCAAACTCAAGCTCCCTGTAGAATCTGTCATAGATAGCGTCCTGGTCGTCCTTAATGCTTTCAAGCTCAGGAATAAGGTCAGGATCCTCCGTTGCATTTTTCAGCCATAGGTCATATAGTTGATTTGTATTCATTTTCAGCACTCCTTACTAAAAAATATGAAAAGCATAAATGTGAACAGTCGATTCACCAATACTGTTTTATAGTACCATAATAGAGCAGGAATTTCAATATTTTTTACATATAAAGGTAATGTATAAAATAAAAAAGCCACACCGCCGCTAAGCAGTGTGGTTATATACAGAACATAGGTTATAAATTACTTGTGCTCCTCGATATACTTTACAAGGTCGCCTACAGTCTTTAGGTTCTCGATTTCTGTATCAGGAACTTCAACCTCAAACTCGTCCTCGATTGTCATAAGCAAATCAACAACATCAAGTGAATCAGCGCCTAGGTCGTCTTGAATAGTTGTTTCTGCTGTAATTGAATCCTCTTCTGCGTCAAACTGGTCAGCCAAAATAGCCTTTACCTTTTCTAGTACCATAATTAAGTCCTCCTAAAAAATTTTTGTTTATACCTACTAATGCACAGCCTGCGGTGGACAAACCCACCACTTTTTGGTACAATATAAACGGTGTACCTGTGTACACAATGTAAGTAAATTAAGTACAGAATTATATTATTGGTAATTTGCGACTTTGTCAATATATATTTTGCTTTTTTTTCAAAAATTCCAACTTTTGATGAACTTGCACTAAAAATAAATAGAAATGAGGTTTTATCTATGTCAAAAAAAGAATATGCAGTTATTGGTCACCCTATTGGTCATACCATGTCACCGTTTATACACAACAGGCTGTTTGAGCTGTCAGGCGTTGACGCCCAATACTCGGTAATTGATGTAGAATCGGAACAGCTTGCAAAGGAATACCGTGAGAAGCTTTCTAAGCTTGACGGCTTTAACATTACCATTCCACATAAATCCGCTATTATTCCGTTGCTTTCGTCACTGGACAAAAAAGCAGAACTGTATGGCAGTGTAAATACAGTAGACGCAAACGGAAAAGGCTACACAACAGACCCTGACGGCTTTTTGCAGGCACTAAAGAGCAACGGCATACCTGTAGACGGCAATGTTGTTATTTTGGGCACAGGCGGCGTAGCAAGAACTATGGCGTTTGAGGCGGCTAAGGCCGGTGCGGCTATTACTATAGCTGTAAGACACGAGGATATTCATATGGTTTCTGCCCTTGCCTGCGAAATTATGGAAAAAACAATTCATCCTTGCATTTCTACCTGCTACATTGACAGACTAACCCATGTAGATAAAACCATTGACCTGTTGGTAAACGCAACACCTCTTGGTATGTACCCAAATGTTGACGCTATGCCTGTAGGCGAGGATATTATTAAAAACTGCGACGCAGTATTTGACGCTGTGTACAATCCTTTGGAAACAAAGCTTGTTAAAACGGCAAAGGCACTGGGCAAAAAGGCTGTAGGCGGTATGTCTATGCTTGTATGGCAGGCCGTAGTTTCTCACCAAATTTGGGACGGCTCTACATACGATGTTAAAGACATTGAACAGATTTGCACACACAGACGCATCTCAGGAGCTGAAAAAGAAATTCTAATACAGGTGATATTATGGGAAAAAGCAATATTGTTTTGTGCGGTTTTATGGGCTGCGGAAAAACAACGGTAGGCAAACAGCTTGCCAAAATAACCAATATGGACTACATAGACCTTGACCAATACATAGAACAGCAGCAAAACACAACTATAAGCAATATATTTGCACAGTACGGCGAGGAATACTTTAGAGATTTAGAGCACAACGCCGCCAAAGAGCTTAGCCAAAAGCAGGGCTGTATTATAGCCGCAGGAGGCGGCACACTGCTGTACAAAAGGAATGTACAGGCTCTAAAGCAAAGCGGTACGGTGGTACTGCTGAATGTGCCGCTGAACACCATTAAGCATAGGTTGCGCTATGACAAAAAACGGCCTTTACTGCAAAGGCCGGACAAGGACAAGGTTATGGAGGAAATGTACAACAGCCGTTTGCCGCTGTACAGGCAGGCAAGCGATGTAGTAATAAACGCCAACAAATCCCCCCTTGCCACAGCCGAGGAAATAAAGGCACAGCTTTTAAAATAAGCACAACAGCTATAAAAATTTGTGTTTCAACACAATATATTACCCGACAACAGAAGAGCAGTACCCGATGATTTTCTAAAATAATCACCGGGTACTGCTTTAATTATTATTTATTACTGCCTGCGTTGCCTATGGGGAAATTATTTGTTTACGAGCTTTCTGCGAACAAGCATAGTTATCCATGCACCAAGTGCAACAGTTGCCAGTGCACCTGCTGTAACAAACGGAACACCGCCCGTTGCAACTACGCCCTTGCCGTCTTTGCCCACTGTACTGTCACCGTTTGAATTAGAACCACCGTTACCGTTTTTATTATTAATTACACTATCAGGTGTAGCCGGCTTTGTAGGAGCAGGCGTTGGGTCTGTTGTATTCGGTGTTGGTGTTGGTGTCGGTGTCGGTGTTGGCGGCTCTGTTGGGCCCGGTGTTGGTGTTGGTGTTGGAGCTGTTGGCGGCTCTGTTGGGCCCGGTGTTGGAGCTGTTGGTGGCTCTGTTGGATCCGGTGTTGGGTCTGTTGGTGGCTCAGTTGTAGAACCGTTGCTTGTAAAGTATGCGTTGTCAAGTACTATACTACCACCAAATCTAAGGCTGTTAAAAATAAAGCTTATCTTAAATGTTATTTCTTGTGCATTAGTTGTATCAACATTTATATCTCTTTCCGGGGAATTACCACTAACATCTGTACTATAAACTACTGTATCATCACAGATAATATCTAAACTGAAAGTATCAGCGATATTATTACCATGCAATAAATGAGCCTTAAAATTATTATACTTTCCGTTTAGGTCATATGATACAGAAAAATATGTTCCTTTATCATTTTGCATACTTTCCGGATAATCTTCCCTAGCAGCTGTTAAATGAAACAGTTTTCCGTATTTTACATTATAATATTTACCACCGTTTGTCGAAGTATAAATTTCGCCTTCGTAATTTTGAAATCCATTCTTACCTGCATATTCTGGAAGAATTGAATAATTTACTAAATCATGGTAGTTCATATCCCACAAGTATGTCTTTTTGGTATCTGCGGCACTTGCACCAACAACAGAGATTCCTGCAACCATTACAGTAACCATAAGAATTACCAAAAGCTGTTTTAGTAAACTTGTTTTTTGTTTTGTTTTCATTTTGCTCTCTCCTATCTTAATAAATTTTTATTTGGAAAATTTGCAAGCCCTTTGTAATATACAGGCCGGCTTTGGTACAGCCTTTTAAAGGCTGTAGGGCTTGCCGCAGCTTAAAATGCGGTTTTGCCGTTATGCACTGTACACAATAAATACTGTACCAACCGCAATTCAGCCAACCACCCTGCCGTTATAACCTCCCTTATTAAAAAATTTATAACTTTTTTTGCGAATACTCTTTACAAAGTCTGCAAAAACTGTTATCATAGGCAATAATAAATTTGAAATATAATTTTTCGTGAAGTATATAACTAAACGAAAACCGCTGTAAATTCCCATAAAAACGGAAATTACAGCGGTTTTACCACTTTTTTGACCACTTATAGATTTGCTAAAAGTTCAAGCTTGTTAATCTGTTTTTTCTTTTGTTCGTCACTTGAATGAACATACTTTTCAAGGGTAATGTTTACAGAGGCATGTCCCAGTATTTCGCTTAAGCTTTTTATATCTACACCTTTTTCTATTGCTCTGGTGGCAAAGGTGTGCCTTAATGCGTGAAAGTTTATATACTCTACCCCTGCTTTTTCCAGTATCTTTTTGTATCTGTACTGGTAACATCTAGGCTCAATATAATTCATATTTTTTGAGAGGAAATAATAATTGTTATTGCCTGCAGGGATATACTGTTTCAGCAGTGCCGCAACAAAACTGGGTATAGGCACTACTCTAACAGAGCATTGTGACTTTGGGGCATCTACTATAACTTTTGTTTTTGCCTTGGCGGTACTGTCTGTGTTTTTTATTCGCTGCACAGCCTTGTCCACCATCAGGGTTTCCATTTCCATATTAATATCAGAGCATTTTAAGGCACACACTTCACCTATTCTAAGCCCCGTGTATAAGCACAGCAAAACGCCGAGGGTATCTGTACTGCAATTTCTAAGCAAATAATTCTCCAGCTTTGCCTGTTCTTCCAAAGAAAACACAGCCACCTTGTCAGAGCTTTTCTTGAATTTACAGCTGTTAAGCTTTAGGTTACAGTTGTAATAACGGTTTGCATAGTCCACCACAGCCCGAAACACCGCCGTAATATCCTTTAGCGTTTTAGGTGAAAGGTAGCTGTACCTTTCTGTAATGCTGTCAATGCTGTTTTCGTTAAGCTTGGAAAGCTTTGCTTCTTCAAAGCAAGGAATAATGTATTTTTCTGTAATGTAAAGATATTTAGAATATGTCGACTCCTTTACGCCGTGCTTAACCTTACTTAGCCAACCGTAACAGCAACTTTTAAAGTCGGTATCTGCCTTAGCTTGGGTTACATTATTGGAATTAAGCTGTATGTTTTGCAGCTTTTCCCTAACCTCTTTATAGGTTTTTGCGTACACTGATGAATACTTTATTTTTCCTTTGTCGTCATATCCCTTAAAATATCTTCCTTCCCAGCGTCCGTCTTTTCGTTTGTAAATGTTTTGTCCTACTCTCATAAAACCACTACCTTTAAATAATATGCTGACCATTTATCTGACCACAATAATTTGATAAAAAGGCAATATTTACGAGTAAAATTACAATATTAAAAATCAACATAAAAACATTATAAATTTAGTTGACATATTTCCGTAAGAATGATATTATATACTTATAAATTCAGAAATAATCTTTTCGTTTAGTTATATACTTCACGAAAAAGGGCAGTAATTTTACATTAGCAGAGTTATTGCCTTTTTTGTATTATACTATATTTACCATTCTTTTGTGAAGATATATTTGCATATTTTTCATTAACTGTTTAATAAAACCAAAGCCTAACAAAAAAGGTCACAGCCGTTTGCGTACACAAGCAGGCTGTGACCTTTTTATTATTTTATTATTTGTTTTTATTCCGATCTTAGCACCGAGGCACAGGCCTCCATAGCCGCCACTGCAACAGGGCCGGCTGTACTAAAGCCGTAGCCGCCGTTTTCTACTATTACGGCAAAGGCAAGAGGAGCGTCTTCGTCTTGAGAATAGCCTACCATCCAGGCGTGTGGCTCTTTGTTTTCGCCTACCTCGGCAGTACCTGTTTTAGCACAAACAGTAAGGCTTGGAAACAGGCTGTCACCGTAGTAGCTGGTAACATCGTAACGCATATATTCGTCAAGCTTAGCCGCCAGGTCGGAGTCTATCATATCCTTTGTGCCGCCGTTAATCTCCATAACGCCGCTTTTAATCTCATTTGGCAATACGGCTGTTCCGCCGTTGGCTATAGCACCGCACATTATCGCCATTTGCATTGGGTTTGCCTCTACAGTGTACTGACCTATACCGGACCAGCCCAGTCCGTTTTCGTCCGCTTTGCTTACATTGTAAACCTGCTTTGCGGTTTCTGTGCTGTTTACGGTGACAATGCTGTTAAAGCCCAGCTTTTCTGCCATTGCGGTCATTTTGTCTTTGCCAAGTCTTGCGGCAAGCTCAGAGAATACCACATTGCAGGACTGCGCCAAGCCCTCTTTCATAGTAAGCTCACCGTGAATGTGCATACAGGTTATTTCGTTGCCGCCAATATTTGTACTGCCGTTGCAGGTAAAGGTTTCGTTTTCAATATCAGGAATATTTTCAAGAGCCGCCGCAGCAGTTATAATCTTAAAGGTAGAACCTGGAGCATATAAACCTGCAAGCACTTTGTCAACATACACGCCGTCGTATTCCTTTTCGTTATCCTCTGTAATTTCCGGAGGGTCCAGTGGGTCGTAGGTAGGGGTGCTTACACTGCACAGCACCTCGCCTGTTTTATAATTGTACACCACTACTGCACCGTTGTGTCCACTTAAAGCATTGTAGGCGGCATTACAGGCGGAGGAATCTATTGTAAGCGTTATGTTGCTGCCTGCTTTTAATGAGGAGGGCAGGCCTAATCCCCACAAGTAGTTAAAGCCTATTAGCTGAGAACGGTAAGAGCTTTGAATTGCAGAAGAAATATTTAAGCTGTCGTCCCCTACTACATGTAGTGTAGAAAGCCTGGTGGTATAGTCGCTGTTATAAAGTCTTTCACCGTCTTGCGAATATGCAAGAGTATTGCCGTTGCGGTCAAATATTTCTCCGGCGGAGGAAAGACCGCCGCTGCCGGCTAAATGGCCGTTGTACGGGTGCTGAATCCACTGCCCCGCGTTCAAAAATATTTTCACAATAAATACGCACAGCCCTACTATAGCAAGCAATGCAATTATAAGCACCATAGTAGACCTTGAACGGGTTTTTCTCATAAAGCTGCTCCTTTCGCTAAAGGATTATACATTTCGTTTTATCTTTTTAACCGCATAGGTGCGTTCGTCTGCCGCCTTTATAAACGCCAGCAAGCACCAACAGGAAATCATACTTGAACCGCCGGCACTTATAAACGGAAGCGTTACACCTGTAAGAGGAAGAATGTCTGTAGCGCCAAAAACATTAAGTGCAGTTTGTACAAGCATTAAGCCTGCGGCACAGCAAGCCGAAATCGAATAAAATGTAGAACGGCTTCTTGTAGTAATGGCTCTGGCATATATAACCAAGCCTATTATGCAGGCAACAATAGCAATAGCTATAATTAAGCCAAGCTCTTCACAAAGCAGTCCAAACACAAGGTCGCTTTCGGAGGCGCCTACATATTTTAAGTAGCCGTTGCCTACGCCTACGCCGGTTATACCGCCGCTTGCGGAATATGTAAGAACTCTTGCCTGCTGGTAACCTGTAGAGTTTGCAAGCTCAAAGCACTTGCCCCAAGCACTGAAACGGTCTGCTATATACGGCTTAAACGAAAGCACCACTGTTGCGCCCATAACAGCCGCAACAACTGCAAGAATAACTGTTTTAATGTCGCCGCTTCGCATAAACGCAATAAACAAAAAGGTACAGAAGAATATTAACGCCGTACCAAGGTCGCTCATAATTATAAGAGCGCCTACGCATATTGCGGAAAATATAATAAAGTGAATTAGGTTTCCCTTTGTGAGCAGTTTGTCAAGTGCAGAGGCACTTACAAAAATATAAATAACCTTAACAAATTCAGATGGCTGAATAGAAACACCGCCAATGCTAAGCCAGTTAGCCGCACCGTAGGTTACCTTTGCAAACAGAATGTTTACTGCCAAAAACGCCATAGCCAGCAAATAAAGAGGTATTCTGAATTTTTCTATTCTGTCGGGATTTTCAATAACCTTTATAATAATGGCAAAGCATACCATACCGGCTACCATTGCGGCGGCCTGCACAAGGCTTTGCTTAAATACCTGCCGTACAAGCATCATAATGCCTGTTCCGCTCATAAATATTGCCAAAGATTCAAGCTCAAAGCTAACCCTTTTAAGTGCCTTAGTGGATATATGATAAAATGTCCAGCTTGCCGCCATTATAACGCCCCATGTTGCAAAGGGCATAAAGTCCTGAACATCTACACACAGGCTTGCCTCCACCGCCATAAAAAATAAATAAACAGATATAAGCACAAGCAGAAAAACAGGCTTTATTGCCGCCTTGCTTTTAGGTCGGTTAAAAAACCACGACTTATTGTCTGCTATAACATCGTCTGTTCTTTTTACTATATAGCTTGTATCTCCTACACGAATAACATCATCTATCATTATAGGTGTGCGGTCTTGAGTTTGCTTATCGTTTACATATGTGCCGGACTTAGAGCCAACATCGTTAATAAACCAGCCCTCTTTTCGCCGCAAAAGCACTGCGTGATCTCTTGAAACCGTAGGGTCGGCAATAAAAATGTCGCTTCCCTTGCTTCTGCCAATGGAATTTTCCCAGTAAAGTACAGGCGTACTTTCACCTGTTGCCTGATTAACCAACATAATAAGAGCCTGCTCATCTCGGCGGTGGCGCCGCATAGAGCTAAAGCATTGAAATACTATAATAACAGCCAAAATCGGCAGTAATATTCTTATAACCAGAAGTGCTATATCAATAACAACATCAAGAAAAGGCAGGTTAAACCACGAAAGAAAGTCCATATATTCACACCTTTCTCAGTAGGGTATGCGGTTACAGCATTATTCCTATGTAAATGTACCGCCCCAAAATAAAATAAACATATTTTTTCTCTTTATAAAGTAGATAATATTCCATACCGTTGCAAAAGTCAAGAAACATTGTGTAAATAAATAACAACAGTAAATTACAAAAGTATATCAACTGATTTACTGCGGAAATTGGTTAACACCGGGCATAATAGACAAAGGTTTTGCCCATATTTTTCAAGGAAATTCCACAGCGTATTTATGTATGGTGTTATACAGAAACTGTGGGCAGCAAACCTTAGTATGCCTACCCACAGTAATACTTAACATTATATATTACTAAATTTCGTCCTGCACCTGCTGAATGTCTAAAAATTCCCCACTGCTTTCACAGCTTTCGTCGTCCGTGCTTTCTGTATCCTCTAAATTCTCTAAACTTTCAGTATCCCCTTGGTCTGTGGAATTTTCCTGCTGAGCCGTATCTGCTCTAACGGCTTTTTCATCTTCTTTCTTTTTAGTAAGAATAGAGAACGGTGCGCAAATTAAAATTACGCCATAATATGTAATTACTCGCCAAAGCAGCAATGCGGATTTTAATATAGCCGAGCCGTAGAACATTTTGTAGAAAACAGAGAACGCAAGCTCAGCCGCACCTGTTGCCCCCGGCAAAGGTATCATAGCAGACGCAAGGGTAACAAAAGCCTGTGAACAAACCATATCTACCGGTGAGGCGCCGTTTAATCCAAACGCCCTGTAAATACAGTACGGAACAAGCATCATTAACAAAACCTGTACAAAAACCAACAGGTATGATTTTACCATTAGCTTTGGCTTGCTCATAAGGGCTTTGTTGCCGTCGTGAAACACCTCTACCTGGTCGGTAATGGATTTTATATATTTTTCCGGGTTTTTAATAAGCTTTATTTTTCTTATTAATTTACTGCATACCCTTACTACCCAGTTTGAAAAGCGTCTGTTAAAGGAAATAAAAATAAACAGTCCCGTAACCACCACCTGCGAGAAAAATCCGGCTATAACAAAAGCCCAAAGCACAGGTGTGTTTACATGGCTGATAAAAAAATCGAACTTAAAAATAAGTGCAAAAACACTAAACGCCGTAGAAGTTATTTGAAACACCACAAATTTTTGCGTCATACAGGATGTGGCAAAGCCGGCGTCTATTTTTTTGTTTGCCATAAATATAACTTGCATAGGTTGTCCGCCTGTTGAGGAGGGAGTTATGGCACTAAAAAAACTACCTACACACGAGGACTTTACTCCGTCCAAAAAAGTAAAGCTGCTGTAGTCGCCTTTAATATACATATATGTTACAACGGAATCTATAAACATATTTCCCAACTGACACAGCACTGCAAGCACCACCCATAAGGCGTTTAAGCTTATGTCTGAAGAAATAAGGTCAATAAGACCGTCCTCCGATACACAAAAGTATGTAATTAAGCCTATTGACAAGGCAATAACTATTATGTTAAACACAACAGCAAAACTGATTTTTTTCTTCATATTAATCCTCGTAAATTCACCACAAATTCGGCTTAACATAAGCATACCATAAAAAATCCACATTTTATGGCATATTTTCTATATTAGCCTTGCATAATTAATTAAATAAAAACTCCAAAATCAGCTGCCGTTTTTACACAGCAGCTGATTTTAATCAACCTAAAGCATTTTATACAGACAATAAAAATTATTACAAATTGCTTACCGTACCTATTATAACAGGCAAATAACTTTCGTTGTCTACCACAGCATATATAAATGGTCTGTCAAACACCAGGCTTTCTGTTGCCTTTGGGGCATTTTTGTCTTCTTCACTCTGATTATCGGAAGATATGCCCTTTTGATTAACAGCAATACTTACAGTTTGTGTAACATCATTTAAAAGCAGATTTTCGGTAAATCCTTTTGAAAAATCTGCGTCATCGCTAAAAATAGTGGTTATGCCTATATTTTCAAGATTTTTCTTTATGCTGTCACTGCTTTCAACTGAAAATTCCGGAATACTTACATTAGTAAAATCGGTTGGTGAAACAGTGGTTGGCAGGCTTAAAAATTCGTCTGCAGTAAGCTCGTTTAAATATTTCTCTAAGCTGACGCCCTTGTTTGGCATAATGCACACAAGCTTACAAGGGATATTCTTTAGCTCTTTAACAAAGCCCTCTGCACTTTCGTCAGAAAAAGTACGCTCTGCACTTGTAAGGAAATTCACCTTTGCAGTACTGCCGCTTTGGTTGGAAAAGCTGCCCTGTTTAACATCAGATTCACCGTAACCCCTTAGCCAGCTGTCACTAACAACTACAGAGCTGTCTATATACAGCTTATAGTCGGAGCCGGTGTTTACACTTTTGGCATCTATAAGCCCCTTTGAATTATCTGATATATAATTTTTAATTAGAGTGTTGCTTTTACTGTTGTTAAAATCTGTTTCATAGGCAGAAACATTGTAGTAATTCTCTAATTTCTGCAAAAAGCTCCTTTTAGGTGACAGCTTATCGGACACCCACATTGAGTTTACTGAAAAAATCCCCGCATTATCGTTGTTGAAAAATTCCAGCCGCTGTGTAAGATAGGCCGCACAGCTATTAATTTCTTCGACAGTTTGATTTGACTTGCCCAGGTGATTTTTTATTTCCTTTTGGGCACTTTTGGTTACAGCATTTTCCACAGAAGCCATTGAAAGTGCTGTAGATACCGGTGAAACTACAGTATTGCTTTTGGTGTAGTCTGTCTGTTTTAGCAGCTGCAGTGCCATATTACCGGTTTTTTTCACAAAGTTATCATAGCCCTCCGGCTTTTTTACTGTGTCGTTAAAGTCGTAATTAGGTGAGTCCCCACTTTTTTGCACACTTGCCAGCAAATTATCCGTAACGCTCACCTTGTTTTCATCATTACTGTTACAGCCGCCAAGCCCTATTGCCGCTGTACATATAGCCACAACTGCCGTAATACACCTTAAAGCAAAATTACTTTTCATTGTATATTCTCCAAACCTTTAACATTAATATTGCTATATCTACTGTTCATTTTCAGCAGATATTTTACTTTCCTTTTCCTTTTGACGGTATTGCTTAACAAGCTTTTCGGCAAGCTCCACAACCCGTCCGGCAGAATTTTCTCTGTAATTCATCTGGCAAGCCGCTTTCATAGCGTCCAGCTTTTCAGGATTCAACAGCAGGTCGTGTACAACCTGTCCGCTGTTTTTCTTCGGCAAACGCACCGCCATATTATTCTTTTCAAGATATATGGCGTTGTCCTCCTCCTGTCCCGGAAAAGCACTGAAAATAGCCATTGGCAGAGTTGACGCTATAGCCTCGCTTACTGTAAGTCCTCCCGGTTTTGTAACAATAAGGTCGGCAATATACATATATTCGTTTATATTGTCTACAAAATACAGAAGCTTTGTTGGCTTAATTCCGTTATGCCCTGCATATACTTTATAGGACTCCCTGTTTTCGGTAATGGTGTTGTCCTCTTTCGCAATTTCCTCATCAAGATTTTCGTAACCGCCGTTTGCAATAAGCTTGTCGTTTTCGTCACTTGTTTTGTCAAGCATAGCGTCAAAGGTATCAAACAGCCTTTTGTTTTTTCCTGTAACCACCACTATCTGAAAATCTGATTCTGTTTCTACTATATCACGATAAATCTTAAATATATCCTTTACGCCAAAGCTGCCTGCCATTAGCAGCAATGTTTTAAGATTAGGGTTAAGACCCATTTTTTTCATAAGTTCCTGCCTGCTTTGCTTGTTATAAAAGACAGGGTCAATAGGTATTCCGCTTACCTGTACAGTACTGCGGTCAACGCCGAATTTTTCAAGGGTATCCACCATTTCTTGGTTAGACACCACATATGCGTCAACCTCCTTTTGCACATACAGCATATGCGGCGCAAAGTCGGTTATTAACGAAATAAGCGGTATATTCATTTTGTACTTTCTTTTTAGCGATGAGGCCATTTCAACGCAAAAAGCGTGCACGCCTATCATAACATCCGGTCTGAATTCTACCATAAGCGGCAGCAGCTTTTTAGCCAAAGACTGCTGAAATTTTGCGGTAAGGGTAGTCATTTTACTGTCCTTGTTAGTAAAGTTATACACTGTTCCGTAAAATTTAGGTACGGTTTTTGCCATAAGCTCATAGCCCTCTGAAACAGTTTTGTTGTACAAATGACCGATACACTCAAGTGCATCTACAACTCTTACAACATCATCGGGACGGTTTGCTTCTATGTATTTTTTCATTGCAGCCGATGTTCTCATATGACCGCCGCCTGTTGACGCAGACAATATTAATATTCTCATAGCCCTTCCCCTTTTTAAAATTAGATTTTCTTTTAATTATAACATATAGAACTAAATCATTGCAACGAAATCGGTCTACATTTTAATTAACAAACTATTAATAAAGCTTATCTGTACAGGCATTACAAATATTATCATATATGTAACATAACACAGACGTATTTGAAACAATTTTGTTATAAATTTGTTGATGATTTTTTTGTATGGCTGTGTTATAATTGCTAGAGAGTACGGTTATAGTGTGTAATATGTTATTATGGTAAAGTAACACTTTCTATTAAAGGAGTATATTAAATGGCAGAAAATAATAATACCAACAACAAGCAACAGTCTGTACCGGAGAGTAATGCAGTCGATACAGATAAAACAGCTGCCAAAGAAGCAACTACAGCTAGTGAAGCTACGGAAAATGTAAATGAAAAAACAAATAAGCCTGCCGGCGACAGCACAACACCGGCAAAAAGCAACGGCCAATCAAACATAAAAAAGCCTGACAGCACTGTTAAGGACAACCGGCAGTCACAAAAGGTAATTGACGATATAGCAAACATACTTAATGAAGTTCGCAGACAGACAGGCTCTGTTGATACATCTGCTTCTGCCACTGCTGCACCTGTTAATGACAACAGCAGCGAGGAAGAGTTAATAGATATATCATCTGTAGAGGCTGTTACACCTGTTGCGGCTACACAGACCTTTCCTGTAAAGGAAGTAAAGTCGGCCCAACAGCCTAAAAAAGAAACTCAAACTACAAATAAAAAGCCTGCCGAAACCAAAACTCAGGCAGTTGAAAACAAACCAAAAGCAGAAAAAAAGAGCAGCCACCTGTTTGCAAAAATTTTTGCAGGATTTATAGTTGCCGCAGTTCTTACAGGTGTATCTGCCTACGGCATATCTAAAATAAATCCTGAGGTTGTTCCTGCTTCAACAACAGTAAAAGTACCGGGAGGTACTGTAAAGGCTGTTGAAAGTCAGCCTGTATTTTTAAAGGGAATTAAAATTGCAGGTGTAGATGTAGGCGGCAAAACCCCAGAGGAGGTTAAGTCTCTTTTAGCCATAAGAGGCACATCTTTAATTCCTGACATCTCACTTACTGTATCGTATGAGGGTGTAGACTACTCATATAAAAAGCAGGATTTTGATTTTACATACGACATAAATCAGGTTGTAGATACAGCCTTTAAATTCAGCAAATCAGTTTCGGACGCAGGCTCAAGCGACATTCTTTCAACTGCACCCGGTGACGGCAGTGCAAATGTTGATACAACCAACAAAACTGTTGATTTTAACATAAAATACCAGGTTACACAGTCGTCTGTACAAAAGGTTATTAAAAGAATTGCAAAAAAGGTTGATGTACCTTGTGTAGAGCCGCATGTTTCCAAATTTGACACAAAGCAGTCTAAAAACTCTAAACGCTATACCTTTAAAGAGGGTTCGGACGGCAAGGCAATAGACCAAGACCAGCTTATTACAGATGCAATTAAACAATTTAACCAAGGCGAAAAGAATGTTAAATTAACTGCTACCAGCTACGAAAGCAAGCCAACCCTTAAAATGGCTGATGTTAAAAAGGCAACAAAGCTAATAGGCAAATTCAGCACTATTACAACCAATACATACAATGCAAACTGCAATATGGAAACTGCCTTGAACTCTATAAACGGAACTATCCTTGAGCCGGGCGCTACATTGTCCTTTAATGACTGTACAGGAAACAGTAACCTGACTGAAAACGGATATTTGGAAGCAGGCGTAATTCAGGGCGGTGCAATGACAAGCGGTGTTGGCGGCGGTGTTTGCCAAGCTGCAACAACTCTGTACAACGCGGCTATTATGGCGAATATGGAAATTGTTGAAAGAGAACCGCACCTGTGGTGTTCATACTATGTTTACGGCGGACTTGACGCTACCATTGACTGGGGCAATATTGACCTAAAGGTTAAAAACAATTCTAAGTACCAAATGTTCTTCCGCTGTTGGATGGACGGCTCTGAACTAAATGTTGAAATATACGGATGGCAGTCGCCTGATTTTGATGAGGTTCGTACCGAGTCAGAGCTTGACTGGAGCTCCAGCGAAGCATACGGTTACCTTGCCTACAGAGTATTCTATAAAAACGGTAAAGAAGTTAAACGAGAAGAGCTGCCTTACTCACAGTACAGCTTGTCAAACGGCGGCGGCATAAGAGGTGCTGACCCGGGAAATGTTTCTACAAAGCTAAAGCAGCCTGAATAAAAATTTACAAATTACCCGCAAATTGTTGCGGGTAATTTTTGTTTTTTCCACATCTTTTTACAAGTTATGTAACATAAATATATAACAGGCAGGTTAAATTTTATAAATTTTATCTATTTTTACTTAAAATACATTGTTAAAATTACATTTATATGTTATTATATATATGTTTTAGATGTAATTACTAAAAAAGGAGGTGAGTGCAGTGCCAAATTTATTTGTAAAAGCATCTGTTGGTACAGATATTGGAGTTAGCCGAAATAATAACGAAGACAATTACAACTTAAACGGCAAGTATGCCGTATATGAAGATGACGACCAAACGGCAACAGCCTTCCAGCCCCCTGTTACCCAAGGGGTTTTTGCGGTATTTGACGGTATGGGCGGTCAAAGCCGTGGTGAATTTGCGTCGTTGTGTGCTGCACAAACCCTTAATAAATATAAGGATTCCATTTTAAGCGGCGGAGTTAGGAAAGTAAACGAATACATAGTTGACACAAACAAACAGATATGCAACGAAATGGAGAAAAACAACGAGCATATCGGCTCTACTTGTGCCATACTTACAATAAACGACGGCATTGCACAGGCGTATAATTTAGGTGACAGCAGTATATATCACCTTTCAAAAAATAAGATTACCAAAATGACCCGTGACCACACTGTGGCAGAACAGCTGTACAGAATGCACGCATTAACAGCGGAAGAAGCACAGCGTGACGTTCGTAAACACAGGCTTACAAAGCACCTGGGAATGTTTGAAGCTGAAAATATTTTGCCATATATAAGCGGAAATGTAAGAATATCAAACGGCGATATGTTTTTACTTTGTACCGACGGTATAACAAACGCTTTAAGTGAAAAGGACATAAAAAAAATTGTTTATATGTTTGACGGCAGGTGCAAGAAAACCGTAAATGCCTTAATTGAGAGAGCTATCGAAAACGGCAGTGACGACAACATTACTGCCATGCTTTTAAGGGTAGTAAACAGCACCAACAGCAACACCGGAAAAAGAAATAAGAAATTTAAGTTTGGCAGACACCCTCGCCTATATCCTTTTTTACTGGGTATTGGGGTATCTTTAGCAATATTTATAATAATTATCTCAATAATACTTGCGGTTTTTACCTAATATAAATCATTATTTTTATTAGTGAAGCAGGTGATTGGGTATCCTTAGACGCTTTTAAAATTAAGCTTACTATGTACATTGCTAAACTACTTGATTATAAACAAAGCCTTAACTTCCTATACTCTAGCAGTAAGGAGGTTAAGGCTTTTTCTTGTTGTCTGCGAATATGTAAAGAACTTGTGAAAGAGGTTAAGGCTTTTTTTGCAGTCTGCAAATATGCAAAGAGCTTGTGAAAAATGCAACTCTTTCAAGGCCCTTTCTTTAGGGGATTTTATCTTCCCCTATGCTTTTCAAACAGCAACTTAACAACCTGTAAGTATACAGCATTTTTACAATCTCTTTTTGTTTGATGAAATATCAATATAACTCCGGTATTCTTTATCTATTGCCTGAAGCGAACTCACCCATATTTATGTCTATTACCTCTCTTATAGGCTGGATTAAAGAATCTTCATATTGAACATTCCATTGTATCTCTTGGCTCATTTGCCCGTCAAATATACCGTCTATATGATCTCCGCTTTTAACCGGATTCTCATTATCAAAAATATATGTAAGAAAGTTATAAGCGTGATTTACAACTGCATCCGGGTCTACATCGTGGAAATGATATTGTACATCCGGTAAAAATAAAGTACCCATTCCAATAGAATCCACTATTTTATCATTTGTTCCCTGAATATTAAAAAATCTAACATTTACTGCATAATAGATAAACCTAGCAGACTTTGGAATATTACAGTTAATAATAGCCTCTCTGGTAAACATTTTTTTCGAGGTTTCAAATACCACTGCTTTGCAGGTTGGATATAATTCCACCAAGGCCTCAACATAATCAACCAACATCTCTGCCCTGTCTTTATAATCCAAACCGGCTGCCAGCATATCTGTAGCTATAACCTGATACTTACAAAATTCCAATATTTCATCGCCTTCCGGGCACTCCCATAACTGACTTTGAGCAATATCATCCATTATCGGATTCTTAATTTCTAGGCATTCCATAATCATCAACTGCGGATGCACTTGTTGTTTGCCGTTTTCAAAGTTTGCAATGTATTTTTTAGGAGCAAAACCTGCAACCTTTTCATCATGGCAAAAGCAGTCTGTTTCCCCTAGATGCTTGTTCATAATCTTGTGCATATGCTCCTTATCCGGCATTTCACACATTTCGTCCATTAACAGATGAACTATAAATATCATACCCGGATGATCGGCAAGTTGACTGGTATCCTGCTGTAAAATCTTTTCTTCTTTCTCTGATAATCCCATTGAATTATTCTCTCCTTACAAATTCTCGTAAATAAGCTCATATAATGCAGCTTTACTTATGAAAATAGATTCCATGGTCCTGTTTATATTATAACATTTATGTACAAAAGTCAATTTATGAAAAAAGCCCTTTGAGAAAAGAAGCTTTCCTCAAAGGGCTGTTTAACAAAAAACGGAAGTTGTCTTACTTTTTCTTTTTTGGTTTAGGTGCCGGCAGTTCATCATACATTGCATTAAAAAGGCCTGTCAAAAACTCTTTATTATCAACATCTTCTACTAACAACATTTCTTTTGCCCCATCGTAAGGTAATTCATAACTAACTGTCGGCATATAAGAAATCGCAGATTTTATGGGCTTTACAAGTAATCTGTCATCATATATACCACCCACTATTTTACCCCGATAATAGATGATGTATTCACCCATCATAGCACGATAATTGATCTCTTCTAAATCAGATAATTGTTCTAATATAAATTGTAAATAATCTTTGCTTGATGCCATTTTTTATCCTCTCAAGTTTCAATTTGTGTTTCCTACTATTTATTATAGAAATTGGCAAGCCCATTATAGGGCTGACCCTGCTGTTTTGTTCATTTTATAACACTTAGATAAAAAAGTCAATTTATGAAAAAGCCCTTTGAGGAAAGGGTTTATCCTCTCTTAAAGGGCAAGTTGATAAACTGGATTTTTATCAAATGATTTCTGTTATACGATTTAAAGAAGTAAAATCGACAAAGTCAACTTTTGAGTTAAAGGTTTCTATCATAGCTTTAACCTCAGCAGTTTTCTTTTCTTCCGGTATTTTTTTTGCCTTGTTGTATAAAAGCGTCATCATTGTTTTATGCTTAAAAGTTAACTTTTGATAATCAATCCCACCCCTTAAATGAAAGAAAGAAGACACTTTTAATAAATGCTCTGGCACTTGTTTTCTTATGGAACTTCTGATACTGTTTATATTTTCTTTATCACATACATCTGCTAGTCCAACTGTCACGATAATCAACTTTGTATTTGGTGATAATTTCTTAACTGTATTCTTTAAACCTTTCACACCACCTGCATATAAGCCACCAAAATAGATTATCCGCCCATAGTCGATCACGTTTTTTATATCCTCATAGCTGATAACTGGAAAATTAGTCATTTCTGCAAATTTTTCTGCATATTGCTTTGTTGTGCCGTACTGACTTCCATATATAATTAAACTTTTCATATCGTTTGCACCTCTATAACTTCCGATTTGTATTTCCATTCATTTTAAGAAATGGGCAACTCCGATTGGAATTGCCCATTCATCGTACTAATTATGCGATTTTTTCTTGCTTGCACCGATTTCTGCATCAAATGATGTAAGTTTAAATGTGAATCACTGTTTTTTAGATTTTCAATACCCCGAAAATCCGCATAAATACAGGAGTTTCAGCACTTATTACTTATCAAGTGGCTTCATTGTTGGGAAAATGATTACATCTCTGATAGAAGCACTGTCTGTTAGGAGCATAACAAGTCTGTCTATGCCCATACCCATACCGCCTGTTGGTGCCATACCGTACTCAAGAGATGTTAAGAAATCTTCGTCAATCATATTTGCTTCTTCGTCGCCAGCCTCACGCAGCTTTAACTGATGTTCAAATCTGCCACGCTGGTCGATTGGGTCGTTAAGCTCTGAATAAGCGTTTGCAAGCTCTCTGCGTGTTACAAACAGCTCAAACCTCTCAACAAGCTCCGGCTGATTTGGCTTACGCTTTGTAAGCGGTGACACCTCAACAGGGTAGTCGCATATAAATGTTGGTTGTTGAAGTTGCTCTTCAACATACTCCTCAAAGGCAGTATTTAGAATGTTGCCCCATGTGTCGGTTGGCTTTACCTCAAGCTTTAGCTCCTTGGCAACCTCTTTTGCCTTTTCTGTATCGCCGATAAATTGGCTAAAGTCAACGCCTGCATATTCCTTTACAGCGTCTATCATTGTCATTCTTTTAAATGGAAGTGATAGGTCAACAGCCTCACCCTGGTACTGAATTTGGTCTGTCCCGTTTACCTCTATACAAGCCTTGTTAATCAGCTTTTCTGTTAGGTCCATCATACCGTTGTAGTCGGTGTAAGCCTCGTACAGCTCAATGGTTGTAAACTCAGGGTTGTGCTTAACATCCATACCCTCGTTTCTAAACAGTCTGCCTATTTCGTAAACCTTTTCCATTCCTCCTACGATTAGTCGCTTTAAGTAAAGCTCCGGAGCAATTCTTAGGTAAAGGTCCATATCAAGTGTATTGTGGTGAGTAATAAACGGCCTTGCAGCCGCTCCGCCTGCTATAGTATTAAGTACAGGGGTTTCTACCTCTATGTAGCCAATGTCGTCAAGCTGTTGGCGAATTGACTTAATAATTTTGCTTCTGGCAATAAATGTGTTTTTAACCTCAGGATTTACCATTAGGTCAACATAACGCTGACGGTATCTAAGGTCTGTATCCTTTAAGCCGTGGTGCTTTTCAGGCAATGGCAGCAAAGATTTTGACAAAAGTCTGATTTCCTTTGCGTGTACAGATATTTCGCCTCGTCTTGTCTTAAAGACAAAGCCCTTTACCTCTACAATGTCGCCGATATCCCACTTTGCCATTTGAACCTTGTAGGTGTCTTCGCCAACATCATTAATTCTAACATAAACCTGCATACGGCCGCTTCTGTCGTATACATCAATAAATGATGCCTTACCCATATCACGCCAGCTCATAATACGGCCGGCAATGCAAACATCTTTATTTTCAAGCTGTTCAAAGTTATCAATAATCTGCTGTGCAAGAGTATCTCTGTCGCTTGTGGTAATCTTAAACGGGTCGTTGCCGCTTTCCTGCAGTGCAGTCAGTTTGTCACGGCGAATTTGCAAAAGCTCGCTTAGGCTCTGCTCCTGCTGTTCTGCTTCAGGTGTTGTATTTTCTTTGCTCATTTTACATTTCCTCGTTCTTCTTTAAAATTTCAAGTACCTGGTATTCTACTACTCCTCTAGGTGTTTCTACTGCTACAACATCACCCGGAGCCTTGTCCATCAGCGCCTCACCTACAGGAGATTCGTCTGAAAGCAAACCCTTTAGCGGGTCGGCCTCGTTTGCGCCAACAATTTTGTATTCTATTTCTTTATTTCTTGCAATATTTTTTACACGCACTGTAGCACCCGGACGAACCTTTCCGGTATCAATATCCTCAATTACTACTGCGTTTTTAAGCATATTTTCTATTTCAACGATTCTTGACTCTACTACAGCCTGGTCGTTTTTAGCTTCGTCGTACTCGGCGTTCTCTGACAAGTCGCCGTAAGAACGGGCAATTTCAATTTTTTCTGCAATTTCGT
Organism: uncultured Ruminococcus sp.; assembly: GCA_902789345.1. Classification (GTDB taxonomy): domain Bacteria; phylum Bacillota; class Clostridia; order Oscillospirales; family Acutalibacteraceae; genus CAG-964. Next base: position 198,716 of record CADANT010000001.1, read on the forward strand.
CACGCTTAGTGGTTTTTAAGAAATCCAGTTCTTTTTCAAGGTTTTCTAAACCCTCTTTTGTCAATCTAACTTCCTTTTGCATTTGTATCATCCTTTACAGTTTTATAGCAAATTACCCTTTGCGTATTCAAATTTAATTTTATCAAACAATATGTGCTATGTCAAGAAATTTTGGCATACTAAGCCGCAAAATTGAGGAAAGTTTATTTTCATTTTTGCGCGTGCCTAAACTACGCTACTACTTTTTATTTTAAAATATTGCCTCTTTTTAAATATATATGTGATGCTCAATCTGTTTAATTATTAACAATACATTAATTATGCACAATAAATTTGACAATTACACAAATAAAATGTTATGATTAGTTGTAATTAGAAGTAAATTAAGGAGGCTTAAGCTTGTATGGATAATTCATATATCAGTGAGCTTACTCAAAAGTGCATTGACAGCAGCACAGTTGACACTGCACTGTACGCAAAGTACGATGTAAAAAAAGGACTTAGAGATAAAAACGGCGTAGGCGTGCTTGCTGGACTGACAACTATATCTAATGTTATGGCTACAAAAGAGGTAGACGGTGTAAGGGTACCTTGTGCAGGTAAATTGCTATTTAGAGGATATTCTATAAAAGACCTTGTAAAAAATTCCGGTAAGGCAGAGCATTTTGGCTTTGAGGAAGCTATGTACCTAATTTTATTTGGTGAGCTTCCAACAAAGGAGCAGTACAAAAACTTTAAAAAGCTTTTAGGTGAGAGTATGGTACTGCCAAACAGCTTTACAAGAGATGTTATAATGAAAGCACCAAGTAAGGATATTATGAACTCTATTACAAAAAGTGTTCTTACTTTGGCGGCTTACGACGAAAAAGCGTCTGACATATCACTTGACAATGTACTTGTACAGTGCATAAAGTTAATTGCGGTATTCCCTATGCTGGCTGTGTATGGCTACCACGCATATAACCACTATGAATGTGACGACAGCCTGTTTATTCACAGACCTGACCCTAATTTGTCTACCGCAGAAAATATACTTAGAATGTTAAGACCGGATATGAAATACACAGACCTTGAGGCCAGGGTGCTTGACGCTGCTCTTATTCTGCATATGGAGCACGGCGGCGGTAACAACTCTACATTTACTACACATGTAGTATCCTCGGCAGGCTCTGACACATACTCGGTAATTGCCGCAGCGTTGTCATCACTAAAAGGACCAAAGCACGGCGGCGCAAACCTGAAGGTTGTACAGATGATGAATGACCTTAAGGAAAATGTAACTGACATAACAGACGAAGACCAGGTAAGGAATTATCTGGAAAAGGTTCTTGCCGGAGAAGCCTTTGACCACAAGGGCTTGATATACGGTATGGGACACGCTATATACTCAGTTTCTGACCCTAGAGCACAGGTATTCAAAAAATTTGTTCGTGGCTTAGCAGAAGAAAAGCATATGGATAAGGAATTTAAGCTATTCTCTATGATAGAAGAAATGGCTCCTGAAATTATTTCCCAAAAGCGTAAAATGTACAAGGGTGTAAGTGCTAATGTAGACTTTTACAGTGGTTTTGTTTACAGTATGCTTGGTATTCCACTTGAGCTTTACACACCTATATTTGCTATAGCCAGAATTGTAGGTTGGAGTGCCCACAGGCTTGAAGAGTTGATTAATGTTGACAAAATTATTCGTCCTGCTTACAAGAGCCTTGTTGTTGAGCGTGAATATATTGACATTGAGGACAGAAAGTAAGTAATATTTTTCATTACCCATATTAGCCTGACACTGCATAGCAAGCAGTTATCAACTTAAATAAAATAACCTAGCGCCGTTCCCCTACTCAGCCGGGGGCGGCGTTTTTGCTTTTGGCAAAAAAACATTACTGCTATAAAAATTGTTTTATTGCATTAAAGTTTTTACTGTGATATACTTTTGTTAAATACTAAAATATGGAGGTTTTTATGAGGTACAACATTGAGGGCGGTAGTTTGCCGATAGTAGAGGTAAACCTGGACCCAAACGAAACTATTGTTACACAGGGCGGAGGCATGATCTGGATGTCTCCTAACCTAAAAATGGAAACATCATCCGGCGGACTTGGTAAGGCATTCAGTAAAATGTTCAGCGGTGAGTCAATTTTCCAAAACCGTTATACTGCTATGGGGGGACCAGGCTTCATTACACTTGCTTCCTCTTTCCCGGGATCAATTCTTAAATTCGATATTTCACCTAATGCACCTATGGTTGTGCAAAAATCCGGCTTTTTGGCAAGCTCGGCAGGAGTAGAGCTTTCAATATTCTTTAACAGAAAGTTTGGCGCCGGCTTCTTTGGCGGTGAGGGCTTTATTATGCAGAAGCTTTCAGGACAGGGCATTGCTTTCGTAGAAATTGACGGTTACTGCAAGCAGTACACACTTGGTCCCGGACAACAGCTTATTGTGGACACCGGTAACCTGGCTGCAATGGACGCAACCTGTTCTATGGATATTCAAAAGGTACCTGGCGTTAAAAATATGCTGCTTGGCGGTGAGGGACTTTTCAATACTGTTGTTACCGGTCCGGGCAGAGTATTCCTACAGTCACACCCTATTTCAACTGTTGCGGCAGCAATTCGTCCATTTATTGCAACAAACTAATTGGATTACAAGGTGAGCATATGTTAAAAGATAAGAACAACAACGAAAAGCCCCAGCTAACAGATGAACAGCTAAAGGAAAATCAGGAAAAGCTGGATCAATACGACCGCATACTAAAGGTAACAGCAGTAGCACTTGCAATACTGTTTGGCATTATAGTGTGCATTGTGGCGGTTCTTATTGCAAACAACAGCTAACTGAAATTTAATACAAAAAGCAACGGCGTACAGCCCCACCTGTTTGGTAAAGGCTGTACGCCGTTTTTTATTTTAATTGCTTTTTAAACTGTTATTCAATACTTTTTAGTGACTCTACCATACTTATTGCATTAATTTTAAAATACATAACGAAATTAACAATTAACGCAAACAGCGCCGTAAATGCCGAAGCATAAACAAAGCTTAGCCAGCTTACTGTTCTGCCGAACATTACTGTGTCAACTTCTGCGGTAGATATAATAAAGTTGGTTAGGAATACACCCAAAACAAGTCCTACCAAAATGCCCACAATAGTTAAAACAATATTTTCACGGTACACATATGCGCTTGTTTCTCTGTTGTAGAAGCCCAATACCTTTATGGTGGCAATTTCACGCACTCGCTCTGCTATGTTGATGTTGGTTAGATTATACAGCACCACAAATGCCAAAGCTGCGGCACATATTATCATAACATAAACTATAACATTAAGGTTGTTGAGCATATCGCTAACCTTGTCTATATTGCCGCTTAAAAAGCTTACGCCTGTAACATCGTCACGCTTTAAAAGTTTTGTGCCAAAATCGTCTTCCTTTTCAACATCCATACTGTGCTTTTCTATAATAACATTGTAGGACGGGTCTTCTTTATAAATTTCTTTATAATATTCAGGCGTCATATAGATATAGTTGTTAATGTGGTTTTCGCAAATACCGTTAATTTTTACCGTATAATCCTTGTTTTCGTAGGTATAGGTAATGGTATCGCCTACTGAAAGATTAAGAATATTTGCTATTTTTTCAGTTAATATAATGCCGTTGTTGCTTAGCTTCAGCTTTTCGCCGCTAATGCGTGTGTGCAGGTCTATAAGCTTATCAATTTGGCTGACATCTTCAATAGTATATACAGATATTTGATACTGCTTGTCTGCCTTGTCTGTTACCTTGCCGGTGTGGTAGTTAAACCTTTGTGCCGCTTCTACATCATTATAATTTTCCACAAAGCTGTACAACTCCTGCTGTTGCTCGTCTGTAATGTTGTCCTTTGGCACAATAACACCGCTGTACTTTATAACATCGCCAAACTGCTGTGTAATAACTGCATTAATGGAATCTTTTAGTCCAAACGCCGCTACAATTAAGGCGGTACAGCCTGCCACGCCTAAGACGGTCATTAAAAATCTTGACTTATACCTAAAAATATTTCTTGCCGTTACCTTTGAGGTAAAGCCTATATGATTCCACACAAAGCCGATACGCTCCAGCAGTATTCTTTTACCCGGCCGTGGCGCTTTTGGCCGCATTAGTTTTGACGGCTCTACCCGCATTAAACCATAGCCTACAAACAAAACAACGCCGCAGGTGCAAATAATTGAGGCGATAGAGCCTATTACCATACTTGACCACGGAATAGCAAGCTCCATATCCGGCAGCTTGTATAGCAGCTTGTAGGTGTTAAAGATTACTGCCGGCAGTGTAAATACACCTGCCACACAGCCTACAACACTGCCTATTATTGCAGCTGTAGAGGAGTAAATAAAATATTTGCTGAGAATACTTACCGAAGAATAGCCCAGTGCCTTTAATGTACCTATTTCTGTGCGGCGCTCCTCTAATAAGCGTGACATAGTAGTTAGGCACACTAAAACCGCTACTGCCAAAAAGAACAGCGGGAACACCATAGCTATGGCGTCTACACTTTGAGTATCGTCATAATACGAGCCGTAGCCGTCAAGGTCTTGTCTTGTGGTTACATACCACCGTGGCGAAGAAATTTTGTCAAGCTGTGCTTGTGCGTCATTAAGCTTTTTCTGCGCCTCCTCCAGTTTTTTCTGTGCTGTTTCTTTATTTTTGTCCAGTTCTTTTTGTGCATCGCTAAGCTTTTTATCGGTAGAATCCTTTGTATCTGCCAACTGCTTTCTGCCTTGCTTTACCTGCTGCTTGCCTGTTGTAATAGAGGACTGTGCTTTGTCAAGCTTTTGCTTGCCCTCTTTTTTTGCGGCATCAAACTGACTTTTGGCTGTGGCAAGTTGCTGTTGTGCAGAATCAATTTGTGCCTGTGCGGAATCTATTTCCGACTGACCATCTGTCTTTGACTGCTCCAGCTGTGCCTTTGCCGTGTCAAGCTGTGCCTTTGCCTGTTCCAGCTGTTCTTCGCCGTCAGCGAGCTGTTGCTGACCGTTTTGCAGCTGTGTTTTATAGGACTGAACCAGAGTGCTAAGGTCATTTATCTGTTTTTTATATTTTTCCTTAGCTTCACTGTCTTGGCATAGGTTTAAAAGTTCTGTAAGGTTATTAAGATTCGTCTGAACATCATCAAGTAAGGGCGTGTATGTATTTATTTTTTCCTCTGCTTGAGGTTTAGTAACCTGATAAAACTCCTTATACTGTGCGTCGTACTGTGTTTGTGCTGTTTTCAGCTGAGTTTCAGCCTGTGAAATGCTTGTGGAATATGTATTTTTGGCAGTGGCAAGCTGTCCTTTTGCCTCCTGCAAAAGCAGTTCCTTTGAATTAATTTCATTTTGAGCCGCTAAAATTTCCTCATAATAGGTTGTAATTGAATACGGAAGCTGGCTTTCGCCCTTTGTAAGCTTTTCCTCTGTATCGTCCAGCTTTTTCTGTGCCTGTGCCGTTTGGGTGGCAAGCTCTGTTTTGCCGCTGTCAATTTTATTCTGTGCGTCATTAAGCTTTTTCTCAACAGCCGCCGCTTCACTGGCATACTCTACCTCGCCGTCACGCAGCTTATCCTTTGCCGGCTCTACAACCTCCTGCCTAAAGACATCCAAACGGTCGTTAGCAACATTCTCCAGTTTATCTGCTATACGGTCAACACCTTTTTTATATTCGTCTGTAAAAGGAGATACTTCACTGCTTGTATATTCTGTGCTTACAAAAACCTGTGTGTACCTGTCGGACTTAAATTCCTCTGGGTTTAAGTATGCACTGTAGGAAACCTCTCCTGTTCCTATAGTTGTAGTGCCATGGTCGTAGGACATATAAAGGGGCGACTCAACTACACCTACTACGGTGTATTCCCGGCTTTTCAGCATATCGTCTACATTGGTATCCCCGGCGTACTGCTGAATTTTTATGGTGTCGCCTACACTGTAGGTAAAATTTTTCTCTACAGCAATTTCACCGGATTTTTCAGGGAGTCTGCCGTCTGTAACATTCAGCTTGTTCATACTGTTGTCAATAGAGTGCAGTCTGTACACCTCGGCGCTTTTGTCGGTGTCAACCATAACATCAAGCATATAGCCTGCCGCCACCTTGGTTACACCGTTTACTTCTTCCATAGCTTTAATGTCGTTTTTATCAAAGCCTACTGTTGAAACCAGGCGTATATCCATAAGGTTGCTGTCAAGGTAATATTTTTCGGCAGTTTTTAGCATTGTAGGGCTTGCGCCCTTAACTCCTGCAAAAAAGCCTACTCCCAACGCCACTATAGCAAGTATTGATAAAAAACGGCCCTTGCTCTGCCAAATTTCTCTGAATATATTTTTCCATAAAGTTGGCGTCATTTACTTCACCACCTTCTATATGCTACCACTCAATATTTTCTACAGCTATAGGGCTGTGGTTTATAACATTGCTTACGGTTTTTCCACTTTTCATTGTAATTACCCTGTGCGCCATAGGAGTAATGGCGGAATTGTGAGTAATTAAAACCACTGTCATACCCTCTTTTTCACAGGTAGTTTGCAGCAACTTTAAAATAGCCTTGCCCGTTTTGTAGTCCAGTGCACCTGTTGGCTCGTCACACAGAAGCAGTGCCGGCCTTTTTGCCAAGGCTCTGGCAATAGAAACTCTTTGCTGTTCGCCGCCGGAAAGCTGTGCCGGAAAATTATCCATACGGTCGGCAAGTCCTACACTGCGCAGTGCCTCCTCAGGAGACATTGCGTCTTTGCATAATTGCGTTGCAAGCTCTATATTTTCTTTAGCTGTTAAATTAGGAATAAGGTTATAAAACTGAAATACAAAGCCTATGTCCCGCCTGCGGTAGCTTATCAGCTGTTTTTTGCTGTAGCGGCTTATGTCCTTGTTGTTTACAATAATTGTTCCGCCGGAGCACTTATCCATACCTCCCAGCATATTCAGTACCGTGGTTTTGCCTGCACCCGATGAACCTACTACTACAACAAATTCTCCTTTTTCAATACAAAAATTAACGCCGTCTACAGCGTTAATGCTTACCTCGCCCATTTTATATGTTTTATATACATCCTTAAATTCCACAAAAGCCATATATCCACCTCTTTATATAAAATGCTGTTTACACCTTACTTAATAAATTCCCTGCACTGTTACCTCTCCGGAATTTACTGCAACGGTACTGCCGTTATCCAGCTTAACATTTAGGTCGCCGTGGTCGCCTATTGACACAGCCTCGCCTTCAAAGGTGCTGTTGCCTCTAACCACCTTTACACGCCTGCCTATAGTTGCACACAAGCCGGTGTACTGCGGCAAAATTCCCTTTTCAAGGTCTGTTAGGTACAGGTCAATATAATGCTCCACATACTTCAGCACAGTTTTAAACAGCTCTGCCCTGTTTATATCACTGCCTGTTTCTATAGCCAGCGAGGTTGCTTTACTGCGTATTTCAGGGGCAAACTCCTTTGTGTTTACATTAATGCCAATACCTACCACAGCATAGTCTATTCTGTTATCCTCTGCCGTCATTTCCGTAAGAATACCGCATATTTTTTTATTGCCTATAATAACATCATTTGGCCACTTTATAAGGGCGTTAAGCCCTGTATACTGCCTTATTGCCATACACACGCCCAGGCCTGCCGCAAGGGTTATGCCTGCCACCTTGCTGGGCGGAAGCTGTGGACGAAGCAAAAAGCTAAACCAAATGCCTGTGCCTGGCGGTGAGTTCCACACTCTGCCTAACCTGCCCTTGCCTGTAAACTGCTGTTCGGCCACTACTACAGTACCGTGAGGGGCGTCCTGTGCCGCCAGCCTTTTAACCTCTTGGTTAGTGGAGTCTACACTTTGCAAAAAAACAAGCCTTTTGCCTAAAACCTTTGTCTGTAGTCCCTCTTCAAGCTCCATTGCGTTAAGCACGCCTGTACTGTTAATAAGCTTGTAGCCCTTGTTTGTTACAGAATCTATTTCATAGCCCTCGCTTCTAAGAGCCTTTATATATTTCCAAATTGCAGACCGTGTAATACCCATTCGTTTGGAAAGCTCTTCGCCGCTTATGTAGTCGTTACTGCCTTTTAACAGCAGTAAAACCTTATCCTTTGCAGAATTTTCTTTCATAATTGTCCTCCAACCTAAAAATGGCAGCAAACCGCCTTAACCGCCTGCCGCCACAATTATTATTTATTTTTATCGTATATTATTCTTAAGCCCTTTAGCAAAAGGTCGTTATCTATAATAATATCCTTGTGCTTACAGTACGGCATAATACTTGGTGCTATACCGCCTGTGGCAATAACCGTAGCCTTTTCGCCAAGCTCTTGCTCCATATTGTCTATAATACCGTCTACCATAGCGGCACTGCCGTAAACCGCACCGCTTTTCATACAGTCTACAGTGTTGGTGCCTATTATTTTTTTAGGGGGTTCAAGGCTTATTTTAGGCAGCTGCGAGGTTCTGGCCGTAAGGCTTTCCTGGCACACCATAATCCCCGGTATAATCATACCGCCTATATATGTCTTGTTTTTATCTATTACCGACACTGTTGTGGCCGTGCCCATATCAAACACAATGGCAGGCAGCTTGTACTGCTGTATGGTAGCCACTGCGTCTACTACCAGGTCGCTTCCGGCTTGCTTTGGGTTATCCAGCGCTATATTAAGCCCTGTTTTTACACCGGGGCCTACCACCATTGTGTCAAGCCCTGCCGTAATTTTAACCGCCTCTTTCATTACAGAAGTAAGGGGCGGCACAACAGAGGAAATTATACTGCCGTTAAGCCTGCCCTTGTCAATATTGTTTAAGCTGAGCATACTGTTTATCTCTACAGCGTATTGCCAGCTTGTGCGGCTAATATCGGTTTTTATTCTGAACAAAGCCTCCACATTGTGGTTATGGTCAACACAGCCTAATACAATATTTGTATTGCCTATATCAAGTGCTAAAATCATTTTATCAATCCATTCATTGTCACAAAGAAACATATTTTATGATTATTTATTATACACTTTTCAGCTATGTTTTTGCAAGTATTTTGTATACATTTGCTTTACTTTGCAAAAAATATATCTTATAATGAAAAGCATACAAAACACAAAGGAGAGTGCTTATGCTAAAGGACAAAAACATACTTTTATGTGTAACGGGAGGAATTGCGGCATATAAAATACCCAACCTTGCAAGTATGCTTGTAAAGCAGGGCTGTAATGTAAATGTGATTATGACCAAAAATGCCGAAAGCTTTATAACAGCTAAAACCTTTGAAACCCTTACAGGCAACACCTGTATGGTAGACACCTTTCAAACTACCTATCCTCCAAGAATACATCATATTGACCTTGCTACAACAGCCGACTATGTAATGGTTGCGCCTGCTACTGCAAACATTATAGGCAAAATTGCACACGGCATTGCCGACGATATGATAACCTCTACTTTGCTTGCCTGCAAATGTCCTGTAGCACTGGCACCGGCAATGAATGTTAATATGTTTGAAAATCCTATTGTTCAGGACAACATAGCAACACTGAAAAAGTACGGCTACAACATAATTGAGCCTGCCACAGGCTATATGGCGTGCAAGGCTGTAGGAAAGGGAAAACTGCCCGAGCCTGTACAGCTGTATAAATATATAGAAAAAGAGCTTGCCTTTACCCACGATTTACAAGGTAAAAAGGTGCTTGTAACGGCCGGCGCAACAAAAGAGCCTATAGACCCTGTACGCTACATTTCTAACAATTCCACGGGAAAAATGGGCTATGCACTGGCAAAGGCGGCTATGCTTAGAGGGGCCGACGTAACCCTTGTAACAGGTCAGACCGCACTGGAGGATATTCCTTTTGTACACACAGTAAAGGTAACAACCGCACAGGATATGTACAACGCCGTAACCGAAAGCTTTGCAACAGCGGACATAACCATAAAGGCAGCGGCTGTAGCAGACTACACGCCGGCAGAGGTTGCACAAAATAAAATAAAAAAAGCAGATGGCGACGCCAACATTAACCTAAAGCGAACAAAGGATATTCTAAAGGAGCTTGGCAACAGAAAAACTGACAAACAATTTGTATGCGGCTTTAGTATGGAGACGGAAAATATGCTTGAAAATTCAAAGGAAAAGCTGGTAAAGAAAAATATTGATATGATTGTTGCCAACAACCTAAAAACAGAGGGTGCCGGCTTTGGAACCGACACCAATGTTATTACCCTTATAACAAAAGAAAGTACAGAACAGCTTCCGATAATGTCAAAGGAAGAATGTGCACACAAAATAATTGACAAAATTTTAGAGCTGAAAGGCTGACATACAGCTGTAGCGGATTTTGTTAAACACACAGTTGAATATACACCTTTATTTTTTACAAGCTAAGGGACGGTTCAAATTAAAAATGAACCGCCCCTTTTAATTTTGGTTATGTTAAATTATTATTTTATCCTGCTTATACAAAAAGGCAGAAATTTCAGTTTACAGAAAACCTCTCCTTTTTGCTTCCTCCAACAGCTTTGGCTGTATGTGAGGGTAGGTCCAATTATCCGGCAGCCTCTCTGTAATAACAACCTTTTCAATTTCACTGTGGAGTTCCTTTTCAAGGGCTTTTACCTGAGCATAGTATAACATTCCAAAAGTTTCTTTTCCGTCAAAATTATCTGACGCAGTTACGGAATATACGCAAATTGGCTGTATGTCGAATTTCAAAGCACCTGTTTCTTCACTTAGCTCTCTTGCGGCTGTGTCACTGATAATCTCGTTAGGCTCTCTGTGGCCGCCCGGCACCTCTAATGTATTGCGCTGTTTGTGCTTGCAGAAAATAAATTTGCCGTTATACTTTGCAATAATAACCGCAAATTTTAGCAAATCGTCGGCTACATTATCATAAAACTTTACTACAGTCATATTGTTTAATTCCTCTATTAAAATTTATATTATGTTTTTCTATGTCGCTCAAGAAAATCTACGCTAATTATTTAACAAAAAAAGATGTTAATATTGCAAAGTAATGGAACACACTGCCCCCTATAGTAAACAAATGCCATATTGAGTGGAAATACTTAATTTTCTTTATTGCATAAAATATAACGCCAACCGAATACAGCACTCCGCCTATTAACAAAAATACTAATGAAATAGTAGGCAATGAATTTATAAGCGGTACTATAGCCGCTATAATAGCCCAGCCCATTATTATATAACAAACGACAGATATTTTTCTGAAACGCTCAAGGTCTATGGCGTTCAGCACTATTCCCAGTGCCGCCGCACCCCATATAAAGCCAAACAGCACCCACCCCAGCGTACCACGCAGTGTAACAAGGGTTATAGGGGTGTATGTACCTGCAATAAGCAGGAATATGGTAACATGGTCCATTACACGCATTACCTGCTTTGCCTTTTCGTTGGTAATGGCATGGTACAAAGTAGACATGGTGTACAAAATAATAAGTGTGCCGCCGTAAATAGCACTGCTTACCACACCCCAAGGGTCTGAATACAGAGCCGTCATTACTATAAGCACTACCGTACCGGCTATGGCAAGCAGTGCCCCTACACCGTGAGAAACCGAATTAAATATTTCTTCACCCAGTGTGTAGCGTTTGTTTAGCGGAATTTTTGTTTCTTTCTCTTTGCTTTTAGTCATAAAATCACCCTCTTATAAAACTTCAAGGGAAAGCTGTTTATTGTCAGAATTTGCAGTACCTTTTTCAACGATTATTTCTGTAAGTGCCTTGCTGTAGCTTTTGCTTATGCCGTCGTCTGTATATAAATTAAACTTAGCGTTATCCCCATAGGCTATTAGCTGTAGGCTGTTTAAATCCAGCTTTTCGGTTGACAGTGCCGGCTTGCACAGTGGCAAAACAGCTCCCTTTTTTATAAACAAAGGTACTTCGTCCATTGCTACCTCAATGTAGTGGTGGCCCTTTTTCATTTCTTCCTTAACAGTTACATTTTCACCGCTTAGCTTTACAAACAGCATATCCTCCGGCAAATATACATACCTGCCCTTTGCGTTCTGCTGATAAACAGGGGCTATCATAATGCTGTCACCAACCATTAGCTGGTCTTCTACCTGTGGTGCAAATTCATCGTCAGTATAATCAAAGGCAACAGGGCGGAACATCATACCGTCCTCCAAGCAAGCTTTCATATATTCACTGTACAAATACGGTACTAAGCGGTACCTAACCTGCAGTACATTGCGGAACATATCTTTATTGTCAAAACGGTAACATTCCTGCAAGCGTGTACCAATGGCGGCATGGTTACGCATAAGAGGTGTAAATACCCCAAAGGCTGTCCAACGCAAAACCAAATCCTCTGTGGCGTTTGCGCCAAAGCCGCCAATGTCGGAGCCTATATACATAAAGCCGCACATATTCAAAGACGGCATTTGCTTAATGGAAAGCAGTAGGTGCGACCACCATGACTGGTTGTCGCCTGTCCATATTCCGCCGTAGCGGTGCATACCAATATATGAAGAACGGGAGTACATAAGGGTACGCTTGTCCGGTCTTATTTCATCAAATGCCTGCGAGGCACTTCTTGTCATATAAAAACCATACAGGTTATGCACTTTGTCATGACAAACCTGCTTGCCGTTTATATTGTGGTAAAATTCGGAATAATCAATAAGATTTGAGAATAAATCTCTAAATTCAAAGAATGAGTTAATGTCCAAGTTTTTGTCCTTGTATTCAAAAACCTTTACCCAGGCTTCTTCAAGCTTTTTCTTAGAATAGAAAATTGCCGGCTCGTTCATATCATTCCAAAAGCCCTCTATGCCCATATCAGTAAGCACCTTGTATTTACTGCCAAACCACTTGCTTGCGTCGGCATTGAAAAAGTCAGGGAAATGTGTAAGTCCCGGCCATACAGCAGTAACATAGTCTTCACCCTCTGCGTTTTTGCAGAAGTAATTGTTCTTAACGCCCTCTTCGTAAATATCGTAACCCTTTTCTATTTTTACGCCTGCGTCAATAATAGGAACCAAATGAATATCCCGGGCTTTCATTTCGTCTACAAAAGACTTAAACTGCGGGAATTTTTCTTCGCTTACGGTAAAATCCTTGTAGTTATCCATATAGTCAATGTCAAGGTAAACGGCGTCTATTGGCATACCGTTACTGCGGTAGCCCTCTACCACAGACCTTACTTCGTCTTCGTTCATATAGCTCCAACGGCTTTGCTGATAGCCAAATGCCCAAAACGGCGCAATGTAGCTTTTGCCTGTAAGCTTACGCATTTCCTTTACAATTTCAACCTCTGTGTCAGCCTCTATAATATACAAAGCGGCATCTTCTGAATGTATTGTAATTGAAAGCTTGTCAAGGTGAGTATAGCCAATGTCAAATGTAATTTTTGACGGGCAATCTACAAACACACCGTATTTTCTTTGACTGTTGCTTACAATTATGAAATTATGGGCACCATACAACGACTCCTTATTTTCTACATGATTAGGGTCGTCTGCGCAAAAGCTTACATATTTCCAGCCACGCTTGTTAATGCCCCTTACATTTTCACCCAAACCGTATACTATGTCGTTTTGGCACAGGTCGGTGTTTAAAAGAATCTCGCCGTTTTGCTGCAGCACCTGAAAATATTTTAGGTCACTGCCTGTTTTCGCTGTGCCTACAACAGCACCTGTGTCTAGTGGATTTCCGAATATATATTTATTTATCAAACTAATCATCCTTTCGTCATGCAAAATATATTTTGCACTTTTAGTAATTATATTATATAATAAATTTGTTATAGATTTCATTACGAAATTAAAAATTTTTAATTATTTTTAGGAGAATTAATAATGAGCAAAAAAGTAATAATAAGTGCCGACAGCACCTGCGACCTTCCTAGGGAAATACTGGATAAATACGGAATTATAACAACCCCTTTGCATATAGTGCTTGGTGAAAACACCTACGAGGACCTTGTAAACATAACACCTGACGAAATTTACGCACATTTTAACAAAACAGGTCAGCTTCCGAAAACCTCGGCAGTAAATATGCAGGAATATATAGACAAGTTTAAGCCGTATATTGACGACGGCTGTGAGGTTGTACACTTTAACATAGGCAGTGCGCTGTCTACCTCGTACCAACAGTGCCGACTTGCGGCAAAGGAGCTGGGCGGCGTATACCCTGTAGACTCCTGCAGTCTTTCCTCCGGTACAGGCTTGCTTGCCATGGAGGCGGCAGAGCTTGCACAGCAGGGTGTATCGGCACAGGAAATTGCCGAAAAGCTTCAGGCAAAAACAGGTAAAATACACTGCAACTTTATAGTTGACAAGCTAAACTACCTGCACGCCGGCGGCAGATGCTCGTCTGTAGCACTGCTGGGTGCAAACCTGCTTAACATTAAACCTTGTATAGAGGTAAGCGACAAAGACGGCAGTATGACTGTAGGCAAAAAGTACCGTGGCAAGCTTCCTAAGGTGCTTGAGCAGTATGTAAAGGAAAAATTTGAGCAATGCAGTAACATTGACCCTAAGCGTGCTTTTATAACACACGCCGGCATACCGCAGGAAACCTGCGACCACCTGTACGGATTAATTAAAAGTTTAAATTACTTTGATGAAATTATAATTTCCCGTGCCAGCTGTACAATTTCTTCACACTGCGGCCCTGACACAATGGGACTTATATTTATGGAAAAATAATAGAGGCAATATAACAAAAATACAGTTGACTTTATATAAGGTTAGAATACCTTTAAATATTAGCTGTAATTATAATGCAAAAGCGGACTGTACGGTAAATTGTACAGCCCGCTTTTTTATGTAAGAAAAACCAATAAAGTCAACTATTAGTCAGCTATAATTTCGCCGTCAACAGTACCGCTTAGACCTGCTGCGTTTGACTCGTCTGTATCAACATGAGCCGCCGGAGCGAATTTTTCGCTTACTCTTATAACAACATCGCCAAATATCAAATTTCTGCCGTTGCCGCCAACCTTTAATGAAACAATTTGTTTATCCTTCAAGCCGTATTCCTGTGCTGTTTTTGGGTCTAGGTGAATATGTCTTTTTGCGGCAATTACACCCTCTGAAATTTCACACTCACCCTTAGGGCCTACCAGCTTACAACCCGGTGTACCTGCAATATCGCCGGATTCTCTTACAGGAGCAGCTACGCCGATTTTTCTTGCGTCTGACAATGAAAGCTCTACCTGTGTTGCTGTTCTGACAGGACCAAGAATAGTCATTTTAAACTCGCCCTTAGGGCCAATTACTGTTACCTTTTCTTCACAGGCAAACTGACCAGGCTGTGACAAATCTTTTTTCTTTGTCAGGGTTGCACCTGCACCAAAAAGTGTTTCAAAAACCTCTTGTGTTACATGAATATGACGGGCTGATGTTTCAACCATTACTGTCTTGCTCATTTTTATTACCACCATTTCAGAATATTTTTACCCCAGTGTGCATTGCACTGTAATGTACAAAGGTCTAAGGTAATTTTACAACTTTATATTATCAAATTCAACCTTTACAGCCATTATTTTTACAGTGTTTTCCGCTTAACCTAAGTCTTTTACAGATTTACACACAGGTTTGCAGAAAGCCGGGCAGTAAGAAAACAAGTTTCTTACTGCCGCCTGTTGGGTAAAAGTATATATTATGGTACAAAAAGTACGATACACTCTTAAAGTATTACCCTTACTTCTGTATTGACTGCAAATACTCTGCCACTTCTTTTTCCGTTTCCAGCTGCATAGCCTTTTGCGCTACCTGCTGTGCCTCTTGCTGTGACCACATAGAAATTACTTTTCTTGTTGCCAAAACCGAGGTGGCACTTACACTAAATTCACTTAAACCAAATGCAACAAGCAAAGGTATCATAAGTGGATCTGCCGCTGCTTCACCGCACATACCTACCATTATGCCCTCTTTACTGCCGCACTCTATTATGTGCTTAATAGCACGCAGTACAGCCGGGTTATATACAGAGTACAGGCACGCAACATCTGCATTGCCACGGTCTACGCACATAGTGTACTGTGTAAGGTCGTTTGTACCAATGCTGAAGAAGTCTGCCTCCTTTGCAAGTAGGTCTGCAATCATAACCGACGCAGAGGTTTCCATCATTACGCCAACCTGAATTTCATTATTGTATGCAATGCCCTGACTGTCAAGGTCTGCCATTATTTCCTTTACCAAGGATTTTACGGCTCTTATTTCGTCTACACAGGTTACAAGAGGCACCATAATTTTTATGTTGCCAAATGCACTTGCCCTAAGCAATGCCCTAAGCTGCGTCTTGTAAAGCTGTGTATTTTCAAGACAAAATCTAACTGCCCTAAAGCCCAAAAACGGGTTTTCTTCTTTTTTTAGTCCTAGATATGGTATCTCTTTGTCGCCGCCAATATCCAGTGTTCTTATAATAAGCGGCTTGTCCTTTAGCACCAACGCCGCTTTTTTGTACGCCTCGAACTGCTGTTCCTCGGTAGGCATAGAGTCGGAATCCATAAACAAAAATTCTGTTCTAAACAGACCTACACCCTCGCCGTCACACTCTACTACCTGTTTAGTGTTGTCCGGATTACCTATGTTTCCTACCAACTCTACCACCTTGCCGTCTGCTGTGGCGGTAGCCATACCGATATATTTTTTAAGCTCTTCCTTTTCTTTTAGGAACTTGTTACGCTTTTCTGTGTAATCTTTTAGCTGTTCTTCTGTAGGTGTGTCAATAACTGTACCCTTTGAACCGTCAATAATTACCTGCTGTCCGTCTGCCAGCTTTTCAACTACACCCGCTACACTTAGTACAGCCGGAATTTCCAGTGCCCTTGCCAAAATAGCCGAATGTGAGGTTTTGCCGCCTGTTTGTGTAATTATGCCTGCTATGTTTTCTTTTACAATACCTGTTGTCATAGACGGTGTAAGATCGTCAACAACTATTATCGTGCCCTTTGGGGCTTTGCTTATGTCTGCCTCCTCTATACCAAGAAGCACCGAAAGCATACCCTTTTTTATGTCCTTAACATCTGTGGCACGCTGCATTGTCAGCTCGTCACCGGTAGACTCAAACATTGTTATAAACATATCGCAAATGGTTTCAAGAGCCTTTTCCGCACTGTCGCCTGACTGCATTTGCTTTTCTATTTCAGAATTCATATATGGGTCTTGCAGCATAGCGGCGTGTCCCATAATTATTTCTGCTTCTTTTTCGCCTACAGAGCTTTTCATTTGCTCTGCCTTTGCCATTGTGTCGTCTACAAATTTATTTAAAGCCTGCTTATATCTTTCTATTTCCTGTTCAGGTGTGGCGTCGGTGGTTGGTGCGTAGCTTAAAGCCTGCTCCTTAATTATCATAACCTTGCCTATGCCGATACCTGAGGATGCGCCAATACCGTTATACATACTTCATACCTCTGCTTTCCTATTTATATATGCCAATTCTGGGAAGCCAAAGCCCCCGGAAATGACAATCAGAAAATATATACCAATGAACTGCAAAATGAATTCTTATTCGCCTAAACCGGAATCAATCATTTCTACTGCCTTAGCAAGTGCCTCGTTTTCGTCGGCACCGCTGCACTGAACCTCTACCTCTGTACCGCACTTAATACAAGCCGCAATAATGTTCATAAGGCTTTTGCCGTTAATAGTGTTGCCGTTTACTATTAGGTTTACATCACTGCTGAACTTACTCATTGTGTTTGCAAAAACTCCTGCCGGACGCATATGGAAGCCTTCTGCGTTTACTACTGTTGTCTTTTTTGATACCATAATAATTCTCCTTTTCTGTTTCCTCCACAGCCATTTTTCAGACTGTGGAGATTTGTTTTATTTTACTCGTTAATTAATGTCTGATTAATTGTTTTAAATTACTTCTTTACCTTTGCTGCCTTGTTGAGAGGCTTTTTCAGAATTGCAAGCATAAGCATACCTGCTATTGCACCGGCTGCCAAAGCCAAAATATAGAAGTACCATGTGCCCTGCATTGTAGCGAATACGAACACTCCGCCGTGAGGAGCCATTAGCTTACAGCCAAACAATGCTGACAATGCACCTGCCAAAGCAGAACCTACGAAGCAAGACGGAATAACTGTAAGCGGTGAAGACGCTGCGTAAGGGATTGCACCCTCTGTAATAAATGAAAGTCCCATTACATAGTTTACAGGAGCGTTCTTTCTTTCATCCTCTGTCCATCTGTTCTTAAAGAATGTGTTTGAAAGAGCGATAGCCAGCGGAGGAACCATACCGCCTATCATAACAGCAGCCATAATCATATAAGCTGAATCTGTTGCATTTGCAAGTGATAATGTTGCAAATGTGTAAGCTGCCTTGTTGAAAGGACCACCCATATCTATTGACATCATACCTGCAAGCAATGCACAAAGCGGAACCATCATTGCCGGATTTGCCGCTATTGTATTAAGTCCGTCTGACATACCCTGGTTGATAAGTCCCATAATTGGGTTTACAGCACACATTATAACAAGTATGCTTCCTAAGCCCAGCAGCGGATAAATAAGCACCGGCTTAATACCCTCGAGTGCTCTTGGCATTTTGTCGCACATTTTTTCAATAGCAAGCATTAAGTAACCGCCTGCAAAACCTGCCAACAAACCGCCTAAGAAACCGGAAGGAATTGCAGCTGCAACGCCTGCAGCTGCGGCTGCGTCACCTGTAAGGGCTGCCGGGTTGGCAAAGGTTGCACCGGAGGTTGCCAAGAAACCGCCTACCAAACCTACAAGCAAGCCCGGACGGTCTGCTATAGACCTGGCAATAAAGCCTGCCAAAATCGGAACCATTAGGCTAAACGCCACACCGCCAAGTGTTTTAAACCAATTTGCTACCGGAGTAACTGTACCAAAGGCACTGCCAACCTCCCGTGCGTTTACGCCGCTCATTATGTCTATAAGGAATGCTATTGCAATAAATATACCGCCTGCTACAACAAACGGAAGCATATGTGAAACGCCGTTCATAAGGTGCTTGTACAGCTGACGGCCTACACTTTCGTTCATACCGGAATCTACATCTTCTGCGGCTTTTTCACTGTGATATACAGGAGCCTTGCCGTCGATAATCTTTTGGATTAATTCCTGAGGCTTTTGAATACCCTGCGAAACAGGCACGCTTATTAACGGCTTTCCGTTAAATCTTGCCATTTCTACCGACTTGTCGGCGGCAATAATAATACCGTCACAATTAGCAATTTCTTCCTTTGTAAGAACATTCTTTGCACCGCCGGAGCCGTTTGTTTCTGCCTTTAGAGGGTATCCCATTTCTTTACCGGCTTTTTCAAGAGCCTCGGCTGCCATATATGTGTGGGCAATGCCTGTAGGACAGGCTGTTACTGCCAATATTCTGTAGCCCTGCTTTTGCGGCTTCGCTTCTTCTTTAGCCTCGGCACCGAATTTTTCAATTTCTTTTTTATCTATAATGCTTAAAAACTCGTCTTTTGATTTTGCATTAACCAAGTCAGATTTAAACTTATCGTCCATAAGCATCTGCATCAATCTTGAAAGCACTTCCAAATGAACATCACCGTCGTTTGGAGCGGCTATCATAAATATAAGATCAGACGGCTGACCGTCCATAGCCTGGTAATCAACGCCCTTTGGTACAGTTACTGCCGCCAAAGCCGGCTTTTTTACTGCTTCGCTTTTAGCATGAGGAATAGCTATGCCCTGTCCTATAGCAGTTGAGCATTGTTCCTCTCTGGATAAAATTCCCTCCTTGTACTTTGCTACATCTGCAAGGTTTCCTGCTTGCTTATGAAGCGAAATAAGCTTGTCTATAGCCTCTGCTTTTGAACCTAAAGAAATGCCTAGCTCTATACTTTGTTTACTAAGTAAGTCTGTAATACGCATAAATTTTCCCTCCTGTTAAAATTTATTAATAAGTTCAAAAATTTTTTCTTTAGTTGCCAGTCCCTCTGAAAAGGCTGTTGCACTGCCTGCGGCAGAGCCTAATCTAAGAGAATAGCTGTAATCGCCTGTTTCTGTATAGCCGGCTATAAAGCCTGCTACCATACTGTCGCCTGCGCCTACCGAATTTACTACCTTGCCCTTTGGAACTCCTATTTTTGTTACAGCACCGTTGCTGTCAACAAGCATTGCACCGTCTCCTGCCATAGAAACAACTACATTTTCTGCACCCATTTCCTGAAGCTTTTCTGCGTAATGTACAATCTCGTCGTCACTTTTCAGCTGTACTCCAAACATTTCTCCAAGCTCGTGGTTGTTGGGCTTTATTAAAAACGGTTTGTATTTTAAAACATTCAGCAACAGGTCTTTTGTTGCGTCTACCACAAACATTATTCCTTTGTTTTGCAAGCGCTCCATAATTTTTTCGTAAATGTCGCTTGGCATTGACTTTGGTATGCTTCCGGCAAGCACCAGATAGTCACCCTTTTTTAGTTGGTCAAGCTTTGAAAAAAGCTGCTGCAATGCATCGGAATTAATTTCCGGACCTGCACCGTTAATGTCTGTTTCTTCTGTTGCCTTTAGCTTAACATTTATTCGGGTCATTCCCTTTTCCAGCTCTATGAAGTCGGTTTTCACTCCAAAGCTCTTAACGCCTTTTTCAAGTGCGTGTCCTGTAAAGCCGGCTATAAAGCCTAACGCAACATTTTCTACACCAAGGTTGCCTAAAACGGTTGAAACATTAATGCCCTTGCCGCCAAACATTACCTCTTCTTTGACTGCTCGGTTTACCGACCCCAGCTGTAACGCCTGCGTATGCATAACATAATCAATAGCCGGGTTAAATGTAACCGTATAGATCATACCGACACCTCCTTAACCACTGTTATATCTTTAAAAGCCTTGTCTGCCAGTTGGTCTGTAATTATACAGGTGTTTCTAAGCTCCGCAAAGGTAACAGAAAACACCTTGCTAAACTTAGTATGGTCAGCAAGTACAATAGTAATCATACTGCGTTTTGCTGCCTCTGTTTTCATTGCCGCTTCTTCTGTATCCGGCGTGGTAAAACCAACTGTTGTTGAAATTCCGTTTGCTCCTAAAAAAGACTTAGTAAAATTAAATCTTTGCATATTGCAAATGCCCTCTGCACCTACAACTGCCTCTGTAGATTGTTTTAACCTGCCGCCTATTACATAGGTTTTCAGCCCCTTGCTTAAAAGCTTTTTGGCGTGCGCTATACCGTTGGTAACAAATGTTGCCTTTGAATCCTCGATATAGTCAATCATACAGCTTGTGGTTGTTCCTGCGTCTATATATACAAAATCATTGTCATATATAAGTGACGCCGCGTATTTTCCTATTGCCTTTTTTTCTTCAATACACTGAAGCTCTTTAGTAGCCACATCGTCCTCGGAAACATCGTATGTTTTATCAATGGCAGTTGCACCGCCATGCACCTTATTTAGCTTTCCCAAATGGTCAAGAGTATTCAAGTCTCGCCTAATGGTTGATTCAGAGGCGCTTAAAATCTGAGTCAGCTCCGATACAGTTACTGCTTTTTTATTCTCCAGTAATTCAAGTATTGCCGAATGTCTTTCTTCTGATAACATCTTTTGTTCCCTCCCTGTGGTTATATAATAACATAAATAAAATAAAAATCAAGCATTTTCTTTCAAAAACATTCATCTATTTTTAGGCAAATCAGTGTCAAAACCGCATAAATTGTCAAAAACAAGCAATTTTATTATTGGTTTTCAATAAACTGCCACAATTTTGTTTATTCAAAATTACATATACTTTCGTCATAATGCACTAGCTGATTTCAAGAAATTTGTGCCATTGATAGAAAAAACGGCCCGCCGTAAAATACACATTTTAAGTGCAAATTACCGGCAAGCCGTTTTGTTATGATTATTTATAAAAGGGGGACTATAATTAAATACCGTTCAAAATCAGTCAAAAGCCTACAACAACCTGCGCCAAAGAAACCACATACACCGCAAAGGCTAACAGCCCTCGCATAGTGGAGTATAGGTTAAAGTGCAAAATATGTTATGCGCTTTTAAAATTTTGCTGTTTAGTATTAATTATTTAACATTAAATGCGTTCATTTGTGGGTAAACAGCACTTTCGCCAAGCTCTTCTTCAATTCTAAGCAGCTGGTTGTACTTAGCTACACGCTCAGAACGGCTAGGAGCACCTGTCTTAATTTGGCAAGTGTTAAGAGCCACTGCAAGATCGGCAATAGTTGTGTCTGCTGTTTCACCGCTGCGGTGAGATGAAATTGCTGTGTAGCCGGCCTTGTGCGCCATTTTAATAGCCTCAAGTGTTTCGGATACAGAACCGATCTGGTTTAGCTTAATCAAAATTGAGTTACCGCAGCCAAGCTTAATACCCTTTGAAAGTCTTTCTGTATTAGTAACAAACAGGTCGTCATCTACAAGCTGAACCTTGTCGCCAAGCTCCTTTGTAAGCTCCTGCCAGCCTTCCCAGTCCTCTTCGTCAAGTGCATCTTCAATAGAGATAATAGGGTACTTTTCAACCAAGCTCTTCCAGTGTGCAATAAGCTCCTGTGATGTAAACTTTAGACCGGACTTAGGCAAAACATATTCGCCTTTCTTTGAGCCCTTCCACTCTGAAGACGCTGCGTCCATAGCAATCATAAAGTCCTTGCCAGGTTCATAGCCAGCATTTTTAACAGCTTCAAGGATATACTGAATAGCCTCTTCGTCGCTTGCAAGGTCAGGAGCAAAGCCACCCTCGTCACCTACTGATGTAGCCAAACCCTTTGACTTTAGCAGTGCTGCCAAAGCGTGGAACACCTCTGCACACCAACGCAGACATTCTTTAAAGCTAGGTGCGCCAACCGGCATAATCATAAATTCCTGTACATCTACAGTGTTGGCAGCGTGTGCACCGCCGTTTAGAATGTTCATCATAGGTACAGGCAGACGGTTGCCTGAAATGCCGCCTAAAAATCTGTATAGAGGCACGCCCAAAGCTGTAGCAGCAGCTCTTGCTGTAGCAATAGATACAGCCAAAATAGCATTAGCGCCAAGCTTTGACTTGTCCTTTGTGCCGTCGGCCTTTATCATAGCCTTGTCCACTGCGTAAATGTCTGTAGCGTCCATACCTGTAATTGTATCGTTAATAATTGTGTTAATATTTTCAACAGCCTTTGAAACGCCCTTGCCAAGGTATCTTGACTTGTCGCCGTCTCTAAGCTCTAATGCTTCAAATTCGCCTGTAGAAGCACCGCTTGGCGCTGTACCCCTTGCTACAGTCCCGTCTACAAGAGTTACCTCAGCCTCTACTGTAGGGTTGCCTCTTGAATCAAGTATTTCTCTTCCTATTACCTTTTCAATTTCAAAATATGACATTTTGCAAAACTCCTTTGCTATGCAGACATCCTTCCGGAAGGTTAAGCACTCCTTCCGGGAAAATAAAAAAGAAGCTAAACTTTTCAATAAGGAGTCCACATGATTTATTCTAATTAGTTAGTTACCACTAACTAATTAGAATTATAATACAGCACATTATTAAAATCAATAGCTTTACCAACATTTTTAAAATTTTACTTATTTTTAATCATTTAAAGCACCGTTAATAAGTAAAAATTCTATATGATATACCTCCGGCTGTGGAATACACTAAATTTTTATGGTTTTACATCCCTTAAGCATTTTTACAAAACTTAGTAAATATTACGAAAAGGCAGTATCCAATATCATCATTAACATAAATCCCACAGCCACCCCTACAGTGCCTATGTTTGAGTGTTTACCCGACTGGGACTCCGGTATAAGCTCCTCGGTTATAACATAAACCATTGCACCGGCCGCAAACGAAAGAAAATACGGCAATATAGGCGTTGTAATTTCTGCAAACATTATGGTAAACAGCGCTCCTATCGGCTCTACTACACCTGACACCACGCCTAATGCAAAGGACTTTGGTTTTGAAAACCCGCCTGCATTAAGTGGCATAGAGATAATAGCGCCCTCCGGAAAATTTTGTATAGCTATACCTATTGCCAAAGAAAGCGCACCGGCAAAGGTTATGCCTGTGTTATCCAAAAGGCAGCCTGCAAAGGTAACACCTACCGCCATACCCTCCGGAATATTGTGCAGCATTACAGCAAACAAAAGCATAGTGTTGTCGGATAAGCTAACTTTTACACCCTCTGGCTTATTACTGTTTAAATGCAGATGGGGAATAAGACTGTCCAGCACCAGCAAAAAAGCTATACCAAGCATAAACCCTACTAAAGCCGGCACCCAGCTTACAACTCCCTGCTGCTGTGCCATATCTATAGAGGGAATTAACAGCGACCATACAGACGCCGCCAGCATAACCCCTGCCGCAAAACCCAGCATAAGCTTTTGCAGTTTTTCGTTAATTTTACTTTTTATAAAAAATACTAACGCAGAACCAAGGGAGGTTCCTAAAAAAGGCACCAGTAAAATAACAGCACCCTGCAAAATCATTTCATTTCACCGTTTTTTAAACCTGTCATTTCCACAAGCACCTGTGGGAGCCTATGAAGCAAATGCTGTTCCTTTACTGTAAGCGAACTACGGCTGTAGTCCGACATTTTTTTAATTACATATATATTCATTTATCATCACTCCTCTATAATATATACGAAAGATTTTTAAATTTAGACTATAATAGAGTTAGTCTAAACTAACCTTATTATAGCACATACCTTTTATGTATTCAACACTTAACCTCAAAATGAAAAGCAGGCCCTAACCTTAGCGGAAAAGACCTGCTTAAATATTCTTTATTTATAGCTTAAACACAAATTACTTTATATCCTGTGGAAGAGAAATATTCTTCTCTGTTTCCTTGTCGAAAATATGAAGTCTGCTTAAGTCAAATGCGATTTTAATAGTATCGCCAGGCTTAGCCTTTGATGTAGGAGCAACTCTGGCTGTAACTGAAGCTGAACCAACTGTTAGGTACAGATAGATTTCAGCACCCATAAGCTCAGTAACCTCTACCTTTGCCTCCATAGCGTTAGCATATCTGTTAATGCTGTCATAATCGTCATAAACATTTTCAGGACGAATACCGAACACTACTTCCTTACCAACATAGTTAGAAAGCTCAGAAGATTTTTCTGAAGGTACAGCAAGAGTAATACCGTCAAATGACAATGTGTATGTTTCACCGCTCTTACCAACTGTAGCGTTAATGAAGTTCATCTGTGGTGAACCGATAAATCCTGCAACGAACTCGTTAATTGGGTAGTCGTACAAATGCTGAGGTGTGTTTACCTGCTGTACAATACCGTCCTTCATAACAACGATTCTTGTACCCATTGTCATAGCCTCTGTTTGGTCATGGGTTACATAAATAAATGTTGTACCCAATCTCTGGTGAAGCTTAGAAATTTCTGTTCTCATCTGTGCACGCAGCTTAGCGTCAAGGTTTGACAGCGGCTCATCAAGCAAGAACACCTTAGGGTCACGGACAATAGCTCTACCCAGAGCAACACGCTGTCTTTGACCACCGGAAAGAGCCTTTGGCTTACGGTCAAGAAGATGATCAATGTCAAGAATTCTTGCAGCCTCTTCAACTCTTCTGCGGATTTCTTCCTTTGGAGTTTTTCTTAGCTTTAGACCAAACGCCATATTGTCATATACTGACATATGAGGATACAACGCATAGTTCTGGAATACCATTGCAATATCTCTGTCCTTAGGTGCAACATCGTTAGCAACAACATCGCCTATAGTAAGAGTACCCTTACTAATATCTTCCAAACCGGCAATCATTCTAAGTGTAGTAGATTTACCACAACCTGATGGTCCTACAAGAATAATAAACTCCTTATCTTCAATTTCAAGATTAACATCTGATACGGCTTCAACTCCGCCGTCATAAATTTTGTAAATGTGTTCAAGCTTTACACTAGCCATTTCACAGTACCTCCTAATTCTCCTTGCAAGTAACAGCAAGGTGTATTGTTTCACACAAAGTAGTATATCACTTTTATTTTCAACTTGCTAGTAAATTTTTTACTAAATATTTAAGTAGAGATTTTACAAATCCAACAGTATGCGAAAAAAATATATTATATTTAGTGTATTTCGCCGAAGATTATATTATTTATCTCTAGTTTATTTAGCGAAATAAGATTTCCTTTGTCTAAATTGTCAGGCAATTTAAGTCCACCTATGGAAATTCTTCTCAAGTATTTTACCTGTTTTTCTCTTACTGCAAGCATTTTTTTGACCTGATGGAACATACCCTCGCACACTTTGACATAAACAGCATTTTCATTATCGGGTACTTTGCTTAAAAAGGCTTGCTTACACCGTGTGCCGTCCCTAAAGACTATGCCGTTTTTAAACGCCTCTATATCGTCATTACTGATAGGTGAATCAATAAGTGCGTAGTAGGTTTTATACACCTCTTTGTTGGGTGAGGTTACCCTGTGTGCAAAATCACCGTCATTTGTAATTAAAAGCAGTCCCTCTGTGTCCTTGTCCAACCTGCCAACGGGAAAAAGTCCTTTTCTTTTGTATTTTGCCGGCACTATGTCAATTACTGTTTTTTCGTGCTTATCCTGCGTAGCGCAAATTACGCCTGCCGGCTTATTCATCATATAATAGACAAACTCCTCTGCCCCAACTACCTCTCCGTTTAGCTTTACAACATCACTGTCGGTATTCACCTTAGCATTTGGAGATTTTACAACAACATCATTTACCGTAACCTGCCCCTTATAAATCAGCTTTTTTACATCGCTTCTACTGGCTGTTCCCTGAGAGGCCAACAGTTTATCAAGCCTGACTAAACCCATTTTTCCTCCTGTTAATTTTGCTTTTCTATACTCTTATCGTCCAAAGTAGTCATAACACCGTTAAGCTGAGGGGTACACAAATCTCCTGCAATTACCTTTCCTCCGCTTACAATTACATTAACCTTAACCGCTGCACCGGTAGGATAGTTTACTACATCATATGTATAGCGTACCGCCTTGCAGCCCTTGCTGCACTCAAGGTCAAGCCCTTGCTGCTTTTGCAGAGAGTTATACCTATTGTAAACGGCATTAAATTCAGACGGAATTTTTATATCAACCTTTTCCTCTGTGCTTTTATCAATTTCCAACCCAAATTGATTTAAAAAATTCTGCACAGTAAAGCTTTGCGTAATTTCTAAGCTGTACTTGCCCACCGTATCGCAATAAGCTGTAGTAGGCGCAAAATTAAAAACTGTAAATCTCATAATAAGCAGCAGTAAAAAGAAAAGCAGTATTGCTGCGCCTGCCACACCTTTTTTAGAAATCTTTTTAATTATAAACATAGATACATCCTCCGTTTTTAAGGCTACAGCCTGTACTTACACAAACAATATATGCCGTGGGAAAATATATTATGTCTTATAAAGCTTACTTGCAAAATGTAATTACGCAACTAAAATTCACTTATTTTTTAAGTCTTTCTTCCGCCTTAGCCAAGAACTTTTCAATCTTAACAGAAAATCTTTGGTGTGTGCCCTTTGCTATAAGTCCGGCATTGTCATATGCCTCTACGGCAAATTCAAAACGCCTGCCGTCGCTTTCTGTAAGCTCAGCGGTTGCATACACCTCTGCTCCCGAGGCGGTGGCTGCCAAATGGTCTATACTTATGTTTGTTCCTACCGTAGTACAGCCCTCTGGAACATACTGTTGCGCCAAAGCGGAGGCCGCCTTTTCCATTAAAGCCACCACCATAGGCGTAGCATAAACCTGCACCGAGCCACTGCCTACATTGCACGCAAGCATATCGTCTGTAACCTTTGTTTTTTCTGTATGTTTCTTACCAATTTCAATTTCCATAAAGCATTTTCCTTTACCAAATAGTCTATAATGTGTATAATTATTATAGCTTATGCATTGGCAAAAAAGCAACAATAATAAATAATAATTAATGGGACAAACTATTATGGATAACAGCACAACAGTAAAAAACAGAATATGCTTTTTAGATGAGCTTAGGGGATTGGCAGTAATAGCTATGGTTTTGTACCATATACTGTACTCTATGTCGTTTATATTTGCATTGGAATTCAGCTACCCTGCCATGCGTGCAGTAATACCCTACGAACCCATAATTCCAATAACATTTATAAGCATATGCGGCATATGCTGTTCTTTCAGCAAAAATAACCTTAAGCGGGGTGTTATTCTTTTAGGCATTTCATTGGGAATAACACTTGTTACCTGTATACTAATACCGGAACAGGCTATACTTTTTGGAATCCTTCACTTTTTAAGCATAGCCCTTATTATTTACTCCCTTCTGCAAAAGCCTATTAACCACATACCGCCACTTGCCGGACTATGTATTTGTTTGGCTTTATTTATAATTTGCTTTAATATTCCCAAGGGATACATTGGTTTTGAGCCGTTTTACTGCATAAAATTACCTGAACAGCTGTATCAATTTTACCCACTGTCTTTTATAGGCTTTCCAAGCAGTGATTTTATCTCCTCTGACTATTTCCCTATATTCCCGTACATTTTCTTGTTTTTAGGAGGGATATTTGCAGGCAAAATTTTAAAATCAAAAGGTGCTCCAAAGTGGATGTACAAAAAGCTATGCCCTCCTCTTGATTTTATAGGCAAGCATGCACTAATAATATACATTGTTCATCAGCCTGTTATAATAGGTGTGCTCTACCTGTGCAGTAATGTTTTTAACATCTTTTAATTGCATTGCAATTTAGGGTTTGTATTTAGTTGCAACCCTGTTTGCATACAACTAACACTGACTTTTATCCTTAATTTGCACAGATATTTCCTCTGATTATATTTTTCAGTAAAAATCCAATATTTTTCAAAAAGGTATTGACAACAGTAATTCTTTTTGATAAAATAGTTATCGTCGCTTAAGGGCGATATTACAACTGCAATTTGCGGATGTAGTTTAGTGGTAGAACTTCAGCCTTCCAAGCTGATCGTGTGGGTTCGATTCCCATCATCCGCTCCAACCTTGTCTTTGACAGGTGAATTTTTGTTATGCGCCAGTAGCTCAGCTGGATAGAGCAACTGCCTTCTAAGCAGTAGGTCAGGGGTTCGAGTCCCTTCTGGCGCGCCAGTTGTGGTGGGTATAGCTTAGTTGGTTAAAGCGCCAGTTTGTGGCACTGGAGACCGTCGGTTCGAATCCGACTATCCACCCCACTTGATCCATTAGCTCAGTTGGCAGAGCACTTGACTTTTAATCAAGGTGTCCGGAGTTCGAATCTCCGATGGGTCACCATAACCGCACAGGATTTAACCTCTTGTGCGGTTATTTACTAGCTAAATGTTTTG
>CADANT010000002.1 GCA_902789345.1 uncultured Ruminococcus sp.
CACACCAAAATCAAAAACAAGTGGCAACCTAGTCCATTGCCACTTGTTTAAATCAATTTTCTTTTTACGGTTTTACCCCAACTATTGACACAGAGCCAATGAAAAACGCCTACAGTCTGTACAGACAAAACTCTGCAGACTATAGGCGGATTATGTTTTAATATTAATTACAGGTAAACCTAAACAAGTATTTGGGTTTAACCTTTTGTTTGCGCTAAGCCGCTTTACAGATTGGTTTTACTGTCCCAGCTTTTCGGCAAACTTGTTGTTTACTTTCTTTACCTTTTCAGGCTTAACCTTTTTGGTTCTGTATTTCTTTGCAAAGCCCCAAGCCTTACCAAGCACATCGCTTAGCTCACCCTCAATTTTGCTGTCAAGCTCAGGTTTAATTCCGTTAAGCACTACAATAGTAATAATTGAGCGGGTGTTTAAATCGCCGGCAATATATTGTGCGTTAAGTATACCTGCCAGCTTGCTTATTGACTGCTTGTTTCCGTTTTTCAAAAGCTCGTTTACCTTTGGAACAATATGCTTCTGTGCAAAGGTTACGCCTCTGAACGGGTCGTAGCCGTCCTCTTCTTCCCAAATTTCCTCTTTAAGCTCCGGGAAAACATTAACCATTCTTTTGCAGAAGAATCTAGGATCTGCGTTGCCGTCGTCGCTGTTTTTCTTCTTGCCCTTGCCGGAAATTTTCGGCTTATTTACAGAAAGAGCGTCTGCAAAGTCGTTACCGATACTGCTTGCCTCTTTATTATCGTCCTTTTCAGGGTCGAATATCCAGGTGTTCATACTTTTCCAACTGTTGTCAGGTCCGTCTGAATCCATACCGCACACCTTTAGCGCAACAAGCTGTTTCTTAGCGTTGTACATAACCATATATGCGTTGCTTTCGCCTGTAAACAAAGCGGCGTATTCTCTGTCGCTGTTGTCTACCTTTTGCCTTTTATAGCCCTGTGGCTCAAGAACTGCCGCTACCTTATCGGTAATTATATTCATAAAAGAAAAATCCATAGTTATCAATCCTTACTTCTTAGCATTGCGTTAAGCACTGTGCAGCTTAACATTGTAAAACATATCTATTATACATTTATTTTTTACTTTTGTCACTACAATTTTTGAAAAATATACATTGCACCAATTAATTGTATATGGTAAAATTGTATTTTAGAATGGGTTTTGTATGTGAGTTGCTTTTTAAATACAGCAGCCCCTGCTATAAGACCAATTACATAAAACGAAAGGCTGATAAATTATGTCAAAAACTTCAGCTATAGGAGTATTTGATTCCGGCTTAGGCGGTTTAACCGCTGTAAAGGAATTAATTAGATTTTTACCAAATGAAAACATCGTTTACTTTGGTGACACCAGCCGAGTTCCGTACGGCAACCGAAGTAAAGAAACTATAACACGCTATGCTATGCAGGACGCAAGGTTTCTGCAAACAAAGGATATAAAAATTTTAATAGCTGCCTGCGGTACAGTAAGCTCTGTAGCCGGCAACTTGGGCGATGAATTTCATATGCCGTACACAGGGGTAGTAAACCCTACAGCTTATGCCGCCGCAAACACCACAAAAAACGGTAAAATAGGCGTAATAGGTACAACCGCAACTATAAACAGCAGTTCTTATAAACACGCTATAGAAAATATGAACAGCAGCCTTAATGTTTACCAAAGGGACTGTCCGCTGTTTGTTCCGCTGGTTGAAAACGGCTTTATAGATAAAAACGACATTGTTGTACGCACTGTAGTTCAGCGTTACCTTCAGCCGCTTATTGACAGCGGTGTTGACACACTTATTTTAGGCTGTACGCACTACCCTATTTTAAGAGAGGCTATTGCAGATGTTATGGGTGACGGCGTTGCGCTGATTGACTCCGGCAGAGAAACCGCCAGATATGCGGCAAAGCTTATAAAAGAAAACGGACTTGAAAACCCTCAACAGGAATCCGGCAGCTGTGAATACTTTGTAAGCGACCGTGTAGACGGCTTTAGCAAGGTGGCAAGCCTATTTTTAGGAAACACCTTTAACCAAGAGGTGCACCAAATAAATATTCAGCACTACTGATTTTGCAGGTGAACGAATGAGTAAAGATAAATATATTATTGATATTATAGGTACGCAGTGTATAGAGGACGAAATACAGGATTCTGTTACTGTAACTACCACAGGCGACTACAAGGTAGCCTCAACAGGCAATAAATTTATACGCTATAAAGAATACGACGAGGAAAATCCCTCTGTATTTCAAAACACAACTATAAAAATTTCTGACCGACAGGTTACAATTACACGCAGCGGCGAATATGATTCTCAGCTTATACTGGAATGTAACAAACGCCATCAGTGTCATTACCACACACCTGTAGGCTCGCTTATAATAGGGGTGTTTACCAAGGTTATGGATATTAACCTAAACGAGCAAGGCGGCAGTATAGATGTAGCATATACTCTTGATTTTGACTCCGCAACAGTAAGCGAAAATACATTTAAAATAAACATAAGAGAAAATTAACAGGAGAGGAAAATAACAATGGCAAACATTGCTCAAAAATCTGTAGACACATTAAAAGAGGCTATTCTGTCCTCTATAGAAAAAGCAAAAGCATCAGGTGCACTTGCTGACGCACCTACACCTGATTTTATTATTGAAATTCCTGCTGACAGAAAAAACGGCGACCTAGCCACCAATGTTGCAATGGTATGTGCAAGAGCTTTTAAAACAGCTCCAAGAAACATTGCCCAGGCTATTGTTGATAATTTGTCAACCGATGGCACTTATATTGAAAGGTGCGAAATAGCCGGACCGGGATTTATTAACTTCTTCCTTAACAAAAGCTACTATGCAGATGTTGTTAAGGCTATTGAAAGTGAAAAGGACAGCTACGGCAAGTCAAGCTACGGTGAGGGAAAAAGGATTTTAGTTGAGTTTGTATCTGCAAATCCTACAGGCCCTATGCACATAGGCAACGCCCGTGGCGGTGCTTTGGGCGACTGTTTGGCAAGCGTACTGCAAACAGCCGGATATGATGTTGAAAGAGAATTTTATGTAAATGACGCCGGCAACCAGATAGAGAAGTTTAAGACATCACTTGAGGTTAGGTATCTGCAAATTTACGACAACACAATAGAAATGCCGGAGGACGCTTACCAAGGTGCCGACATTACAGCACACGCAGAGGCTTTTAACAAATTGTACGGCGACAAGTATGTTAATGTACCGTCAGAGGAGCGTAAGCAGGCACTGTGTGATTATGCACTGCCTATAAACATTGCTAACCTTAAAAAGGATCTGCAAAAATACAGAATAGAATACGACAACTGGTTCCTTGAAAGCTCACTGCACAACAGCGGCGCTGTAAAGGACATTATAGAAAAACTAAAGGCCTCCGGCCATACCTATTACCAGGACGACGCACTGTGGTTTAAAACTACCGACTTTGGCGACGACAAAGACAGAGTTCTGCTGCGTGCAAACGGTGTGCCAACATACCTAGTGCCTGACATTGCATACCACTACAACAAGCTGGTTACCCGTGGCTTTGACACAGCCATAGATATTTTAGGTGCAGACCACCACGGTTATATACCGAGAATAAAGGCGTCTATGGAGGCACTGGGTGTAGACTCCAACCGCCTGGACATTATTATTATGCAAATGGTAAGACTGATTAAGGATGGCGATGTTTACAAGCTTTCTAAGCGTTCGGGCAAGGCTGTAACACTTAGCACTTTAATAGAAGAAGTACCTGTTGACGCCGCAAGATTCCTGTTTAATATGCGTGAGGCAAACACTCAAATGGATTTTGACATTGACCTGGCTGTTACAGAGGATTCTCAAAATCCTGTTTACTATGTACAGTATGCCCATGCAAGAATATGCAGTATAATTAAGGCTTTGGAAAGCGACGGCATAACTCCTAGAGAGTGTACAGACGAGGAGCTTGCACTGCTAAGCGCACCTGAGGAAAAGGAGCTTATTAACCACCTTGCAGGCTATACAAACGAAATTATTGCAGCTGCAAAGGATTATGACCCTACAAAGGTAACACGCTATGTTTTACAGCTGGCGGCTCTGTTTCACAAGTTCTACAATGCTTGCAGAGTAAAGGGCGACAACGAAAGTCTTACACAGGCAAGACTTAACCTTTGTATTGCAACAAAAATTGTAATTAAAAATGTACTTACCATGCTGAAAATTAACGCTCCGGAAAGTATGTAATTTTTTAAATCTTATATTTTGTAAATCATAAAAAATAACAGGGTGTATGCAAATTAATGCGTACACCCTGTTATTTTTAATCGCTGAAAAAGCCGCTGAAAATATCAGATATTAATCCCTCTAAAAATTCCATAGCACTAGTTGTTTTTACGGTAGCACTGCCGTCAGAAACATTAAGGTCGGTTATTTTAAGAGTTAGCTCTCTTTCCATAATTTCAAAGGTATATTCCGACGGAATAATAATCTTGTTGCCTTTAACTTGGAAATCCTTGTTAATGCTGTCTATGCCGTCTGCAAGCTTAGACATTATAAATTCTGTAGGTATAGGCAAACTGCCCAGCTTTGTGTCAGACACTTCAAAAGAAATGAACTCACTGTTTTCATTAAAAACTATTTTTGAATTTGCGGAAAACACAAACTTTATATCATTATAATTAATCTCGGCATATATTTTTGCCGTGTTATTTCCTGTAAGATATATTGATGCTCCCTTAACTATGAAAGCGTCTTTCTTTTGGCTGTCGGTTAATTTTTCGTTGTAGGAGTTTATTACCATAGACAGTGCGCCGTTAATGTCACTGTCTGTTATGGTTTGCTCCTCTCCCAAAACAATGGATTTTACAAGCGGTTCTAAAATTGAATCCGATTCGGTTTTATTAATCTTATTTAACTCCGTAAGGTCAGTGGCTGATGTGTAAATAAAATACGCACCTGCCCCCAACGCAGCAGTCAGCACCAATAAGATAACCAAAACCACTACCCATATTTTACCTGTTTTTTTCAATAGACAAACCTCCTTAAACCGTTTACTTCAGTTCTGCAATGGTTACTCCTGATTCGCCCTCGCCAAATACGCCCAGGCGATATGTCTTTACATATTTACAGCGTTTTAAGTAGCTGTGAACCTCTTTTCTAAGCACACCTGTGCCTTTTCCGTGAATAATTGTAACCTGATGAATACCCGAAAGGATAGCGGAGTCTAGGCTTCTGTCAAGCACCATAATAGCCTCGGCGGCAGTCATACCACGCAAGTCCACCTCGGTAACAGCCTTTGTAGTGGCATTGCTTTTAACATTTCTTTTAACCGACCTTTGCACAGGCTGTTTTTTCTTTTCCTGTAACAACCGCAGATTGCTAAGCTTTACCTTGGTTTTTATTATACCGGCCTGCACCATAACGGTGTCGCCCTTTGGTTCTTCAAGAACAACCGCTTTTTTGTCAATGTCAAAAATAAGAACATCGTCACCCTTTTTTAACGGTCTTGGCAGCTTATAGTTTTCTTCCTTGCTCTTTTCTATAGGGTCGGCAGAGTTTTCCATATTTTTTATGTCAGAACGAAGCTTTGCTTTTTCCTCCGGGGTAAGCTGTTTGCTTTTTCTAAGGTCGTTAAGCTCATCCATAATAGCGTCGGAGCTGGCTCTGGTTGACGACACAATGCGTGCCGCTTCTTCCCTTGCCCTTTTTAGCTCAAGCTGTGCCTGCTTTTTTATCTGCTGTATTTCACGCTGTACATTTTCTCTGTCCTTTTGTGCTTGCAAGGTAATTTTTTCGGCATATTTAACCTTTTCGTCAAGCTCCTGCCTTTGTTCCTCTAAGGTTTGAACAACATCTTCAAACTGTCTGCTTTCATCTGACACAAGCTTTCGTGCTTTATCCACAAGCTCCTTGTCCATTCCCAGTCGCTCGGAAATTGCAAAAGCGTTAGACCTACCCGGCACGCCTATAAGCAGTCTGTATGTAGGTCTTAGGGTAGCTACATCAAATTCACAGCAAGCATTTTCAACATATTTGCTTTGCAATGCGTATTCCTTTAATTCCGCATAATGTGTTGTAGACGCCAGCTTTGCACCCTGGCTCCTTAGCTGTTCCAGTATTGCTATGGCAAGTCCTGCTCCCTCTACAGGGTCTGTACCTGCCCCCAGCTCGTCAATAAGCACCAGGCTTTTGTGGTCTGCCTGCTTTAAAATTTTAATAACATTTGTCATATGAGCAGAGAAGGTTGAAAGTGACTGCTCTATGCTTTGCTCATCTCCTATATCAACCAAAATCTGCGTAAATACCGACAGCTTGCTTTCGTCGGCGGCAGGTATCATAAGTCCGCACATAGCCATTGCCGTAAGAAGACCTATTGTTTTAAGAGCTACGGTTTTACCGCCTGTATTAGGGCCTGTTATAACAAGAGATGTAAAGCTTTCTCCAAGGTAAACATCTATAGGCACAACAGCCTCCTTTGAAATAAGGGGGTGCCTTGCCTTTCGTAAATTAATAATGCCGTTGTCGTTCATAATAGGCATACTTGCTTTCATTTTATATGCCAGTGATGCCTTGGCAAAAATTACATTCAGCTGTACCGCTATATAGTAGCTGTTTATAATATCCTGTGCAAAAGTGCTTGCTGTGGCTGACAGCTCGTACAGTATTCGCTCAATTTCAGCCTCTTCCTTTGACTTCAGCACCTTTACGGCATTGTTTGCCTCTACCGCACCCATTGGCTCTACAAATACAGTTGCTCCGCTTGAAGATGTATCGTGTACAAGTCCTGCTACCTCGCCACGGCACTCCGCCTTAACAGGCACAACATATCTGCCGTCACGAATAGTAACAATAGGCTCCTGCAAAAACTTTTGGTACGCCTGTGAACGCACCATTTTGTCCAGCACCTCTCGTGCCTTTTGTGATGTTTGCTTAATTTTCTTTCTGATAGCGGAAAGTGTAACCGAGGCACAGTCGTTCATTTCGTCCTCAGAGGCAATGCTTGTAAATATTTTTTCCTCTAAAAATTTATTTGGTGTAAGAGCGTTAAAGCTGTTGTCAAGAACAGTTTCCAGCCCTGACGATTTGCTGCGCCACTGCTTTAGCCCTCTTATTCCACGCAAAACCTCTGCAATTTTCAACAGCTCACCCATTGTAAGACAGCCGCCTGCCTCTGCTCTTTTCAGGCTGTTTACAACATTGGTAATTCCCCCAAAGGAGGGTGAGCCAAACCTGCCGCTAAGCACATAAGCGTCGTCTGTTTGCTTAAGCAGCTTATTTACAGTGTAAATATCCTGTGCAGGTTTTAAGCTAAGGGCCTCTTCCCTTGCGTCGGCAAAGGCTGTTTCCTCTGCCAACATATTTAATATTTTATCAAGCTCAATGGCTTTTAAATTTTTATCCATTTATCTTCTCCGTTATGTAAATACATATAAACAATTATGTACAAGCTATCTGATAGTCTTATAAAATTCAAGCGTTTTAAAATTATGTTCTGTAATAAAGGCTATATATTCTTCACAACAACGCTCCAAAAGCTCTGTTCCCTCAGGTGAAAGCTTAAAATTAAACATCTTTGAAAACTCGGCGTATATACAAAACCGCATTGCCGTTGTAACACCCATACCAACCTCTATGCTGTATTCATCTGACTGCTCTATGCAATCCCCACAAAGCAGCTTACCCGACTTTGGCAGGAAAAACATTCTCTTGCTTTCGTAACATTTACAGTTACTGCAGCATACTAAATCCGGCATATAGCCGCAAAAGCACATTAGCCTAAGCTCTGTAGCCGACTTTATTATACCGTCCGGTCGCTTTTTTCGGCTGAGTAAATAAAGAGCGTTTAAAATCAGCTTTAAATACTCGTCAGCCCCTGTTTCCTTTGGGGCAAGGTAGCCAAACAATTCGCAAAAATACTGTGCCAAAGACATAGCCGTAATATCCGTTCGCAGGCTAATAAACATTTCTTGGCAAACAGCCTCGTCTACTATGTAGGTATCCCGATTAACATAAAGAGTTAATCGGGAATAGCATAGAAGTCTTGTTGAAGAGCCTTTGGCACTTTTTAAACTTCTGCAATTTTTAACAAAAGCCCGTATTACACCACGCTTTTGGGTTAATACGGTTACAAGACGGTCCTGCTCACCAATATTTTGTTCCCCTATTATCAGTCCGTCCGTAGAAAGCTTCATCATCGTCCTCCTGAATATCAAAATCTTCCTCGTCGTCATAATATTCCGGGAAATTTTCCTTAGAATTTTTTAATGAGGCGTATCGTAAATAGTCTATTATACTTCCTGATTCTGCAAAATCAGACCATGCGTCGTAAATATTCATAACTACACACCCTTTTATAATTTAATACTATGCACCTTTAAAAGCTGTAAAAATTCTTTGGGCTGTAAATTATACGCAAAATACCGGCTGCACAAGGGGCAGTGACGGCGTTCCACACAATACCAACAAGTATAAAACAAGCCATAATTATTTACATTTTCATCGGTGTTTAGTATAAGCTATATAAAAGTATATGCCTTGATATAGCCTATGTTTACAGTATAACTCTTTTGAA
The DNA here is from genome assembly GCA_902789345.1 of uncultured Ruminococcus sp. Taxonomy (GTDB): domain Bacteria; phylum Bacillota; class Clostridia; order Oscillospirales; family Acutalibacteraceae; genus CAG-964. The sequence goes on from CADANT010000002.1 coordinate 8,551, forward strand.
AAGTTTTATAGGGTGTAATTTGTAGAATAATAAATAGCAATATTTGGAAAGCTAAAAAACAAATTAAATATATTTACGCTATTCAAAGTCGTTGTTGTCGTAACCAAAGCTTCTAAGCAGGTTCTCTCTGTTACGCCAGTCCTCTTTAACCTTAACCCACATTGTCAGGTTTACCTTGCAGTTAAAGAAAGCTTCCATATCCTGTCTGGCATAGGTTCCTATTTTTTTCAGCATAGAACCGCCTTTGCCTATAATAATACCCTTGTGACTGGCCTTTTCGCAGTAAATAGTGGCGTCCATATCTATTATGTCCTTGTCGTCACGGGTTTTCATTCTTTCTATAACCACAGCCGTACCGTGAGGAATTTCTTTATCAAGAAGTCTAAGCATTTTTTCCCTTATCATTTCTGCGGCAAGCACACGCTCCGGCTGGTCTGTAATAGTATCCTCGTCAAACAGATGGCCGCCCTCCTGCGCCTGCTTTTTCAGTTCGTCCTTTAGCTGGTCTATACCGCTGCCTGTTTGTGCCGATACAGGCACTACTGCGTCAAAATCATATTTTTCGCTGTATCTGGCAATTTGCAGCATAAGGTCGCTTTTGTCCTTAACTGTGTCTATTTTATTTATTGCCAAAATTGCAGGCACACCCATAGCCTCAAACTTTTCCATAAGCTTTAGCTCGGTATCGGTAATATTTCTGCAGGCCTCTGTTACAAGCAGGCAAGCGTCAACGCCTGCCACAGACTCATCTATAGAGCGCACCATATACTTTCCAAGCTCTGTGCGCGGCTTATGAATACCCGGTGTGTCAATAAAAACAAGCTGTGTTTCACCCTCTGTAAGCACGCCCATAATACGGGTACGGGTTGTTTGCGGCTTACTTGAAACTATAGTAATTTTCTGTCCCAAAATTCGGTTAAGAATTGACGACTTACCTACATTTGGTCTGCCCACTATGGCAATAAACGCCGACTTATCGTTAAAATTATTTTCGCTCATAATAATCTCCGTTTTTAATTATAAATTTCCATTATCATTATATCATATTCAATGCAAATTTTAAAGGCTGTTAAGTTAAAAACTCAACAGCCCCTTTTCTTTATTTTTATGAATATAGTAAATACCGGTTTTAATTCTATTTCATCATTTTTCAAAGCTTTTCCTCAGTTTCGGTTTCGTCCTGCTTCATCTCTCGTTTCAGCTCAACAATTGAATGAATATTATCAACAATTCCCTTAGGACCTATTAAAACAAATAGGGCACTAGTTAACAAGCTAAGCACAAAGATAGCCAAGTACTCAGGAGAATTGCACAAATACGAAATTATATTCCATAAAACTTCAGTATCCCAAAACAGCAAAACTCCTACAAACACCGAACCCAATGCCGCCACCAGCACTGCGCCTGCGGCAACATCCTTTGCCATTTTAATAAGCGGAGATATTTCTGTTTGTATAGCGTCACAGGTGCGCTCAACAGCGGTATTTAAAAGCTCCAGTGCCATAACCAAGGCAATAACTGCTATAAGCAGGCAGAGCTTAGTAACGCTGAGAGAATAAAACCCGGAGAAATACAAAACATAAATTGCTATAACAATATGTATTCGCATATTGCGTTCTTCACAAACGCAATTTACAATACCTCTAAAGGCATAGTAAAAGCCTTTTAGAAAGCTCATAAAGCTTAGTCCTCTCTTACATAGCTTGTAGAAGCAGGCAAGCCAAGCTGTGACATTACCTTTTCTTCCTTTTCTCTCATTCGTATGCGTTCCATATTATTTTCATGGTCGTAACCCAGCAAATGCAAAACTGAATGTGCTGTAAGGTAGCCAACCTCTCTTTGTAGGCTGTGGCCGTATCTTTCAGCCTGCTCAACAGCTTTTTCCATAGATATAACTACATCTCCCAAAATTTGGGCACCTGTCTTAGGGTCAACATCGTATACTCCGTTTTCACCCATTACAAATGAAAGAACATCAGTAGGCATATCTTTGTTTCTGTACTGCTTGTTAAGCTTATGAATCTCGTCGTTATCTACAAATGTTACGCTAACTTCTGCAATGCCCTGAAAATTTTCCAACTGCAATACAGCGTGGCAACATCTTCTTACCAGCATTCTAAGACCGGTAGGAATTTTTACTTTCTTTTGATTGTTAGTAATAATTACACGGATTTTATCCATTTTTCCTTTTAGCCTCCTCATTATTTCTCTCGTAAGCCTTAATAATATCCTGTACCAACTTATGCCGTACTACATCTCGTTCGGTAAAGGTGATACATTTAATATCATTAATGTTTTTCAGTATTCTTATACTTTCTCGTAAACCGGATTTACTGCCATTTGGCAAATCTATTTGTGTAACATCACCGTTAATAACCATTTTGGAATTAAAGCCAAGTCTGGTTAAAAACATTTTCATTTGTTCTCGTGTAGTGTTTTGTGCCTCATCCAAAATAATAAAGCTGTCGTCAAGTGTTCTGCCACGCATATATGCAAGCGGCGCCACTTCTATATTTCCACGCTCCACATATTTTTGATAGGTTTCTGCACCGAGCATATCAAACAAGGCGTCATACAGCGGCCTTAAATACGGGTCAACCTTACTTTGCAGATCCCCCGGCAAAAAGCCCAGCTTTTCACCGGCCTCTACAGCAGGTCTGGTAAGTATAATTCTGTTTATTTCGCCGGCCCTAAAGGCGGTTACCGCCATAGCAACGGCAAGATATGTCTTACCTGTGCCGGCAGGGCCTACACCTATTGTAATGGTGTTTTCTTTAATTGCGTTACAATATTTTTTCTGTCCAAGGGTTTTTGGCTTTAAGGGTTTTCCCTTTGCTGTAATACATATACAGTCGCCTGCAAGGCTTTCTATTTTCTCCTCGCTGCCCTCGTTTACCAGTGAAATGCAGTAGTGAACATTTTGCTGACTTATTGTTTCACCACGGTTTAAAAGCAGCAGCAGGCTTTCAATGACCTTGCCGGCTTTTGCCACATCTTCTGCGTCACCGCTGATTTTCAAATGTTCGTCACGCACAACCACGGTTACAGCGTATTCGTTCTCAATGGTTTTAATATTTTCATCAAAGCTGCCGAACAGCGCCACAGCGTTTTCTATTCTTTCAATGTTAATAATTTGCTCCAATACATTTTCACCTTCAGTTCGACAACATAGTTCATATGGCAGTAATAAACAACAAAACTGACATATTTTTAACAATTATAGTAAAACCTAGTTTTAACGCATTACGGTAATTATAACACAATTTTTAAATTTAGTCACTATTTTCTAAAAATTTGCCTTAATTATTTTTAATTTCATCACATTAGTAAAATGACAATATGCGTTTTTGGAACTATTGCACAAAATAAATTAAATTTTTTATATAATTACCTGTAGAAAAAGCGTAACACCGGCATTTTACTATAATGAAAGCTACAATAGGAGTATTTGTCAGACATATCCAAAATAAACAAAACACACCTGTTTTTTAACTGCAGCCCATATAAAATACAGTTTCCCGTAAAAAATACAAGAAAACTTTTGCTTGATTTTAACCGCTTTTGCTTTAGGGCTTGTCTTTGAGTTTTTAAATAAATTTAATTATTTTACAAAAAAGTTTTTCCACATAAATCCGCCCCCTTGAAAACCTACCAAACATATGGTATTATTATATGTATATAAACGGAGGGCATACTTATGAAAATATCTACAAAAGGCCGCTATGCTTTGCGTATGATGCTTGACCTGGCTGAACACCAAGGCGACGGATATATAGCGTTAAAGGACATTGCTGCAAGGCAAAATATATCTAAAAAATATCTGGAGCAAATTGTTCCTATATTAAACAAGGCAGACATTCTAAATACAAACCGTGGCTACCAAGGTGGCTACAGACTGGCACGAACTCCTGACAAATACACTGTTGGCGACATTCTTAGAATTACCGAGGGCAGTATTTCGCCTGTTGCCTGTCTTGACAAAAATCCGGTAGAGTGTGAAAGAGCCGGCGAATGTGCAACACTGCCTGTATGGCAGGGGCTTTACAAGGTTATCACCGATTATCTTGACGGTATAACACTACAGGACATTCTGGACAAACAGCGTGAGCGTTACTGTAACGACTATGTAATTTAACACAAGTTTTTATACAAGGGAGCTTACTATGACTATTGACATTAACACTATGGCAGAGCTGAAAAACTGTCTGAAAGAAAGCTTTGGTTTGTATCTGCATTGTCACGACTGCTGTGGCGGTCAGAGCTTTTCTTTTGACACCGAGCCGTCGGCAGAAGCAATGGAATATATTGTTAAATTTTTTACAGACAAAAACTTAACTGTTACCTTTACGCCTGACAAATGCTCGTTTGTTGCTAGGTAACATTTTGCCGGGCCTTATGGCTTAAATTAAAATTTAAAACCAGTGTGTATTACAGGTTTGAATACACACTGATTTTTGTTTTTTATAGATTTGAAAAAATTTGGTACAAGTGCTTTAATGTTTCTTCATTGTCTACATATTCGTTGCCGTGGTTTGTACCCTGCGCAACAAACCTGCCGTCCTTAATTGCCGTAAGGGTTGTAAATTCAACATTCTCCCAGCTATCGTTTGTAAGGGGCAGTGTGGAAACGGTAATGGAATTTTCACGCTCTAAATAGTACAGCGAGTTTTTGTAATTTGTGTGAATATACATATACTCTCCGTCATAAATTATCAAATTCAGCTTATTTCCTTTTGAAAGTTTAGCAACAAGCTCATCTAAGATATTAAACCTTTCTTTAAAGTCTGCCTCTCTGCCTAATAGCCTTTGCTTTTTGTTTATCTCATCAACTATGTACAGCAATATTCTCTCGCTGTCGGTTTCACCCTGCTGTTTTTTTAAATATCTGTTTAACAGCGGATAATCAAATATAGTCCCGTTATGAATTAAAGTCCAGCGCCTTGAGGAATTGTCCCTCTTTGTATAAGGGTGGCAGTTATTTCTGTCAATATTGCCTATAGTGGCATAGCGAATGTGGGCAAGCACCATATTTGAAACAAGCGGTACAGCAAGCCTTTCCTTTAAGTAGTTACTTTTAGACGCTTGTATAGACTCTTTTTCTATATAAAGCTGTCCGTCAGAAATGTGTGCCAAACCCCAACCATGAGGATGCATATTGCTGTGGCTGTAAAATATCTTTAAATCTTCATTTACATATTCCTCTTTATCTGCGCTAAATCCAAAAATTTCACACATTTTGCTTCGCCTCCCCCAGTAGTTTATTTCTGTAGCCCTGTGCAAGCTCTATTCCCCTTTGCACATAATTGTCGCCAAACTCTTTTATTGCCCTTTGTGCATAGTTTTTTTCAGGATAAATAAGCTTATCTAACTGATATTTTAGGGTGCAATTTATACTGTTGCTGTCAAAGCCCTTAAAAAAGCTCTGCATATCCTCAATAACATTTTTAGCGGCTTCCCCTACTTTTACATAACTGCCGTTAAAATATATCTCATCGTTAATAAACGAGGCGGCGTTTTTTTCGTTGCTAATAGCTTTGCACTGCATATCGTCGGTAAAATTGTAATCCGGCTTTGACATTAAATATATAATAAGCAGATGAATAAAGTTAATGTCCTCTGCAAATATTCCAACAGGTGAAAAGGGATTAACATCCAACATTCTAAGCTCAATATGATTTACACCGTTACCAAGCTGTTGCAGAGAATTTTCTCCCTTCGGCTTTAACCGTATAGGATAATAAAGCTCCGACGCCGACTTAAGCAAGCCCTTATCAATGTAGCTTTGGATGCTTGCTGTGTAATCGTCTATACTGCTAAAGCCGAGTATAGGTACAAAGCTGTTCCAATAGCCAAGCTTACCGCACCTAACAGACCTGTAGTCTGTTACCTTGCTCTTGCCCAGCATTTCACTGCTAAAAAACGAACCGTCCATAACCGGGCTGGCGGCGGTTAGGTAAACTATAAGCCAAGTATAGCTTATAAGCTTTTTTGCTAATTCAAGATAAATGCCGTTTTTAAATTCAGTAAAGTTTTTAACACCGCTTTTTGAAAATGCGTAATTAAGCAGTGGCTCTGCAAATGAAAAATTAAGGTGTATGCCCGAATACAGCATTTTCATTTTTCCGTACTTTTCAGCCAGATATTGCCTGTAAACCGACTTGTTTTTCATACTTCCCACAAAGTTTGCTACAGGTATACTATCCTCATTCTTTACATAAGGTGGGTTTGAAAAAGGCCATATAAGCTCATTGTAATCATCTGCAATTTTTTGGGCAACAGTTGTATGCAGACTGTACAGTTGACTTTCCACCTTTTGCACATCGTTAAACACATCTGTTATAAATTCCACCTGGCTCTCGCAAAAATCACGCTGAATATGCTTGTGGTTTAAAAACGGGTGCGGCGTACAGGACAAATAGCCCCGTTGGTCTGTACGCAGACACTCTTTTTCTATTCCAAATTCGCCTGTAAATATATAATCAAACAATTTTTTGTCTGCAAAATCAAAGCCCATTAAATCATCTCAATCCTAACTCACATTGTACTTTATTAAATTTGCCCTAAACAGAGCAAATATTTAAAACAAATGCCCATAAATTATATGCCTATATACGCAGCATTAGCATTATTGGAAAACTAAGTTTTACTCAAAACCTAGGAATTTAGTATGTTATTATAATACACCACTTACAGCCTGTTGTCAACCACTATGTTAATCCGGCAAAAGGGTTAAGCCATATAAAAAAGCTCCACCGTAATAGTGGAGCTTTTAGCTTTTAGCTTTTGAATTTTATTATTAAACCGGATGAACCTTATTCTTTAAATCTACAAGGTCACTGTTTACACCCTGTTCCTTTTGTCTTCTCTTTTCAAAGAATTTAACTGAAACCTCAGGGAACATTGCATAGGACAATACATCCTCTTCCTGCTCTGTCCACTGCTTGCACTCCTGGCGAAGTGAATCAAGCTCAGGCTCAATTAAGTCGGCCGGACGGCAGTCAATAGCCTTTTGGTCGCCAATAATTCTCTTTCTGAACTCAGGGTCAATTTTTACAGGTGTTGTACCGTACTTACCGGCAACAAGGTCCTTAAACTGGTTGTTACACATTTTGTAACGCTCGCCTGTAATTACATTAAATACAGCCTGTGTACCTACAATCTGTGATGTAGGAGTAACAAGCGGAGGATAACCTGCGTCTTTTCTTACTCTAGGAACTTCCTCAAGAACCTCTGTCAGCTTGTCCTCTTTACCTGCCTGCTTTAGCTGGTTAAGCAGGTTAGAAAGCATACCGCCCGGTACCTCGTACATAAGTGCGTTAGTATCTGTAGCAAGCATTTTCTGGTCAAGCAAGCCGTTGTCAATATATTTCTTACGAATACCCATAAAGTATTCACGAATTTCGTTAAGAAGCTTTAGATCCAAACCTGTAGAATACTCAGTGCCGTTAAGTGCGGCTACCATAGACTCTGTAGGAGAATGAGAAGTACCCAAAGCAAGCGGTGACATTGCAGTATCAATAATATCAACACCGTTTTCAATACCCTTCAACAGGCACATTTCAGACAAGCCGGAAGTAGCGTGTGTATGAAGCTGTATTGGCAAATCAACAGCTCTCTTAAGAGCCTTAACAAGCTGAACTGTTCTTTGCGGTGTAAGCAAAGCCGCCATATCCTTAATACAGATAGAATCTGCACCGGCGTCAGCTATTCTCTTTGCATATTCCTCATAATACTGAGTTGTGAAAACCTCACCTACAGTGTAGGAGATTGCTACCTGTGCGTGAGCACCCTCTTTTTTAGCAGCCTTAATAGCTGTTTGAAGGTTTTTAATATCGTTAAGAGCGTCAAAAATACGGATAATATCAATACCGTTAGCTACAGAACGCTGTACAAAATATTCAAGAACATCGTCTGCATAGTGGCGGTAGCCAAGCATATTCTGACCTCTGAAAAGCATTTGCAGCTTTGTGTTAGGACACTTATCTCTTATAATACGAAGTCTGTCCCATGGGTCTTCGTTTAAAAATCTAAGGCAGGAGTCATATGTTGCACCGCCCCAGCACTCCAATGAATAAAATCCAACTTGATCAAGCTTTTCAAGAATTGGCAACATATCATCTGTAGTCATTCTTGTAGCAAACAAAGACTGGTGTGCATCACGAAGTACTGTTTCTGTAATTAGAATCTTCTTTTGTGGCATTTTAGCACATTCCTTTCAAGTGTGGATTTAATTAAGCAATAGTTGTCAGAACTGTACCTGACTCAACATTCTGGCCCTTTGAAACATTAACTGCACCAAGTGTACCGTCAACAGGGGCAAAAATTTCGTTTTCCATCTTCATTGCCTCAAGTATAAACAGGCAGTCGCCCTTTTTAACAGCTTGACCAGCTGAACACTTAATGTCAAGAATAACGCCAGGCATTGGTGACTTTACAGGCTCGCCTGAACCGGCTGCCGGAGCCGGTGCTGCCTTTGGTGCAGCGGCAGGTGCTGCTGCCGGAGCAGTTGCTACAGGAGCAGGTGCAGAACCTGCTGCAAGCTCTTCAACCTGTACATCATAGCTGTTGCCGTTTACTGTAATTCTAAGATTTTTCATATTGTTCATCCTCTTTTATAACAAATTTTATATTTCAATAAATAAATTATATTAGTTAATTGTACCGTGCTTCTTAGGCATTGTAGCAACTCTCTTACCTGATAGCATTTCAAGTACTGTGTACAGCTTAAAGCGAATATCGGCTGCTGAAATAACATCGTTTACATATCCCGCAGCGGCAGCCTTAGCAGGAGTACACTCCTGAGCCTCGTACTCAGCTACAACCTTATCTCTCTCGTCCTTTGGCACTGCCATCTTGTCAGACCACATAACAGCCGCAGCAGTTACAGGTGCAAGCGGTGATATTGAAGCAGTATCAACAGCAAATGTAATATCTGCATTTGCAGCCGCACCGGCTACAGCAATGTAAAATGCGCCGTAAGCCTTGCCGGTAATAACAGTTGCCTTAACAGTTGTTGCGTCAGCATAAGCGGCAGTAACCTTTGCAGCCTCTTTTACACCTGCAAAGCCTGTGCTATCAGCAAGTGTTACTACAGGAATGGCAAAAGCGTCACAGAAGCTTACAAATGAAGCTATTTTGTCGCAGTCTTCAGCAGCAAGTGTGCCGCCCTTTGTAGCAACAATACCTGTTACCACGCCGGCAATTCTGCCCAAACCTACTACTGCCTCGCTGCCGTAGCCCTTTTTCAGCTGAATAAATGTGTCAGCGTCTACAATTTTAGCTATAGGACATTTTGCGTCATCGGCAGGCTCGTCAGCGTCCATAATAGGAGAAACGCTTAGGTTATTAGATGGAAGCATTGCTACTAATTCTTTGGTAAGCTCAATAGCACTGTCTGTATCCTTTGCTGTTAGGTGGCTTACACCAAGCTTAGCAGCGTCCTGTGCAGAAGCGTTTTCGCCTGTAACATCAAGAGAAAGCTTTGCCTTTTCTGACATAATTACAAAATCAGCGCTAACTGCGTTTAAAGCACCTGTACCAAGGCAGTTGCCTAAAATTACTGAAATTTGAGGAACAACACCTGAAAGCTTGCTGACGCTGTTAATAACAGCACCGTAAGAGCCCAGCATATCAATACCCTCTGTTAGCTTTGCGCCGTTTGAATCGTACATACCTACTACAGGTGTACCTGTTTTTTCTGCAAGGTCATAAACCTTTTGCAGCTTTGCTGCGTGAGCCTTTGACATAGCACCGCCGCAAATTTCACTGTTCTGTGCAAACGCATATACAGGGCAGCTGTTTACAGTACCATAGCCTGCAATTACCTCAGTTGGGTTTTCGCCTGACATAGTGTAAGCGTCAATTTGTGTGAAAGTACCCTCATCAAAAAGGTTTGAAAGATTTTTGTACGCAGATGATTTTTCAATCTCTGCCTTTATTGTTGACAGATTTTCTGTTCCCATCTATGTTCCTCCGTTCGTACTTAATAATTTAAACAAATATACATTTATATTATAAGATATTTGCAAAAAAACTACAAGGGGAAAAATAACCCACCTGAATTTTTGCACATTTTAGCTAAAATTAACTTTATATTCTTCCGTAAAACCAACAAAAACACAAGTGCATTTTTTGTTTTATTCCGCAGATTTTTAAGTCGGACAACAATAACCTTGCCTATCTTTAGTTTTTAACTTGGCTAACAATAGCCCTGCTTATCTTTAGTTTTTAATTTGGCTAACATTAACCTTACCTATCCTTTAATTTTAAGTTGGCAAACATTTACCTTTCTTATCCTTTAATTATGCCCCGGCTTTACCCCTTATAAAAAATTATTTCAAACATACAGTGATTTTTATTTAAAGTTTTGCCCATTTAAAGCACTTAAATATTCATAATATATATAATCTGTTTTAATAGTGGTCTATAATAAAAAGACTTTAAAATGGTTCTATAATAAAGTTGTGATAAAATGCCGAACAAAATTCTACAGCTAACGCAAAAAGGGCACCCAATGGGTACCCTTGTAAATTGCTTAATATTTAAGCCGGTAATTTTACACTTGTTAAAGTGAAATTACTTAAGCTCAACCTCAGCGCCAGCCTCTTCAAGCTGCTTCTTAAGATCCTCAGCCTCGTCCTTAGAAACGCCTTCCTTGATAGCCTTTGGAGCGCCCTCAACAAGCTCTTTTGATTCCTTTAGACCAAGACCTGTGATACCACGAACAGCCTTGATAACGTTCATCTTGCTTGCGCCGAATGACTTTAGGATTACATCAAACTCTGTCTTCTCAGCAGCAGCGCCTGCAGCCTCACCAGGAGCAGCAACAGCTACAGCAGCAGCAGCGGATACACCAAACTCGTCCTCTACAGCGTGTACAAGCTCAGAAAGCTCCAAAACTGTTAGAGTCTTTAATTCTTCAATAATAGCAGTAATTTTCTCAGATGCCATGATAAATAACCTCCATGTTATAAAATAAAATTGTTTTTTAATTTAGATAAATCTGCCGATAAATTATTCAGCAGCTTCTGCAGGTGCAGCTTCCTCAGCAGGAGCCTCACATGCCTCTACTCCGCCCTTATCTACGATAGCCTGTACCGCACGAGCAAAGCTTGCGATAGGTGCCTGGAATGCACCAAGTACATTTGCAAGAAGTACATCACGAGTAGGTAGCTTAGCCAAGCTCTGGATTTTGTCCATATCAATAATGTCGCTATCCATATAGCCTGTTTTAACCTCAAAATTATCGTGAGAATCAGCAAACTTACAAAGGATACGAGCAGCAGCTACATAATCCTCATCTGAAGTAGCAAGAGCTGTTGTGCCCTCTAGTACTCCCTTCATTTCAGCAAGACCTGCGTTGTCAGCAGCTCTTGACAGCAATGTGTTCTTTACAACTGTATACTTAACACCTGCTTCTCTTAGCTCTTTACGAAGCTTTGTGTCGTCCTCTACAGTAATACCTTCATACTTAACTACGATACCTGCAACAGAGTTCTGTAGTCTTTCTGTCAGCTCAGCAACTAAAGCCTTCTTTTGTTCAAGAACCTTTTCACTTGCCAAAATATTTCACCTCCATAAAGTAATACATGCAATGCATTAAAAAGTGCCTTTTCCCACACGAGGAAAAGGCACACTATGACAAAATATGTCTAAGCAGCTTGTCCTCGGCAGGTAGGATATTTCCTTTTACGCACTACACACCTGCTGTCTTTGAACAGCATATATACCATTACACAAAGTAAAGGATTTATTTAAATTAGCCCTCTGTTGTCTGTCCGCCAACCTTGTTAGGGTTAATACGAACGCCAGGACCCATTGTGCTTGTTACAGCACAAGACTTAATATACTGACCCTTAGCAGCAGCCGGCTTAGCCTTAACAATAGCCTCAAGAAGTGTGTTAAAGTTTTCAACCAGCTTCTCTTTGCCGAATGATGACTTTCCTATAGGACAGTGGATAATGTTTGTTTTATCAAGACGGTACTCAATCTTACCTGCCTTAGCTTCTTTTACAGCCTTAGCAATGTCAGGTGTAACTGTACCGGCCTTTGGGTTAGGCATTAAGCCACGAGGACCTAGGATTTTACCCAGACGACCTACAAGACCCATCATATCAGGTGTTGTAATAAGAACATCAAAGTCCATCCAACCCTCTGACTGAATCTTCTGTGTCATTTCCTCAGCACCTACAAAATCAGCACCTGCTTCTTCTGCAAGCTTTACATTGTCGCCCTTACATACAGCAAGAACCTTTACATTTTTACCTGTACCGTTTGGTAGTACGATAGCACCTCTAACCTGCTGGTCAGCATGACGGCTATCAACACCAAGCTTTACATGTACTTCAACTGTTTCGTCAAACTTAGCAGTTGATGTCTTTACAACTAAATCCAATGCTTCGTCAGCATCGTAAAATTTTGTTCTGTCAATCAGCTTAGCACTGTCAACATATTTCTTTCCGTGTTTCATTGTGTTCCTCCCTATAAAGTGGTAAAATCGGATCTTTTCCTCCCACCTGGGCAGTTAGATCAATCGACTACTTCAACGCCCATACTACGAGCTGTACCGGCAATCATACTCATTGCTGTATCGATATTAGCAGCATTCAAGTCTGGCATCTTGTGCTCAGCAATCTGCTTAACCTGCTCACGGGTAATCTTTGCAACCTTAGTTTTGTTAGGCACACCAGAACCACTCTGGATGTTACATGCCTTCTTAATTAGTACAGCAGCAGGTGGAGTCTTTGTAATAAATGAGAAAGAACGATCTGCATAAACTGTAATAACAACCGGTATAATCATACCGATTTCATTCTTTGTACGCTCATTAAATTCCTTAGTGAACGCCATAATGTTTACACCATGCTGACCCAGTGCAGGACCAACTGGTGGTGCCGGGGTAGCTTTACCGGCAGGTATTTGCAGCTTAATAAAGCCTACAACCTTTTGAGCCATTATTTTTGCACCTCCAAAATTCGTGGTATATGGCGGAATGTTTTAAAAATTTACATTCCTCCCACAAGGGACAAGCAAAGTCCCTCAAGCAATAATAACTGCATACGCTGTGCATATGCAAAATTATTAATCAAGTTAATTTTACTCCAGCGGTTCAGCCTGTGAAAGCTCTAAATCAACAGGAGTTTCTCTGCCAAACATAGAAACAGTTACCTTTACTATGTTCTTATCGGTATCAATTTCCTCTACAACGCCTACAAAGTCCTCAAGCGGACCGTCTATAATCCTTACTGAATCGCCAACGCTGTAGGAAACCTCTACGCTCTTAACCTCTACGCCCATCTTAACAACTTCCTCATTGGTAAGCGGAACAGGCTTAGACGATGGACCTACAAAGCCGGTACAACCACGAATGTTTCTTACAACATACCAGGTTTCGTCTGTGTATACCATCTTAATAAATACATATCCCGGGTAAAGCTTGCGTTCTACTTCCTTTGCTACTCCGTTTTCACCGATTTCTGTAACAATTTCTGTAGGAACCTTTACTCCCTGGATAACATCTTGAAGATTTCTGTTTTCAACAGTCTTCTCCAGTGTAGAAGCTACTTTGTTCTCATAACCGGAATAGGTGTGAACAACATACCATTTTGCTTCTTCTGACATTGCACATCATCCTCTCACGCAATTTAGCTTGCTGATGTGTCCATAACAAGGTTCAGCAATGCGAAAAGACCTCGATCCAATGCAAAAATAAAGAGTCCCATTACTATGATAATTACAAGAACTATACCGACATTCTTAAAAGTTGCCTTTGGTGTCGGCCAAGTAATCTTCTTTATCTCTGCTTTGCATTCACGAAAGTATTTTGCAATTCTCGCAAAAATGTTAGGCTTCTTATCTTTTTTCTTGTCAGTCTTTTTTTCGACCTTAGCAGCCATAACCTATACCTCCGTATTACTTTGTCTCCTTGTGAAGAGTGTGCTTATTGCAGAATCTGCAATGCTTCTTCATTTCCAATCTCTCAGGATCGTTTTTCTTGTTTTTCATTGTGTTGTAATTGCGCTGTTTGCACTCTGTACAAGCTAATGTTACTTTAACTCTCATTAACGGCACCTCCGATATTGCGGTAAATTTAGCCTCCCTCAAAAATGGGCACAAAAAAATAAGCCCCTTTTTTCCGAGGTAAGTATACTATATCATATTTATTATGCATAGTCAAGGCTTTTTTTGATTTTTTTGCATATCACGCAAAGTCCTTGTTCATTGTACCACCCTGCACTGTTTTTGTCAAATTTACTACTATATGGTGATGTATGTGCCCAGTGTAAGGCTTTATTTAAAGCATATAAAAAGCCCCTGCAAGCTGCGCCATAGCTTTTGCAGTTTGCAAGGGGTATACTTTATTTATTGTTGAGTATATATTAAATTAGGCACCTGCTATCAGACTGTAAATTCTTATAGCAAACAGGGCTATAACCACCCACATTACCGGGTGAACATCTTTTATTTTGCCTGTGCATACCTTTAGAATAACCCAGGTAATCATACCGTACATAATACCTGTAGCTATTGAGTAGGTAAAAGGCATAAATGTAAGTGCTACAAAGCCGCCTAAAACATCGGCAATGTCGCCCTCGAACTTCATTTTCTTAACTGACTTCATCATAAGAAGTCCTACAAACACAAGAGCCGGGGTTGTTGCAAAGCTTGGAATAGCCAAGAATATAGGTGACAGGAACAGTGCCAGCAGGAACATAACTGCCGAAGAAACAGCTGTAAGTCCTGTACGGCCGCCTGCCGCAACACCTGCTGTTGACTCAACATAGCTTGTAACTGTAGATGTACCCAGCATAGAACCTGCAATAGTACCTACAGCATCACAGGTTAGGGCACGGCCTACTCGTGGCAGCTTGCCGTCCTTGTCCAAAAGGTTACCCTGGTCTGCCACACCTACAAGTGTTCCTACTGTATCAAACAGGTCAACAAACAGGAATGCAAATACTACTGCAATAAAGCTACCTACATGCTGAACCATAAAGCTAAAGTCAAACTTCATAAATGTTGGCTCTAATGACGGCGGTATAATATTATCAAGTGAGAACTGAGGAATAAGGCTTGTACCCTGGTACCAACCTATTAGCTGTGCGCCTATGCCCAGTACCCATGTAATAAGGATTCCCCACAATATAGCGCCCTTTACATTAAAGTGCCACATAATTCCTATTACCAGCAAGCCCAGCATTGCAAGTACAAATTCCGGTTTTGAAACATCACCGCAGGTTACAAGTGTAGACTGGTCTGCTATTACAATACCGGCACCCTTTAATCCTACAATGGTTATAAATAAACCAATGCCGGCAGAAATGCCGTACTTTAGATTTTGCGGAATGCTGTTTACCAGTGTTTCTCTGAATTTAAACAGCGACAAAATAACAAACACTATGCCCTCTACCAAAATAGCAGTTAGAGCAACCTGCCAAGGGTCTTTAACTCCCATTTCCGCAATCATAGGACATACGGTGTACGCAAAATAGGCGTTTAATCCCATTCCTGAGGCAAGGGCTACCGGGTAGTTAGCCAAAAAGCCCATAAGTAATGTTGCAAATGCAGCCGAAACCGCAGTTGCTGTAAATATTGCCCCCTGATCCATACCGGCTGCGGCAAGCATAGAAGGATTTACAGCTAAAATGTAAGCCATTGACAAAAATGTCGTAATACCTGCGACAATTTCTGTTTTTACATTGGTATTGTGTTCTTTTAATTTGAACAACTTTTCCAACATATCCATTGTTTCACTCTCCCATATAATAAATATGCTTGTACATAAGTACAAAATGTACAATTTAAATTATACTAGACAGCTCTTTCTTTTGCAATAGTCTTTATACATTTTATTAATACTTTGTTAACAAATTATCCCAAAAAAATGTTATTATATAGGCGTTAGCAGGAAACTTACTTATAAATATTTCACCATTTCTGCTGTATTTATTTATTTTTCACAAAAACCATACGACAATTTCTATGTCAAAACAATTTTTTTATTTAGGAGGAGAATACTATGGGAAGATTTACATTACCAAGAGATTTATACCACGGCAAGGGTGCTTTGGAGGAGCTGAAAAATCTTAAAGGCTCAAAGGCGATTGTTGTAGTAGGCGGCGGCTCAATGAAGCGCTTTGGCTTTCTGCAAAAAGCCGTTGATTATCTAAAGGAAGCAGGTATGGAGGTTCAGCTTTTTGAAAATGTTGAGCCTGACCCGTCAGTAGAAACAGTTATGAAGGGTGCTGCGGCAATGTCTGAGTTTAAGCCGGACTGGATTGTTGCAATGGGCGGAGGCAGCCCTATAGACGCTGCAAAGGCTATGTGGACCTTCTATGAATATCCTGACACAACCTTTGAGGATTTAATACAGCCGTTTAACTTCCCTACACTGCGTACAAAGGCTAAGTTCTGTGCTATTCCGTCAACCTCAGGTACAGCTACAGAGGTTACAGCTTTTTCAGTAATTACAGACTATGCAAAGGGAATTAAATATCCTTTGGCTGACTTTAACATTACACCTGATGTTGCCATTGTAGACCCTGACCTTGCAGAAACAATGCCGCAAAAGCTTACAGCTCACACAGGTATGGACGCTATGACACACGCTATAGAGGCTTATGTTTCTACACTTCACTGCAACTACACCGACCCTCTTGCACTGCACGCTATCAAGATGATACACCGTGACCTGAAAAATTCATACGACGGTGATATGACAGCCCGTGACAATATGCACGACGCTCAGTGCCTTGCAGGTATGGCGTTCTCTAATGCTTTACTGGGTATTGTTCACTCTATGGCACACAAAACAGGCGCCGCTTATTCAGGCGGACACATTGTACACGGCTGTGCAAATGCAATGTACCTGCCAAAGGTAATTAAGTACAACTCCAAAAATGCAGAGGCAGCTGAAAGATATGCAGATATTGCAAGATTTATAGGCTTAACAGGTGATTCTACAGAGGCTTTAGTAGACGCTTTGATTGCTGAAATTAAGGCAATGAATGTTTCACTGAATATTCCGTCATGTATTAAGGACTATGAGGGCGGCATAATTGATGAAAAAGAATTTAACGACAAGCTAAAGGATGTTGCTGCATTGGCAATAAGCGACGCTTGTACAGGTTCTAACCCTCGTATACCTACACAGGAAGAAATGGAAAAGCTGCTTGATGCTTGCTACTACGACAAGGAAATTGATTTTTAATTGTATGTAAAAGCAACGGCAGATACTGTTTAAAAGAACACTAGTCATATATTGCGCAGAAAATAGTGCAGTATTACAGCTGTAAAGCTTTGAACATTTATTTTGCTGATTTTAGGCAACACCTTACCGAGAATATAGTATGAATATACAACATTACTATACATAATCCAAAAGCCGACAGCCACTGCAATTAAACGCAGTGGCTGTTGGCTTTTAAATATTAATGAAACAAAATAAAATACTTTTGGCGCTATTGAGTTTTATATATTGTTATGCCCACGGGTCTGCCGATTTTGGCTGACGAATATCTGTCATTAAATACTGTTCCCACAAGAACCATCTTCCGTCACCCTTCATACGCAGCTTAATAGGTCTGGGGCTGTCTGCACCTGCACAAGGAATAAATAATTTCATATATCCCTGTTCGGTTGCAGAGGTATGATTACTTTCCACCACAACCGTAAAAGGAGCTTTTGGTGTGTAGTCATTTTCCGGCGTTGCACCTAAAAAATAGGAAAAAGGAATATAGGTTTTACCACCCCTGAAGCGGTCGTCTAAAAAGGATATGTCATATCCTGTCAGCGGTCTAGGACCTCTTAACCAGTTAAGCATCTCAATACCTGTTTGCTTGTCTGCACCGTAAGCGCACAGCGCACATACAGTAAGAGCAGCTGTCTTAAAGGGAGAGTCCAAGCTTGCCTGCGGCAAGCTCTGTAACTGTTCAACACTTTCCGGCAAAGCGTCAAATGTAAAGGTTTCTCTCTTATTTCCTACCGAAGCAACTGCTGTGCTTACTGCATTGCTTACCGAGCCTATAGCGGCGTTTTTTAGTCTGTCAAAAATACCCATATATACCTCCGTTTTTTAATTAAATACCTCAATGCTTTAGCGCACAAGCGCTACAAAAATATCCTGTGTTATAGGTTAAAACTTACCGCTTCTGCCGCCGTGTGTTGCGCCGGAAGAAGATGTGTGTGTACTGCTGCCGGAATCACTTGATGTTGATTTAGGTTTTTCTCTTCTATCCACAGTTCTGTACAAGAACAAATCACGGCTGTCTGTTATATTTAAACTTCCCTCTCTTACATAGCTGTTGGCCGCCTTTTGCTTTGCTACAGATTTTAGCTTGCTTCTCATTCCGCCAACAATAATTAACGCTATTATTATTCCTACTACAATAGAAATAGGTATCCACACCCAAGACAAAGGCTTCTTTGGAAGATTTGAGCCGTCATAAGGCTTTCCGGTTTTTGCCTGAGTTAAAAAATCATCACACTGCTGTGCGTATATTGTAAAGGCCTCGTTATAATTACCTGCTGAAAGGTCCCCCTTAAACTGTTCAACCAAATATTCCTGCCCTTTGTCTGTAAAGGCTTTAATAGCAAAACCTCTGGTTGATATACTCCAGTCACGGTCGCCCATACTTATAAGGAGCAAAATTCCGTCTCTGTTGTTGCCATATCCGTAGCCGTTATAATCAAAAAAATCATCGGCATCGTCTTGGGCTGTATTTCCTTGTAGGTTTTCCTCTGTAACTATTACAACATCACACTTCTGCCTTTCGCTTATCTCGTCAAGTAGCTCAAGCAATGTTTCCTCCTGACTGTCTGTAAGCAGGTCTGCGCCGTCTACCAATCTTTCAGGTGCTGACGCTGAATCGGTTTGGTCTGTAACCTCATCTGCAAATACAGGTACAACAGCAAATGAACAGCAAATAACGGCAAGCAGAATTGCCACAATACTTCTTTTCATAGCTCTGCCCTCCTTATAAAATGCCCAGTAGCCATACAAGCCATGCCAAACCGTATGTAATGCCGCTGAACAAAACAGCCAATCCTATAGTCCATCTTGCTGCTGCCGCCTTATCTACCGGCAAATTTCCTACAAATTTACCTGTTTGACCGTTCATAGCAAAGGTGTACTTTTCGTCATTCCAAATGGTATTCAAAATCCATACCGGATACAGTGCATATTTCGCCTTACCGTTTTGCAGCTGTATACTGCTGTTTTCCGGTACTACGGTTGTATAGCCTTTTATAGTGTTTGCAAAAGCCTGTTCTGTTGAATGCTTTACACGCTCGTTTGCACGGTCGATACTCTGCTCGGCTGTTACATCGTACTTGTCAGCCATATAGCCCGCAAGGTAAGCTGTTTGGAACTCAACCGCACTGTTGCTGTCGTACGGCTCTATTGATTCCATTAAATCGTCCTCCATTTTTGAAGAACCGTCTACAGGAACATTTGCAAAGCTGATGTTTCCGCCACGGTTAAGCAAAAAATGAGATGTTTCGGTATAGTCATAATTACTGTCGCTCCAGTGCCTTACCTTAGTGGCTTTGTAGCGTATACTTGCCTGTGCGTCGGCGTCAAAAAGCCAGAACGGCACATAAATTCCCTTAACCTCTTCAATATGGTTTTGGTCCTTAAATACCTTTGGCAAAAGCCTTTTACCACACAGGTGCTTTTTAAGACCTTCCTTAGCGGCCTCTTTGTCAAGCTTAAACGGAATAACCAAATCAGGGCGCAAACCGCCTGAAACCTGTCCTGTAAGCACTACAGGACTGCCGCAGTAAGGACATTCCGTTGCCACTGTGTCAGCGTCACCTACTATTTCTCCTCCGCACGATTTACAAACATAACCTTTCAGTTTGTCTTCTTCACCGTCCTGCCACTGCTGAGAAGTAGGAGTTTCCCAGTTCATATCGTCTGCCGCTTGGTTTTGAAATTCTTGGTCATACTGCTTTAGAGTTTCCACATCAAACTCATTGTAACAGTATGGGCACTTCATTTTCTGCGACTCGGTGTCAAAGGCTATTGCGCCGCCACAGCAAGGGCATTTATAATCCTGCATTGTTTTCATCAATACCATTCCTCCTTTGTTAATATATAGCAAACAGCAGTAACCGCCGCTGGTGCATATCACACTTTGTTACAGTACTGCTGTACAAGTTCAAAGAAAAATCTTTCTAAATTGTCATTAACCGAAAACGAGCCTACTGTTTTTGAAAAACCGTCGTTAAAGCCCATACCAAAATAATATTCCGTTGCATCCAACAAAACTATATCCGGGTTTTGTTCAGGCTTTTTATAATTTTCAACATAGGTAATCAGCCCGTTTTCCTTAATAATTTTATACATTTGTTCTACATAGGTGTTGTCTATAATTTTTTTCTTAAGCTCAACCGTTTTATTCTGCAATTCAACATAGCTGTTTGCAGAAAACAACCATATCATATCTTTCTTTTCCGCAAAAAAGCTGTAGCAAAGGTTATAATTCATATGGTTGCATGACAGGCTTATGCACCTAAGCATTTCTACAGTGTGTATGTTTATATCTTTCTTCTTGTTAAACAGCCACATACGCCCTCCTGTCAATCTGTAACAGCCTTTTAAGCGGCTTTATAATTAAAGAGCGTCTAATGCCGCAGTTAAATATTCACCTGTAACCGACGCATAGAAAAAGCCGTCTATCTGCCCCACCTGCTTGGTTCGCATAACATCACGGGCAAGCTCGGGGTACGCAACCTCGTCACACAAAAGCACTATTTTACACTTAGGCATTTCTTTGTGCATTTCGGTAATGGTTTTTAGCCTGCCTGCAAGATCGGCCTCCGGCACATTAGGAGTAACATCCATAAGTAAAATTTCAGCGTCTGCCTTTTTGCAATCCTGTACAATATTGTTAGGCGGCCAAGCAGGAATTGCAAAGGGCCTAAAATCGCCTGTACGCTTCAGCATTAAATACACGCTGTCGGAAAACACCCTGTTTCCCATACTTATTGCAATCCTTTTCAACTTACTCAGCCTCCTTTTCCTAACCGCAACACACGGTTTATAAATTCCTTGTTAAATTAAACTTCCGAAAAACGACAGGTATATAACGAACTATCTGTCATCTTTCGGAAGGGGATTTTCCTGCGGAAAATCCCGCCGGGGCACGCTGCACCTACAGTAACAAGGCACATCATACCCCATATTTCATATTTTTTAGATTAGGCTACGCTGTAATTACTGAGCTTTTTTGTTCATGTATGCACCAACGATGTACAATACAGGAAGTATCAAACCTGTAATTAGTGAAACAAAATTGAAGCTGTTTCCGCCGGCTACATTCAATATAACACCTGCTACATTGAACACAGCAACAATAACACCAAATACTATGCAAGTCATTGCCTTCTCCGGCTTTTTGCTGTTTGCAACGCCAACAATACCTGCAACAAGTTGTGCAATTGAGCCTATAAGTGCCAAAGCACCTGCAGCATACAGCATACCAAGCTCATAGTGAGCGTCGGCAAGTGTAGCAAGTGCGGCAATACCCAACAATGCAACTATTGAAGCAATAATTCCAATAGCGCCGCCGATGATCATTAATATACCGGTTACCTTTAAGAAGCCGGCACCCTTTGCTGTAGATTGTTCCATAATGAACCTCCTAAATTAAATTTGAGAATTTTCTTCGGATTTCTGTACTTTGTTAACTAACTTATGGATATGTCACCAATAAATATGTATGTTAAAAGCACACCTCCTTATGAATTAATTTAGCTGCTTTGATAATAAAGCAACTAACATCCTCCATGGTTAGATTATACATATTTTTCCCACAGAGCACATCAATCAAAAGATTGATTTTGGTATTTTTTGTAGAAATTTTTACAAAAATTATCTACACGCCCAGGCGATACCTGTCACATTAACAGTCTTTCCTTTCTCTTTAAATACAAAATGTTCTTTTATGACAAATAAGGCACGCTGTTTTTATGCCTATGGGCTTATCAAAAAAACTATAAAGCCCAATAACTTTTTAATTTACACATTTAAGAGCTAAAAGCTTTTAAAAATCGAACAAACAGAGTAACAAACGTTGCGCAAAATCAACTGCCGCACTTAACCCTTAGCCACCATTATAAACTAAAAAAGAGGGATTCTCCGTTTAGAAAATCCCTCTGCAAGTCCTCTGCACTGCGCAGAGGCACTTAATATTTTACACCTATTTAGATTAAATTATGCTATACTTTTCTTGTTGAAAGTGGCCATTTTAAATGCGCCAATAACATACAGTACAGGCAGTACCAAAGCAATTACCAGTGAAATTGCGGCAACACCAACGCCGTTTTGGTCAGTTATTGTAAACACTATAGCACTTACAGCGTTAAGCACAACAACAGCAATACCAAATGCAACGCAAACATTTGCTTTTTCCGGCTTTTTGTAGTTTTTAATACCGGCAACTCCCGAAGCAAACTGTACGATTGAAGCAACAAGTAATACAGAAGCCGACACAAAGAACATACCAATTTCATAATCCGGATTGTCACTGATTAGGTCAGGGCGCAACCCCCCCCCGGCTACATAGCTCAATATTGACAATATAAGTTCTAAAACGCCGCCTACAATTGCTAATATAGCAACTACTTTGAAAAAAACAGAACCGTTAGTTGTATTTCGTTCCATAATGAACCTCCATTAAATTGTTTCTAATTATAAATTATGTTAAAAGTACACCCATTTATAAATACCTTGGATACTTTTATTAATGAAACAACTAACATTCCCATATACTTTTTATATTTTTAAAACCGCACCTCCTTACAAATCAATTTAGCTGCTTAAAATTAAAGCAACTAACACTCCTATGGTAATATTATACATGTTTTTCTATAAATATCAAGCGAAAATCTAAACTTTATTAATTATTTATAAAAATCAGCCATAATTTGTATATAAGTCACAAAAATAAATGCTTACATTCTGCAACAAAGGCTTTTTACATTTATGTATCAGTCAATATTTATGGCTATGCCGCTTATTCTTGCCTCTATTGCCAAAACGGTGCGGTTTTCACAGCCTGTTTTTTCAAGCATATTATGAATGTGGCTTTTTACCGTACTTTCAGAAATATTTAGCTTTCGTGCTATTTCGGCGTTTGGCATTCCTGCTGTCATTAAGCGCAGTACCTTAAGCTCTCCTTCTGTAAGCTCCTCACTTCCTGCCAGCTTTATTTTTACCCTGGGCGTACTGTCGGGATATACCGACTCCCCGGCTATAGTTCTGTTTATTACATCCATTATAGTTTCCTTTGACGCCTCTTTAAACCAAAAGCTTTCAATTCCTATTTCACGGGCTCTCTTTACCCAGGAGCTTTCTGCCATAGAGGTAACGGCAACAATTTTTATGTCTGGCCGTATTTTCTTTATTCTTGCGGCGGCATCCAAACCGTTTGAACCGTCATTCATAAGAATATCCATTATAATAAGGTCAATAGCGGTGTTGGATTTTAAAAAGGTATCGGCAAACATTGCCGACTCCTCTACACGCACCAAACTGCAATTATCACTGCTTTTTATGTACATTTCAAACAATTCCCTTGCAACACGGGAATCGTCAACTATCATAACCTTAGTTTTCTCCATACTTTTCTGCCTCTCCCCTTGGCAACATTATTTTCATAACAAAGCTTGGGCTGCTTTCTATGGTCATTTTGCCCCCTGACCTTTCTACTATAGTTCGCAGGCTTTTCAGTCCGCCTGCCTCTTTTATTTTTTCCTTTGGCGGCATTCCGTTGTTGGTTATTTTAGCCAAAACAAAACTGCTTGTTTGGGCTGTTTCAATATCAATTCTATTGCCACCGGCGTGCTTAACAACATTTGTAAGGCACTCGCTAAGTGCCGCAATAAGCACAAATTTATTGTTTTCTTCTTTAGGAATAACACCGTGATGAACAACCTTTACGCCTATATTCTCTGCCGAACGAATAAATAAATTCCAGTTGCTGCCCGGCCCTATGGGAGCTGTTTCGTTTTTCATTACCTCTGTGTTAAACCGCCAAAGCATAAGCAATTCTTCACGGTTACGCTGTTCATAAGGCTGAACAAGATACTTTCTAAGCATTAGCAGAGCTCTGCCCAAGTCGTCATGCACCCTTATGGTAGCATTTAGTATTTCTTTTTCACGGGCTGTATCTGCTACCTCTTTATTATAACTGCGAAGCCTTTCGCCAATTTCGTTCATACTTCTGTTGCGTTCCTTAAGCCGCCTGTTCAGTTGGTACTGCTTAGTTACATTATAAGCCACCAATTCGTTCACTGTGGTTTTTTTCACAAGCAGTGAGCTTTCTCGAAAATCCCATACCTGTCCGTCTGCTGTTTTTACCGTAATAACCGGCCGCCGGGTATTCACAAGCACTGCATTACTGCAAAAATTTCCGTCCTTTAGCCTTTGTACAAAGCTGTTTACATTCATAATTCCGCTGTTAAACAGCTCCTCGCAAATACTGCTCATTTGCACATTAACAAGCAGTGGCGTACCGTTTTCTCTGTAAAAGCACACACCGTCCGGCAAGGCGTCCAAACTCTCCTTTATGGACTCCTTTGTAATCATATCTTTTCTGCCGATTCTTAAAAAAATATAAAAAATCACAACAAGCACCGTAAGCATAAACAAAACCAGTACAAGCTCCGCAACAGACAGTCTTACAATACACCCTGCCATTTTTGACAGAGTAACCGTGTCTATCAGCGTGTCCCCTATACCCATAAGCACAAAGACGCACCCTAGGGTAAGGCAAACCGAAAACACTCTGCTTTGCCAACGAAAATGCAGTGCAAATGTATTAACAAGCAAATAAAGAGCCGCCGTAGTAAGCAGCAAGGCATAACTTCCCAAAAATGCGTGTATATTGGCAGAAAGCTCTCCGTAAGGCATCATAGTTTAACCCCCTTTTGAGGCAAGGTAAGGCATATATACTCAATGCCGTCTTCTTCCAGCACATTAAGTTTACCCTCAAGCATTTTTATTGTATCCTCTTTATAATTTTCACACAGCAATTTGCTTGGACTGCTTAGCTCTATACGGAGTGTAATATTTTCATTTATATTCAGGTTTACCAACACTGCGCTTACATCGGGCATTGCCAGCTCCAAAGCCTCCTCAAAAAGCTCGTACAAAAGCATTGCGCTTTTCTCTTGCAGTACGCACTCTCCCTTGTATTCACCGTGAGCGTAAATTCCACACATTCTTACATATTCCAAAGATTCGGAAAAAGCCAAAGAAAGCTCGTCGCTGTAGATTTTCTTATTTTTATGCAGGAACAGAAGAATGTTTGAGTACCTTTTAATATATGCATTCAGCACAGCCGCTCTTTTCATAGTAACCTCAAACTCCTGTTCGTCTTCGGGAGGGGCGTTAAGAAGCCGGCTTAGCTTATCAAGCTGAGGCTTTACCTTTGACGCAATGTCACTGTACAGCCTGTTTTTTTCCTCCAGCATTAAACGCTTTTCTTTAAGTCTGTTTTCGTTTTCTAAAATTGAATTTTCCTTTTCAAGTATATTTCCCAACATTTCCAGCTGTTCATTAAGCCTGTTAATTTCCGAAATATCCTTTGTCCAGTAGCTGTATCCGCCTTTAATTTTGTGGCTTTTAAGCAAGGTGTTTCCGTCATTTAACAGTACCTCCTCCTGCTCTGCTTTCAAGACATCGCCATACGCAGGCACAATACACCTGTGTGACCTATAACGAATACGCCCTCTTTTATCCATTATTCCACAGCCTATATTGGAATTTTCCCATAGCATATCGTAGCCGTCGTTAGACGGGAAAAGTCCTGTTAAAATCAGGCACTCCATAAACGCCGGGAAAACAAAGGATATTACCTCGGCAGACCTAAACAGATTTATAACCGGAGTGTCAGGCGCCAAAATATATGCAACAGTATATGCGACCTCCAAGGCAAGGGGCGCAACAGGCAGCCATATTCTTTTACGATTTTCAGAAACTGTACATCTGGAAAATACAATAACAAGCATTGTTGCAAACATTACAAGCAACCACAAAACCGATATATAATAAACAGGCCCGTAGGTATACTTACTGTCGTGCCAGTGCTCAATTCCCCCTGTAAAGTTAAAGGCAAGTCCGTGCAGGTCATTGGTAAGCATCCCCAGCACTATTAATGCCGCCGGTATGTACAAAAGCTTCCACTTTGGGTTTATAGGCTGCCCCTGTGGCTTGCCTATATGCAGTACGGCAAACAGCATCCACAGTACAGAAACAGTTTGGGGCAAATAGTACAAGTACCAAATATACCTTGCCACAATATGGTCATCGGGTAAAAACACAAATTTTACAGTTCTTAGCACCATCATAAAAAGTATCATAAGCTCCATTGCAATTATATACTTTCGTTCTTCGCTTTGTATAAGCCTTTTATTTATCTGACTTATCCATATAAATGCCGACACTGCAAACAAAAAAAATATTATTAAATTACCTGAAATCTGCGGAAAATTATGGCGAACCAGGCGGATAACCCCCGTCATGGCTACAAGCGCAACACATACAATATTTAAAACTATAGTTTCACGACTACTATGCACAAAATCCCCCGCCTTACTGCAAAATATATACAAAAGTTTGTGTTAAAAACAGTATAGCTTATTCAACTTGTCTTTTCAAGGGCATTTTTCCCATTACTGCGGCAAATTGTGTACATTGAAAGCTAAAGGTAAGCGGATTTATAATTTACTGCCTTTTTTCCATACGGCAAGTTGAATACATTCTGAATTTATGGTAAAATAAATGAATAATATAGAAACTTGGAGTTGAGTTTAATGGAATATTCCTTTAGTGACAGAGTTAATTCTCTTAAACCGTCTGCAATAAGAGAAATTTTTAAATATGCGGCAGACCCGGAGGTAGTTTCGCTGTCAGCAGGCAACCCTGCCCCTGACGCTTTTCCTGCCAAAGAAATTGCGGAAATTTCGGCTGACCTTCTAAACCGTCATCCTGTAGACGCCCTGCAATACGGACTTACAGAGGGCTACACACCACTTAGAGATTACCTAAAAAAATATATGAAGGATAAGTACGGCATCGGTTCGGAAAACGACCAGCTTATTATAACCTCCGGCGCACAGCAGGTTATGGACTTAGCCGCTAAGTCACTGTGCAACGAGGGCGATGTGGTTATATGTGAAGCGCCAAGCTTTATAGGCTCTCTTAATTCCTTCCGTTCATATAACGCAAAACTTGTAGGCGTACCTGTAGAATCTGACGGTATTAACACTGAAATTCTTGAAGAAAAGCTAAAAACCGAAAAGAATGTACGCTTTATATATGTTATTCCTAACTTCCAAAACCCGTCAGGCGTAACAATGAGCCTTGAAAAAAGGAAAAAGGTATATGCCCTTGCAAAAAAATACGGCGTAATGATATTAGAGGACAACCCTTACGGCGAGCTGCGCTACTTTGGAGAGAATGTACCGGCTATAAAATCACTTGACACCGACGGTATAGTTATGTACGCCGGCTCATTTTCAAAGGTAATATCACCGGGTATGCGTGTGGGCTGGTGCGTTGCACCAACCCCTGTTATTCAAAAAATGGTTGTTTGCAAGCAGGGACAGGATGTTCACACAAATATGTGGTCACAAATAGTTATTCACGAATATGTAACTAAGTATGACTTTGAAGCACATTTGAACTACCTAAGAGAGCTTTACAGAAAGAAAGCCCAGTTTATGATGGACTTGTTGGACGAACATTTAGCACCGTACATTACATACGACAAAATAGACGGCGGTTTGTTTATAATGTGCAAACTGCCTGACAATATAAATATGCTTGACTTCTGCAAAGAGGCTGTAAAAAGAAAGGTTTGCGTAGTGCCGGGCAACGCATTCTTAACAGACGAAAACGAAGAATGCCATACCTTTAGAGTGAATTTCTCAACACCGACAGACCAACAGCTTGAAAAGGGAGTAAAAATATTAGGCCAGCTTATAAAAGAGCTTTGCCAATAAGGAGGAAATGAAAATGGAACAAACACAGGAAAAGAAAAAGGTTATTTTTAGCGCCATTCAGCCTACAGGAACTATTACACTGGGCAACTACCTGGGCGCACTGAAAAACTGGATAAAGCTTCAGGACGATTTTAACTGCATATACGCTTTGGCAGACCTGCACGCAATTACAGTAAGGCAAGACCCGGCTAAGTTTAGGGCACACATTTACGAGGCATATGCACTGTTGCTTGCCTGCGGTGTAGACCTTGAAAAAAGCCTGTTTTTCATTCAAAGCCATGTAAGCACCCACGCAGAGCTTGCTTGGGTACTAAACTGCTATACACAGTTTGGCGAGCTTTCCAGAATGACTCAGTTTAAAGACAAATCTGCAAAGCACGCCGACAACATCAATGCCGGACTGTTTGCCTACCCATCACTAATGGCGGCTGATATTTTACTGTATCAGGCTGATTTGGTACCTGTAGGAGCTGACCAAAAACAGCACCTGGAGCTAACAAGAAATATAGCAGAAAGATTTAATGGCATTTACGGCAATGTGTTTAAAGTGCCTGACGGTTATATTCCGAAAGCCGGCGCAAGAATTATGTCACTGCAGGACTCAACAAGGAAAATGAGTAAATCAGACGAAAACGCAAACGCTTATGTTGCTGTACTTGACAAGCCTGAGGTTATTATGAAAAAGTTTAAGCGTGCCGTTACAGACAGCGAAGCTTGTGTACGCTACGGTGAGGGCAAGGACGGAATCAACAACCTAATGGGCATATACTCATCTGTTACAGGCAAAACCTATGACGAAATTGAAAAGGAATTTGACGGCAAGGGCTACGGTGATTTTAAAACTGCTGTAGGCGAAGCTGTTGTAGAGGAGCTGCGCCCTATTCAAGAGCGTTTTAACCAGTTTATAAAGGACAAGGCATATTTAAAGGAATGTTACGACAAGTCTGCCGACATTGCACGCAAGATTTCACAGCGTACTCTGGACAAGGCAATGAAGAAAATAGGCTTTGTTTTAAAGTAATGCATTTTAAATAATTACTTAGGGTTACAGCAAACCCATAACCCTGCTACAGCACTGTAGCATAAAATAAAAATGTTTTAAAAAGGAACAAACACTATGAATACCATATTGCTTTTAGTTACCTATAAGCTAAAGCAAAACACACGCAGTATATTTCTTGATGAAATACACAACAGCGGTATAATTGAAAACATTAAGCAAGAGGCCGGCTTTTTGCGTTATGACTATTACCCTGACCTGAAAGACGGTAACACTCTTTTACTTGTTGAAGAGTGGGCAACGGAGGAATGTCAGCAAAAACACCTGCAAGCTCCTCATATGAACAAGCTAAAGGAACTTAAAGAGCTGTATGTACTGGATACATCAGTAAAAAAATACTGCTCTAAAATTTAACTAAAAAATTAAAAACATCAGCTAAAGTCATTTAAAAACTTCGGCTGATGTTTTTTTGTATAAGCTTTGTTTATTAATTCACGGCAAAATCGCCGCATATAAACAACTTACTGAATTTTAATTTTTGGGGTTTCCCTGTTCACTTTAAAAAAGGCAAATGCACCTTATTTTTTAAAGCGGTCAAAAAAGCTTTTCTTTTCGTACGGTTCAGAAGCTATTGACTTTAGCTCGTAACCTGTATTGTGAATAACATTTTTAAGCTTAACCTCGTCCAAAGGCTCAGGGCTGATAATCTCGGTAATATTTTTACTGTGGGACGAATTTACGCTTTTTACTTTAAATTCCCTGCGAATAGCGTCGTTAATATGGCTCTCGCACATACCGCACTGCATACCGTCAATTTGTAAAACATACTTTGTCATTTCAACTATCTCCTTACTAATAATATGTTCACTAAGCATATTCTAGTATATTGGTAGGAAAAAGTCAATTATCACTTGGTTATTTTTTCTTGTTTTTATCCTTTTGTAAATGCTGCATTTTATACGAAGTTATAACAAATACGGTACACATAAAAATAACCATACAGCCTACCACTACCGCAGTTATAATAGAAAGCTCCATTACTGCCGTTATGACTGAAATTATAATAAACAGCGCCATAAATACCTGAGATGTAATTCTAAAGGACTTGTATGCTGACTTATACAGCAGCTCCTTTTGTGCCTCGTCGGCTTGAACCTCCTGTGTTTTCATAGGATCAAAGTCAAACACACTCATATTCAGGTTTGGTGTAAGCTGATTTTGTATTTTCATTAACCTCTGCATTATAACACAGCCAACTATTAAAGCTAACACCGTTACAATCAATACCACAAAATAATAAATAATCGGATCAACTTTTTCAACATTTACAATATTAATAGTTGTAGCTACCATATTTAATACGCACGAAAAAACAAATGCAATCTGTTCTACCGTAATTGACAAATCAACTGTTTTCTCGGCAGTGTCAAAATAGGCATCGTCATTCTTCAGCATATTTACAGCCTTTTTAGCTTTAAAATAAGAGTAAAAGGTAACAATTAATGCAGCTATGTTTAACGCTATAAATATTGCAAAAAGCACCAAATAATTTACGCTTGTGCTGCCGTCAAATCCCGTTAGCACTGTTTTAATATTGTCGCCGAGAAATCCGGCAAAAAAACCTAAAACGGCCGACACAATTACAACTGTACCAAATATAATAAAGAATTTTTTCTTTTGCTTATTAGCATTCATTATTCTTCCTCCTTAAAATCGAAAATATCCTCAACCGATACATTAAAATACCTTGCTATTTTTATAGCAAGTACCACGCTTGGGGAATAATCTCCCCTTTCAATTTGACTTATAGTTTGTCGTGACACACCAACCAGGCGCCCCATTTCACTTTGGTTTATACCATTCTTTGCACGGTATTCCTTTAGTCTGTTATACAGCGGCACCGTTCACCACCCTTTCTGTTTTGCAGTTTTATAATTGATTTCCATTTGACAAGGAAAGTTTGCTTTTTGACAAGTTTCCTTGTCAATATATTAGCATATGACAAGTATAGTTGTCAACAGAAAATGAAAAATTTTCCAAAATTTTTTGTCTGCTAAAATCGGCAGGCAAAATTAATACTCTGCCCCAAAAACAGAAAAAGCACACTCGGCAGTAACTTTAACTGCTGAGTATGCTTTGTTTTTAAATGTAATATCTGTAATTATCGTGCGTATTCAATAGCACGGCTCTCTCTTACTATATTAACTTTTATCTGTCCAGGGTATTCAAGGTCTGCTTCAATCTTTTCGCAAATCTCACGAGCCAACAGAACCATTCTGTCGTCGTCTATTACCTCCGGATTAACCATTATTCTAACCTCACGGCCTGCCTGAATTGCAAAGGAGCTTTCAACACCCTCAAATGAGTTAGCAACCTCTTCAAGCTTTTGAAGTCTTTTAATGTAATTTTCAAGATTTTCCTGTCTTGCACCCGGTCTTGCGGCTGATATTGCGTCTGCCGCCTGTACTATACAAGCAACAACTGTCTTAGCCTCAATGTCACCGTGGTGAGCTGCAATAGCGTGTACAACCGCTTCGCTTTCTTTGTATTTTTTGGCAACCTCAACACCTATCTCAATGTGTGAGCCTTCCATTTCGTGGTCAAGAGCCTTACCTATGTCGTGCAAAAGTCCGGCACGCTTAGCAATAGTAGGGTTCAAGCCCAGCTCCTCTGCTATCATACCTGACAAATAACAAACCTCTATAGAATGCTGCAGTACATTCTGACCATAGCTTGTTCTGTAACGCAAGCGGCCAAGCAGCTTAATAAGCTCAGGATGAATACCGTTTACGCCTGTTTCTATAACAGTACGCTCACCCTCCTGCTTAATTGTAGCCTCAACCTCTTTTCTTGCCTTTTCAACCATTTCCTCAATTTTAGCCGGGTGAATACGCCCGTCTGAAACAAGCTTTTCAAGAGCAACTCTTGCAATTTCACGGCGAACCGGCTCAAAGCAAGAAATTGTAATGGCCTCGGGAGTATCGTCAATAATCAGGTCAACACCCGTAATAGTTTCAATAGCTCTGATGTTTCTGCCCTCTCGGCCTATTATACGGCCCTTCATTTCATCGTTAGGCAACGGAACAACCGACACAGTCGCCTCGGCAACATGGTCTGCCGCACAGCGCTGAATAGCAAGAGAAATAATGTTTCTTGCTTTTTTGTCACACTCGTCCTTTAGCTGCTGCTCGTAGTCAAGAATTTTAGCTGCTTTTTCGTGAGTAAGCTTTTCGTCCATTCTTGCCAAAAGCTCTGTCTTTGCCTGATCTTTAGTGTAACCGGAAATACTTTCAAGAACCTCCAAGTGGCTGTTTTTAATGCGCTCAGCCTCTGCCAGCTCTTCCTCAACAGCCTTTTGTTTACGGGAAACCCTATCCTCTTTCTTTTCAAGATTTTCAATCTTCTTCTCAAGAGTTTCTTCCTTTGACTGAATCCGTCTTTCGTGACGCTGTATATCCTTCCTGCGTTCGTTGTTTTCTTTCTCGGATTTTTCCCTTAAGCGATGAATTTCATCTTTAGCCTCAAGAATAGATTCCTTTTTCTTAGCCTCTGCTTCTTTGTAAGCACTGTTTACAATACGCTTTGCCTCTTCTTCTGCAGAACCTATTTCGGTTTCTGCAACTTTTTTACGGTGATTTACACCCATAAAAAAGGCAACTGCACCTGCAACCGCACCTACTGCAATTATAAGTACAATGGCTAATACTAAATCCATAGTCTATGGCACCTCCTTAGTTCATTTTCTTTTTAGAATACTTTAATCTTCATTAATAATCACAAACTCGTGGTGCCCGTTATCAGGGATACTATATTCAATTTTAAAAGTACAAAATACGGTACTAAACCATATATAAAAAATGTATTGTTTTGCAAAAACGCATAAGCAACAATTTAGATTTAAAACCTGCCGCACAATAAAACGGCACTAAAAATTAAAATTAAAAAATATATAATAACGGCCCCATAAGAGTCCAATTAATAAAAAACGGGTAAAGCAAAAAGCTTACCTAGATAAGAATAACATTTCTGCACACAAATGTCAACTGCATAGCTATATGTGGTGTCGCATTATTATATAAATACGCCCTGCATAATATAATAACTTTTGTAAATACTGTAGTATTATAGGCAGTTTTACAGTCATAATGACTTCTATTTTGCAGAAGTAAAAAAATTTGTTAGAATTTTCTGTTAAATTTTTGTCAAACACTTGAAGAAATCAAATAAATGTACTATAATGAAAACACCTTAAATTTTAGGAGGAATTTTAATTATGTCAGTAAAAGTTGCAATTAATGGTTTCGGCCGTATTGGTCGTCTTGCATTCAGACAGATGTTCGATGCAGAGGGTTACGAAGTAGTAGCTATTAACGATCTAACAGATCCTAAGATGCTAGCTAACCTTCTAAAGTATGATACAGCACAGGGTGGTTACTGTGGCAAAATCGGCCAGGGTCTTCACACTGTAGAGGCTGGCGAGGGTTCAATCATCGTTGACGGTAAGGAAATTACAATTTACGCTAAGCCAAACGCTGCTGAGCTACCTTGGGGCGAGCTAGATGTAGACGTTGTACTAGAGTGCACAGGTTTCTACTGCTCAAAGGCTAAGAGCCAGGCTCACATTGACGCAGGTGCTAAGAAGGTTGTTATTTCTGCTCCGGCAGGCAGCGACCTAAAGACAATCGTATTCAGCGTTAACCAGGATACACTAACAGCAGACGACAAGATTATTTCAGCTGCTTCTTGTACAACAAACTGCCTAGCTCCTATGGCTGATACTCTAAACAAGTATGCTGCTATTCAGAGCGGTATTATGTCAACAATCCACGCTTACACAGGCGACCAGATGATTCTTGACGGTCCTCACAGAAAGGGTGACCTAAGAAGAGCAAGAGCCGGCGCTGCTAACATCGTTCCTAACTCAACAGGTGCTGCAAAGGCTATCGGTCTTGTAATTCCTGAGCTAAACGGTAAGCTAATCGGTTCTGCACAGAGAGTTCCTGTACCAACAGGTTCTACAACAATTCTAACAGCTGTAGTTAAGGGTAAAGACGTTACAGTTGAGGGCATCAACGCTGCTATGAAGGCTGCTGCTTCTGAGTCATTCGGTTACAACGAAGATCCAATCGTTTCTTCTGATGTTATCGGTATGAGATACGGTTCATTGTTTGACGCTACTCAGACAATGGTATCAAAGATTGCTGACGATCTATACGAGGTTCAGGTTGTTTCTTGGTACGATAACGAGAACAGCTACACAAGCCAGATGGTTAGAACAATTAAGTACTTTGCTGAGCTTTAATTTTATAGCTTAATAAATAACTTACCCCTTTATACACTTTTGTCCACAGTATTCAGAATACTGTGGACAACTTTTTTGCCACAAAAAAGCCCTGTCCAAAAGGTTGTTTAACCGTTTTGGACAGGGCTTTTGAATATTATTAATATAGCTTATACAGACACTGCCGCAATTATTCTCTTGTAAGGGTGCTTGCTATAAGGTCAAGGGCTTGCTTTGCATATGGCAGCATGGTTTTGTCTACCTTGTCAATGTCGTATAAAAGGGTTAGCTCGGTAGCAACGCCCAAAGCTTTGTTCCCCTCTGTATTGTAAAATTTGTATGTAATTCCGTGGCAGGTGTATTTTTTTGAACGGGTATCGTCATATTCGTACCTTTCCTCAATTAAAGGGTGTCCTTCAATTTTGGTGCATACCACATTTTCCATAAATTTAATGTCATTATCAAATTCACCGCTGTCGCAAAAATAAATATAAGGTAACTCTCCTAAAAAACCACCTGCATGCTGCATATACTTTTCTTCCGATGGCGCTACAGCATAGCAGATAGGAAGAATATCTGCACAGGCATCTTCCTTATACAAATTGTCGGGCAACTCAAATAAGAAGTACACCGGTTTTGCGGTTTTATTGTCCATTAATGTATAATCATCTGTGCGCTGGAGCTTGCCTGTGAGGTTAGGTTTTGCTATAGTGCCGCCAGTTTCATTTACCGTTTTGCCTGTGTCCGAATTAATAAGTGAATTCAAAAATCCCATTTTTAACCTCTCCTTTTATTTTATAACAGCTTACTTGCTTAACTTATATCCATTATAGTATGGTTTAGTAAAAAAAGCGACCCTCTGAATGAAATTTTGCAATAACATTCAGAGGGTGCTTTGTGCTTTTTCTTTATCCGGTAGAGTGTGTTAACCTGCATTTTTAAGCTGTAGACGCAGCTTGTCGGAAATCATTGCGATAAATTCGCTGTTGGTTGGCTTTCCACGGTCGTTGTGAATTGTATATCCAAAATACGAGTTAAGAACATCCACATCGCCTCTGTCCCACGCAACCTCTATGGCGTGTCTTATAGCACGCTCAACTCTTGATGATGTTGTTTCGTATTTTTTTGCAACAGACGGGTATAATTTCTTAGTAACAGCGTTAATAATCTCAGGAGTTTCTATAGACATTAAAATAGAATCTCTTAGATAGTTGTAGCCCTTAATGTGTGCCGGAACACCTATTTGGTGGAGTATCTCGGTTATTTTTATCTCCATACTGCCTGTGCCCGGGTAGAAGTTTACCCTTGTAACATTTTGGGTATCGTAGCTGTTGTTAAGCATAGAAACCATACTTTCTGCCAAATCTGCCAAACTGTAAGGCTTTAGAACAAAGTAAGCTGCGCCGTTGTTCATAATCTCCTTTTTAAGAACAGGGCTGTCAAAGGTAGAATACACAAACACAATAGGCTTTTTGCTAAGCTGCTGACGGTTTAATGCCCTTAGTACGCCTACGCCGTCCATACGAGTCATAAACATATCCATAAGGATTATGTCCGGCTGCAGGGTTTGTACCTTTTCCATCAATTCTGCGCCGTCTTTGCCGCAATAGCTTGGTACCATATTGTAGTCTGACATTATTTCAAGATCCTCTCGACTTACATCGCTAATTTCCTCTGTAATAATAATGCTAATCTGATTTTTCATATAAACTCTCTCCTCACCAATTTATTCTGTGTTTTTTCGGTGTCTATATATTACCATAAATTGGTAAATTTAGCAATAGTAAACAGGGAATTTTTTTCAAAAAATTTGAATAAATTTTACCTTAACATTAAGCTGCAGATTTCTCAATTTTCTTGTTTTCTTCGTTAAAATCCTCTATCATATTTTCGGCAAAAATCCCGTATCCTCGTTGCGGTTCGTTTACAAACACATGAGTTACGGCACCAACCAAGCGATTATCCTGTATAATAGGGCTGCCGCTCATACCCTGCACTATTCCGTTAGTTTCGTCCAGCAGCTCCTTATCGGTAATGCGTATAACTAAATTTTTTGTTTTTGCCTGTTCATTGTAATTTATAGACTCGATTTCGATGTCGTAATATTTAGGGGAGCCATTATCCACAGTAGTAATAATTTGTGCCTTTCCTGTTTTCACCTGTTGCTTATAAGCAACGGTAATAGGTGCGTTGCTTACAGGTGCCGAATCCAAATAGCCGAATACACCCGACTGACAGTTGCTTATAACATAGCCGCTACAGCCGTTGTCACAGTGGTGACCGTTTAGCGTTCCGGCACAGCCCGAGCGTGCCTTTGTAACGCTTTCTATTTGAGCGCCGGTAACTTCACCCTGGGACATTGGCAGTAAATTGCCGGTGTCTACATCGCATATGCCGTGGCCCAAACCACCAAAAGCACTGCTTTTTGGGTGGTAAAAGGTCATAGTACCTATACCTGCCGAGCTGTCACGAACCCAAACACCTATTTTGTAGCAGTTGTTGCCGGTATCTACAGGTAAAATGGTTTTGCTGATAACCTTATTGTCCCTTACTATAGTAAGGACTATAGGCTTGCCATTGCTTTCGTTTACCTTTATGGGCAAATCCTCGGTATAGCTGACAGGCTCTGAATTTATGTGGGTAATAACATCGCCTATTTCTATACCGCTGTCCCTTGCCGGGTTATAAGCCTTTTTGTCTACAATAATTTTATCGGTCTTTACCACCATAACGCCCTTGGTAAACATTTTTATTCCAAAAGGGTTACCGCAGGGAACTACTGTTTCGTTCTCCTTTATATTTATTTGAACATCTTTTATGGGAACAATATTTCCCAGCATAAGCTTACCACCGGTTTTACTGCCTACTCCGTCTGAACGGTAGCTGTTTAGGGTTACTCCGTAAACCGACAGCTCCTCGCACCCTGTTTTGCTTACAGAAAATTTTGACGGCAAAACATTGCTTAAAACTGTGCCTGCACCTAAAATAAGGGTGCAGATAATTCCTATGGCAACGGTTGATATTCTAATAAATCTTCGCAAAATGTCACCTCCCTTATCCGTTGCTGTTTTTATTTTTCCCCTAAACCGTCTAAACAGCTTTGGAAAATTAAAAATATAGATGGCACTTTACCTGATTTACCTATAATATCATTCTCGCCTTTAATTAGTGCTTTATGCATTATTATTATACAATATGTAGTATTCACAAACCTGTTTTTGTGATTTTTACAGCTTTTTCATTGAAAACGCCATTTTAATGCGCCAAAAGGTATCGACAAACAGTAACACGCAACAACAACTGCCAACAAATATCAACAAGAAATATCAGCAAAAAACAACATTAACAGCCGCCGAAAAAGCGGCTGTTTTTGTGTATTAAGCTTTCTATGCGGAAAATAATAAATATGCTCTATTTTTTAGATTTTACATTTCACTTTTAATTTTGTTTAATGCACCCTTTTCTATTCTTGAAACCTGCGCTTGGCTTATGCCTATTTCCTGTGCTACCTCCATTTGGGTTTTGCCCTTGAAAAACCTAAGCGCCAAAACATTTTTTTCACGCTGAGAAAGATTAGCCATTGCGTCCTTAAACGCCAGTTCTTCAAGCCAATTTTTTTCGTCGTTATTGTCACCTACCTGGTCCATAACATATATAGTGTCGTTTCCGTCTGAAAAAACAGGCTCATACAATGACACAGGCTCTACTATAGCCTCCAGTGCCAGCACAATATTTTCCTTTGGCACTTCAAGCACCTTGGCTATTTCCTCTACTGTAGGCTCACGGTTGTTTTGGGCTGTCATTTGCTCCTTTACCTGCATTGCCTTGTATGCAATGTCACGCATACTGCGGCTTACCCTTACGCTGTTATTATCCCTTAAAAAGCGCCTTAGCTCGCCTATAATCATAGGCACGCCATAGGTAGAAAAACGCACCCCTACAGATACATCAAAATTATCTATCGCCTTTATTAGGCCTATACAGCCTACCTGAAACAAATCGTCGGGACATTCGCCACGGTTGGTAAAGCGCTGTACCACGCTAAGCACAAGCCTTAGGTTGCCGTTAATCATTTCTGCCCTAGCCTTCGCCTTTTCTTTGGGTGTGCCCTCTTTCATTATTGTCAGAAGCTTAACCTTTTCCTCCTCTTTCAGCACCTTCAGCTTAGAGGTGTTCACCCCACATATTTCCACCTTGCTGTACTGCATAAAAATACCTCCTGCCAATGACAATTTCTGTTGTTAGTATTGCCACTGACAAGAGGTTTAATTCATACCAAAAACGGTACGCCTGTTTTCAGCTGTAGGTTATTCTGTTTTTGTGCCAAGCTCTGTTGGCTGTTCTGTTTTATTTTTAAAATGAACATTTGCGTTTGAAACTGTGCTGCCGCCGTTTACAAAAACATTTTCTGTTTCCAAATACGCCGAATATCCCTGCTTGTTGTATTCGCAGTTTACAATATAGCCGCCTGTAGGAATATTGTTTATTGTAAGCTGACCGTCTGATTGCTGAGGATAGTAATAGCTTTTATAGCTTTCTGTTTTAACATATGTGTACTGTCCTGTTTTTTCGTCAAGCTCCAAAACAAGGTATTTGCCTGTATTAAAGTCCTTAATGCTAAAGCAGGTATCTTTAAGCACGCTT
Organism: uncultured Ruminococcus sp.; assembly: GCA_902789345.1. Classification (GTDB taxonomy): domain Bacteria; phylum Bacillota; class Clostridia; order Oscillospirales; family Acutalibacteraceae; genus CAG-964. The sequence continues at coordinate 47,487 of CADANT010000002.1, forward strand.
GCGTCTACTGTTGTTTCAATATAATCTGTAGGATAGGTTGAGTAGCTTGAGTCAGTCTTTTTTCTAGCTTTTTCGTCGTAAAAATGCTGAACAATGTTAAGAGTACCGGTTGTATTTAACACACTGCTTTCATACACTGCGTCTGAGTACAGCTGTGTACCTAAAGGATATGACGGATGTACATCGTCACAGGTGTAGTCCTTTGCATTGTCAACATCTGCCAGTGAATTTTTAATATAGTTCATTGGGGCTGTAAAGACATAGCCGTTCATTTTGCACCAATTATACAGCGCTATGGTATATTCCTCGTGGGTATTGTCACGGCGCAGGTATTTGGTCATTACATGAGAATATCTGTTAATATACTCAAAGGGAGCTACAAACACAAATTTCGGTGCTCTGTTTGTGTCCTTTTCGGATATTGTTCTAACCAGCTTTTCAAGATTTTGAATATATTCACTGGAGGTAAATGATGTGGCACGGTCTGTTTTGTCACGGTAAATTACATCGTTAATACCAAGAGCCACCACATATGTGTCCGCCTGGGATTCGTTTATAATTTTCATATCTTTTTCATTGTCGAAAACAGAGGCGGAGGTTTGACCGCCTGTTGCGGCAACATCTACACTCCCTATATTAGGGAACTTTGCAAGCAATCCGTCATACCAGCCGTAGCCTCCAGAGGCAGAGCCTATTGTAATGCTGTCGCCTATAAAACATACCCTTTCGGTGTTTTTCAGAATTTTGTACATGGTGTTGCACTCCGCATTAACGCTCATTTTCTTCTGACTGTTTATTGTTACAATCTGCTGAAAGTCGCCGTTAATTGCCTGTATTTTGTAGATACCCTTTTCAAGCTCTGTTTGCGCTATTCCATTTGTGGTTTTAAGCGCTTTTTGAATTACCTTGCTTTCTTTCATATCCGAATCTAATTGAGTAATTTTATACTGAACACTGTCAGTTATATTTTGCTTGTCTAAGGATTCTATCTGCAAAGTACACAGTTGCTCTTTTTCGGTAGCCTCGGTTGCGCTTTGAGTGCTGTCTGCACCTTGGTGTTCCGCCACAGCCTGTAGAGTACAGCCGGTGTTTACAAGCAGACTGCCTGCCAAAAGCACGCTTACCAGCATAATTTTAATTTTCATATACTCACCCATTTTTAAGTCATATATATAAATGATACCAGTTTTTTCTTTCTATTTCAACATAATTAACGGTTATAATTTTTAATATACTAAAAACAAACCCCATTATATTTTTAACATAAACATAAAAATTAATAATACAACAAAAATTGCATATTCTCATTGTGAAAATGTCTGTATTTGTGTTATACTTACTTTAAATAATACCTTGGAGGTTAAAACTGTATGAAGTACGATGTATGTAATGCAAGGCTGATAAAAAGCAAAGAAATTGCAAAAGGCATTTTTGACTTTGTAATAGAATGTCCACAGCTGGCACAAAAGGCACAGGCAGGGCAGTTTGCCCACATTGCCGTTCCGGGCAAAACACTGCGCAGACCTATATCTATATGTGACGCAACCGACCAAACACTTAGAATAGTTTTCCAAATTAAAGGCGAGGGTACGCAGATACTTTCAGAAACTAAAGTTGGCGAAAGTATTGACATTTTGGCGCCTTTAGGCCACGGCTTTACCATTCCTAAGGGAAAGAAAATAGCCTTTGTAGGTGGCGGCATAGGCGTGCCTCCAATGCTGTACAGTGCAAAACGGGCTGATAACGCCGTAGCAATACTGGGCTTTAGAAATAAAGACGCCGTAATACTTGAGGAGGATTTTAAGTCTGTCTGTAGTAAGGTGTATGTAGCAACCGACGACGGTAGCTATGGTATTCACGGTTTTACAACCGACATTTTAAAGGATGTTATTGATGAGGTAGATATGGTATGCTCCTGCGGCCCTACACCTATGCTTAAAGCGCTGGCAGCAATATGCAAAGAGCATAACACACCTTGTCAGGTTTCGCTTGAAGAAAGAATGGGCTGTGGCATAGGGGCTTGCTTAGTATGTGCCTGCAAAACACTTGATAAAAACGGCAATGTAGAGCACAGCCATGTATGTAAAAAAGGCCCTGTATATAATGCTGAGGAGGTTGTTTGGTAATGGCAGATTTAAAGGTAAAGGTAGCAGGCGTAGAGTTTAATAACCCGCTTATAGCCGCTTCGGGTACATTTGGCTTTGGCAGAGAGTACAGTGAGTTTTACCCTTTGTCTACTCTTGGGGGCATTTCCTGCAAGGGCATAACACTGCAGGCTCGTCCGGGCAACCCTGCCCCACGAATTGCAGAAACACCGTCAGGAATACTTAATGCTGTAGGACTTCAAAACCCGGGTGTTGACCATTTTGTTAAAGAGGACTTGCCGTGGCTAAAGGAGCAAAACACAGTTATTATAGCTAACATAGCCGGCAACAGCTACGATGACTACTGCAAAATGGCTGAAAAGCTTTCTGATACGGCAGTGGATATGATAGAGCTTAATATCTCTTGCCCTAATGTTAAAAGCGGCGGTGTGCAGTTTGGCACATCCTGTGAAAGTGTAGGAGCTATTACAAAGGCTGTAAGGAAATACTGCAAAAAGCCGTTGATTATTAAGCTGTCGCCAAATGTAACGGACATTGTGTCTATTGCACAGTCTGCCGAGGCAGAGGGTGCCGACGCTATTTCAATGATAAACACCCTTACAGGTATGCGTATAGATATTAACACAGGCAGACCTATAATAAGGAACAACACCGGCGGACTTTCAGGCCCGGCTGTGTTCCCTGTAGCTGTAAGAATGGTTTACCAGGTGGCACAGGCTGTAAACATACCTATTATCGGTATGGGCGGTATATCCACTTGGCAGGACGCCGCAGAAATGCTTATTGCCGGTGCTACAGCACTGCAAATAGGTACAGTATTGTTTAAAGATCCATATGCACCTGTAAAAATTAACAAGGGACTAAACGAGTTTTTGGACAGCAAGGGAATAAAGTCAGTAACCGAGCTTACAAAAACCATAAAGCCTTGGTGATAGAGCTATGGTAATATTGGCAGTAGATTTAGGCAAGGCAAGAACAGGCGTTGCAATATGCGACAAGGGCGAAATGCTTGCCTCACCTATAGGAACAATTACAGACAGAAACCTTGAGCGTGTAGCCGACAAAATTGCGGAATATGCAGTACAGCGAAAAGCCGAAAAACTTGTTGTAGGTTTACCGAAAAATATGGACGGTACAGAGGGCGAAAGCGCACAAAACGCCAGAGCCTTTGCACAGCGGTTAAGCGAAAAATGCGGTTTGCCTGTAGATATGCAGGACGAAAGAGGAACCACCATAACAGCACACAGCTTTTTGAATGTAACCGATACCCGCGGTAAAAAGAGAAAGCAGGCAGTAGACACTCTGTCGGCAACTATAATTTTAGAGGACTACCTGAACAAGCGGAAAAATCAAAGAGTATAATAATATAAAGCATAATTAAGCATAACACAAGGGGCGTTGTACCTGTTGCTTGCAAAGCAGCTTGGTACAACGCCCTTTTTCTAAAATTTTTAACTGTGCGTTTTTTTAACCCTGTTGAAATATTTAATTATTAAATACATTTGCCGCTTTAGGGTGTAGCGGTAATTTTCAAATATATTTGATTCTTTAGGTATTACCCCTGTTATCAATATATTAAATCAGCTCTTTTGTGTTTGCTTTCAGCTGTTTACTATAACAAGCACACCGCCGCTGTGGACTTGAACAGTGGAGCCTTCTTCTGTGGCAATATTGCTTGTGCCTATTGGGAAAAAGGACTCCATTTTCAGCCTGTCCGCCCTGTACTTAAAGCCTATTAGTGTTACCTCTGCATTTGCACAGCCGTAAGGCAGTACAGAAACCGTTTTGCCCTTGCAGTGTATTGTAAGACTGCCTTCGGTGTAGTACACAGCAGAGTGCCGGTCTTTTATAACTCCGCTACAGCCCTTTCTGTATACATACTGCAGTAATGCAAAATTAGCATACATATGGTCTATTCTGCAGCCTGTAGCACCTAAAAGCAGTAAATCCTTATACCCCTGCCTTACAGCGTATTTGGCACAGAAAAAGCTGTCGGTGTCGTCCTTTTCAACAGGCAGAGCAATTACATTGCCGCCTGTGGGCACCGTCAGCCTTGAGGAGTCAAAGTCCCCTGCAATAAGGCTTGGGGTTATGCCAACCTCTTTGGCTATGTCGCAGCCGCCGTCGGCACATATAACAAAATCATCCTCTTGTATTTCATTTTTAATAAAGTCCCCCTGATAATATGGGGACGCACATATTATAACGCACCTTTTTACTTTTTCTGCCATTCCTTTATATCCTTTACCTCGTTATACATTTCAACATAGCTGTTGTGCCTTGACTTGCTTATTTTACCCTGCTTTACTGCCTCCAGTATTGCACAGCCCTTTTCGCATATATGTGCACAGGAGGTAAACTGACACTCACCTAAATACTCCTCAAATTCCGGAAAACACTGTGCAATGTGGTCTTTGTTAATAATCTCGTACCTTTCAAGGTCAACAGTGGAAAAGCCCGGAGTATCCGCAACATAGCCTCCGTCGGTTTTATAAAGCTCTACGCTTCGTGTTGTGTGGCGGCCTCTGCCCAGCTTTTTGCTTATATCCCCTGTTTCAATATTAAGCTGTGGGAAAATATAATTAAGCAGTGACGATTTTCCTACGCCTGAATTGCCCGTAAACGCCACAATATTGCCGTTAAGCAGTTTTTTTACCTGCTCTGCCCCCTCGCCTGTTTTTGATGAAAAGGCTATGGTTTGTATTTTGGAGTTTTCATAAAGCTTTTGGTATTCATAGGCGGGTGCTAAATCGGTTTTTGAAAAAACTATAACCGGCTCTATTTCCTTATTAACAGCTGTAGCAGTCATTTTGTCAATAATAAAAGGGTTAGGTGCAGGGTGGCACACCGAGGAAACTATAACAAGCTTGTCTATATTTGCAATAGCCGGGCGCACTATTTTGTTTTTGCGTGGAAATATACTTTCAATAGCGGCGTAGCCCTCTTGAGGAACGCTTACCTCTACATAGTCGCCTACTACAGGGGACAAACCCTTTTTGCGGAAAGAACCACGGGCCTTGCACTCCAGTATTTCTCCGTCAGCCTCAACATAATAAAATCCGCCTATCAGCTTTACTATAAGTCCCTTTGCCATTGCATTTACCACCTTTTATATAATGGTAATATTTTAACACATAATACTTAAAATTACAAAGAAAGTTTATATATGCAAGTATGGGCTAATCTTTTGTTTTACAAATTATCTTACATAGGTTATAATTAAGCTATATTAATTTTGAAAGGATTGCTTTATATATGGATAAATTTTGGAGTCAATTCAAAAGCGGAACAGACATACGAGGAGTTGCCTCTGAGGGTGTAGAGGGACAAAGCGTAAACCTTACCAATGAGGTTATAACCGACATTACAAAGGGCTTTGTAAAATGGCTGTGTGACAAAACAGGCAAAAACAGTACAGAGCTTACTGTAGCGGTAGGCCGTGACAGCCGTATTTCCGGCCCACGCATTATGGAGCAGGTAGAAAAGGCTCTGATGGCAGGCGGCGTACAGGTGCTTAACTGCGGTTTGGCCTCAACACCGTCTATGTTTATGACAACCGTTGACCTGAAGTGTGACGGTGCGGTACAAATAACAGCCAGCCACCACCCTTTTAACCGCAACGGCTTAAAGTTTTTTACAGTTGACGGCGGACTGGAGTCAGAGGATATTACGGCTTTGCTTGAAAATGCAGAGAATAAAAACTTTGTTGATAACTGCAACGGCGGTACAACAAAGACAGTAGACTATATGTCACAATACTGCAAGCATTTAAGAGATATGATATGCAAGGGCGTAAACAGCAAAAACTACCACAAGCCTCTTGAGGGCTTTAAAATAGTTGTAGACGCCGGCAACGGCGCAGGGGGCTTTTATGCTGACAAGGTGCTTGCTCCTCTTGGCGCAGACACAACAGGAAGTCAGTTCCTAGAGCCGGACGGTATGTTCCCTAACCATGTGCCAAACCCAGAGGACGCAGTGGCTATGAGCTTTATCAGCAAGGCTGTGCTTGACAACAAGGCAGATTTAGGCGTAATATTCGACACCGATGTTGACCGTGGCGGTGCAGTAGACAGCACAGGAAACGAAATTAACCGCAACCGTTTGGTAGCAGTAGCCGCCGCCATTGCATTAGAAAACGCAAAGGGTGGCACAATAGTTACAGACTCTACAACCTCGGCAGGACTTAAAACCTTTATTGAGGAGGATTTACAGGGCAAGCACCATCGCTTTAAAAGAGGCTACAAGAATGTTATTAACGAAGCAATTCGTTTAAACAAAGAGGGTATAGACTGTCCTCTTGCAATAGAAACCTCCGGACACGCCGCTATGAGGGAAAATTATTTCCTTGATGACGGTGCGTACCTATGCACAAAGATAATTATAAAAATGGCTCAACTTCGCAGTCAGGGCAAGGATATATCCAGCCTAACGGCTAATTTAAAAGAGCCTGTAGAAAGCCGTGAAATTCGCTTTAAGATTACCGACAGCGACTTTAGGGCAACAGGCAACAGAATAATTAAAGAGCTAGAGGAATATGCCAAAACACAGCCGGGCTGGCTTTTGGCAGACGACAGCCGTGAGGGTGTGCGTGTATCCTTTGGAGAAAATGACGGTGACGGCTGGTTCCTGCTAAGACTAAGCGTACACGACCCTATTATGCCGCTGAATGTAGAAAGCAACAAGTCAGGCGGTATTGACATTATTTTAGACAAGCTTATGGCTTTTCTTAGAACCTGCTCCGGTTTAGAGGTAAAATAATTTATTAACACAAAAGGTGGAATATCAAATGATTAAACACACAGTATGCTTTAAGCTAAAGGACAACAGCGAAGAAATGATAAACAAAACAGTAGATATACTAAAGTCAATGGACGGCAATGTACCTATGCTAAAGGGCATTGAGGTAGGCAAGGATTTTCTTGGTTCGCCACGCTCTTATGACATTATATTGACTGTAACACTGGAAAGCCCACAAAAGCTGGACGAATACCAGCAGGACAGCTACCACTGCAATGTGGTTAAAAAGCATATGCACAGTGTAATTGAAGCAAGCGTAGCTGTAGACTATGAAATTTAACAAAAACAAAGCTTAAATTTTAGGCACAAAAACAAATAATTATTTGCAATAATACACTGCAAACAACAGCAAAGGGAGCTGACTTTTCGGTCAACTCCCTTATTTTTAGCGGTAAATGAAATTAATTAAACAATTTAAAAGGCACAACTATTCCACAAGCGGCGGAACATAATTTTCTATTGCCTCTCTAAGCTTTGGGTGATGTATAATAAAGTGTATTGCAGGGGATTTTCCCTTTGAAACCATTACCCACTCCCCTTGGTGAATAATAATCTGCAAATTTATAAAGTTTATGTCATTAATCTTCTTTATTTTGTAGTTTTTATGTACTTTTGCAAACTCCTCTGTTTGTCTTAAATGCTCTGAATACTCGCTGTAGCTGTACATAATATCGTCATTATAGAACGCTCCCGACAGGCTCATAGCCACAGGGCGGCGGTTAAACTCCTCTTGGGTAATGTACGGTATTTCTTCCTCTATGGTGTTTTTAGCAAGTATTTTTTCTGCGATTGACCTTTGGGTTTTTGCAAAATTTAAAATTTTTGTTATTTTGTCACGGGACAGAGAGCGGCTTTCCAAAAGCTTTTTTAAATATTCCGGCTCTATGGTGTACAAAGGCGGTGAAGATAGTATACTTCGTCTTTTTCCATCGATGGCGGCATCCGAAAGCATAAAGGCATTAAGAGAAACCGCCCTTTCTTCGCCGTAAATATCCATAAGGGGCTTTGCACAGCTTAGCATTTGCTTGGCCCTTTTACTGTAATACACAACTTCTTCCCTGTTTTTGGTAAGGTAGTATTTTCCGCTGTTATGGTAACCTGTTATAGCCTCGCCTGTAAGAGCCGCCGCTCCCGAAACCTTTAGCAAATGCATAAACACATTGTTCTGCACACCCTTTAGATAGTAGGGCGATATTTGACCTGTCATATACATTGGTATGTAGCTTTCCAGCCCCAACATCATCTCGGAAAACGGTCTGTCTACATTGTGAATCATATTCAGGTGAAGCCCTTTTTTAAGCATTACAGCCATACCAAACATCCATTTTTTAGGAAAATCCTTATCCTTTGCCATTTCGTCCATAGGCATATCACTGTACATTGTTACAGGCTCTCTGGATTTTGAAAGGACTGTGGCTTTCAGAAAATCCAGCTCACTGTCCATCATTTCCTTTAGTCCAAAATAGCTTTTAGATGTTGGCAGCTGAAAAGGAACAGTAGGAACTTTAAGCTTATCAAAGTGAATGGTGTTGATATACTCATTTAGGTCAAATTCGTTAAGCTTGGAAAAAAACTCCGAAATTCTTTCGCTGTCGTTGCTTTTTCCCTCAACAAGCCAACCTCTTATTTTGCCGCTGCAAATACTTTGCACAGACAGCTCTTGCGCTGTACAGCCCAGCAGTTCCGCCAATATTTTTCTGTCTTTCTCACTGTTATACTCTGTTGCCACAAACTCCGCAACACCGGCGGCAAACTTTAGCGGCTCTGACGGCTGACGCTGACCGTTTCTAATGCGGAACACCGACGATGTGTCGTAGTTTATACTTTTGCACAGCCTGGTAACATTAATATTCAGCACAGAAATAAGTATGTTCAGGTTGTTGCGCAGTTGTTGTTTGTTGGTGGCTATAATGTCGGGACAGCTTACAAAGCTTTCCATAACACTGCCTGCGGTAATAGAATCTATTTCCCGTTTGCCTGCCAACTCTGCAATACCATTGCACAGCTGTTCCAGACCTTTTGAATTTATTTCAGGCACACGCTCGCCGCAGCGGTAGCGGCTAAGTGACGAAGCGGACAGCCCGGAGCTTTCTGCAAGCTCCTGTGCGGTACAGCCCAGCTGACTTATATAGTTATTTAGCACTTCCTTAAAATACATATGCACCCTCCAACAAGGATTTTTAGTTTAACCTCATTTACACCACGGTAACCTGTTAAACAATTTTCAGCATAAATTCAACCCTAATAATTTTATCTAAATATGCCATAAAATTTTCTTTTTTTTAATAATTTTTACTATCGTGTACATTATAAAATTATACACAAAACCGGAACAAAAGCAACTGTTTTGCCGCATACCACACAACAGTTTGTGCCTATAAGTGACCTGTAGGTGTGCTTTCGCCGTACAAAACTTAAAATACAATAATAAAAATAAAAATTTTTAAAAAGTTGTTGACAAAGCAATTAATATGTGGTATATTAATTGAGCGTTAAGTGATTAACTCGCTGGTGTAGCTCAGTTGGTAGAGCAGCTGATTTGTAATCAGCAGGTCGGGGGTTCAAGTCCGTCCACCAGCTCCAAAGGCTACTAAGTTATTTAGTAGCCTTTCAACTTAATAAGGGAGATTTCCCGAGTGGCCAAAGGGGACAGACTGTAAATCTGCTGGCTAAGCCTTCGGTGGTTCGAATCCACCATCTCCCACCAGAAAAAGACGATTGTTTTTACAATCGTCTTTTTCTTTTGCATTTTTAATTATTAACATAAAGCCTCTTTGCTCAATTAAACATACTATTACTCTTCATAAACTCCATAAGATTCACATGCTTTATTCCGTTTCTGTTTTGCAAAATATAATCTGTTGTAATAACCAATACATTCAAAAAACTCAAGTTATGGGGGTTACTTTTTAATTTTTTTCAAAATATACCCCCATAACTTCCAATTTTAATGTAAATTCAGGTTGTCTTTTCTATTAATTGAACAGCTTTTTAATACAGTTCTTAATACAGTTTTTCTAAGCTGTTATTTATTTAGCCTATTGCCTTATTCAACAGCTTTGCCAGCGAATCTTCCGTATAAAACTGTAATACTGTTTGCTTTGTATTTGGCGATACATATGAAAAATCCGCCCCAAAGTCACATAATAAATTAAGTACCCTTAGCAAATCCTTTTGCAATTCATCTGTAAGGATTTTATCGTCACTTTCACGATGTTCAACATAGTTATATGACGGCAATATTTGTTTAGCCTGTAAACAGAACCGCCACAAGCCGGAATTTCCGTAAGAATCTACAGAATTAACATCAGCACCCATTTCCAACATTCTCTTTAAAACATTATATGCTTTAAGTGCGTCTTCCTCTGTAGAAAAAACAGTAAACCCTGTATATTGATTATTGGTGTTCCACCTGCAAGTCATTACTGCGGCATTTATTGCGTCGTGTACAACAGGTGCTCTCCATTCGTTACAGCAGGAGCTGTCCTCTATAAAATTCAAGTTTGCTCCCATATCTATTAAATAGTCAGAAATTTCAAAAGCTCCTACTTTTAACGCCACCTGCAAGGGTGACTGCCCGTCATCCTTTTTGGGAGGCTGTTTGGCTACACAATTAACCAACTCCGGCTTACCGCTTATTATTTCTTTAACCAAATCTAAATCCTTATTGCGAATGGCTTTAAACAGTTTTTTCAAAAACTTAACCTCCCCCGGTAATCAATATTTTATCACGCTGAAACAGTCTGCGGCTTTACATCAGTTACTTTTTGCTTCGCTTATCCAATTTAAGAAAACCTCCTCAGGCGTTATATTGCCATTATCAGGGTTTTCCTCATATTTATAATCTGCATCAAAACTGCCGGTTTGCACATTGCAAATCAGCTTTAGTTCATTTGCGCATGGGTGCTCATATTTGTTGCACACCTCAATAAGCCTTTCAATGTCTTCTGTACCAACATCAAAAAATTGTTTTGTCAGTTCTTCACTTCCAACCTCACCGGCTGTAATTACAGCTGTACCTACTTTAAAAAATGCATTAAACATTTGTATATGCTCTGTTTGATATAAATATACATAGACTACATTAGCGTCAATATTTCCGATTTCTAAATATTCCATACAAAGGGAAATATAATCCGCCTGAATGTCTGTAAATGCATCTTCAAATCCTTTAATCATTGCTATTTCTTCTTTTAGGTTAGGCTTAAAATAATTTCTTTCATTATAACATAAAATAAACTTATATACTTTGGTTTTATAAAAAATAAGGGTGCAGACATACACTTTTTATGCCTGCACCCTTTAAAACAACTATGTTTTATTCTTAGGTAAAACTATTCCTTTGAAAATCTTTTCATATACAATATTCTAATTGAATTTAAAATACACAGCATTGCAACGCCTGTGTCGGCAAATACTGCCAGCCACATATTGGCATATATGCCTGTAATACCCAGTACCATAACTATAATTTTTATAACAAGGGCAAATACAACATTCTCTCTTGAAATAACTGTTGTTCGCTTTGAAATGCTTATTGCCTTTGGAATAGACTCAACATCAGAATTCATTATTACTAAATCTGCTGCCTCTATCGCGGCGTCTGCACCACTGCCCATTGCCGCACCAACATCGGCTCCTGCTAAAACAGGTGCGTCGTTAATGCCGTCACCTACAAACATTACACTGCCGTGCTGACTGCGTATTTCTTTTAGGGCTGTCAGCTTATCCTCAGGCAGCAGCTTTGCGTGCACTTGGTCTATACCTGTTTGCTTTGCTACAGCGTTGGCTGTTTTCTCGTCGTCACCTGTAAGCATTGCTGTGAAAATATGCTGTTGTTTAATTCCGCTGACAGCTGACTTTGCGTCAGGCTTTATGGTGTCTGCTATTACAACATAACCGCTATATTTGCCGTCAACAGCTACAAGCACCTGTGTGCCGTCTGTTTGGCTGTAGTTGGACATATCTATGTTAAAGTCGTTCATAAGCTTTTTATTACCGCACAAAACAGTTTTACCGTTAATAACTGCCTTTATGCCCTTACCGCTTATTTCCTCTATTGTGTCAGCCGACAATATTTCAACATTAGACCTGTTTGCATAGTCAACAATACTCTTAGCTATTGGGTGTGTAGACGCCTGCTCGCAGGAAGCACACAGCTGTAAAAGCTTATTTTCGTCACAGCCGTTTGGCACAAGGTTTTGAACCTCAAAATTACCCTTTGTAATAGTACCTGTTTTATCCATTACAACTGCCTTAACACCGGCAAGGGCCTCCATTGACAAACCGCCCTTAAACAATATACCACGCTTTGAGCCTGCGCCGATTCCGGAGAAGAAGGCAAGAGGCACGCTTAGTACCAAAGCACAAGGACAGCTCATAACCAAGAAGCTAAGCGCTGTATATACCCACGGGAAAAATTCCTGACCTGTAACAAGAGGAATAACAATAGCTGTAAACAACGCAACAGCAACTACTATTGGCGTATATACACGGGCAAAGCGTGTAATAAAGTTGTCAATCTTTGGTTTACCGGCGGCGGCATTTTCAACAGAATCCAAAATTCTTGTTACCATTGACTCGCCCAAAACCTTGTCAACCTTTATTTTAATAACTGTTGATTCGTTGACACAGCCTGACATAACCTGTGAGCCTACCTCTACCTTTACAGGCACGCTTTCACCGGTAACTGCCGAGGTATCAATTCTGCTGTTGCCCCCTATAACCGTACCGTCAAGAGGGATTCTGTCGCCGGGCCTTACCAGTACAACATCGCCTACCTGGGCTTGTTCTGCCGGTATAACCGTTACTTCACCGTTTTCCACAAGGTTTACCTGCTCCGGGCGTAAATCAACGGCATCCATAATCTGGCTTCTGCTTCGTTCAACTGCAATTTTCTCAAACAGCTCGCCTATTCTAAAGAACAGCATTACGCCAACCGCCTCAGGGTACTCTGCAATGGCAAATGCACCAATGGTTGCAACGCTCATTAAAAAGTTCTCATCAAAAACCTGACCTTTTAATATGTTCTTGCCTGCCTTTAGTACAACCTCTCCGCCAAGTACAATGTAAGAGATAACAAACAACGCAATAGCCGGAATGTTTATGCTTAAGCCTGTTATTAAATGCTCACAGCATATTGCCGCCGCAAGCAGTACAACACCGATAATAATATTTATAAATTCCCTTTTATTGGCTGTAAATATACTTTCTTTTTTCAGCTTATCTGCCTTAGCTGTTGTTTGTGTCTGCTGTGGCTTAACCGTTACTCCGTCCTCTATGCTGTCGCAGGTTTGCTGTAGTATAGCCTGCAGCTCCTTTTGCGGCTTGTTGCTTGTTACTACAAGCTTTTTGGTGGCAAAGGTAAAGGTTTCGCTTTCTACCTCCGGCAGAGTTTTTATTTTATCTTCTATTTTCGCCGCACAGTGGGCACAGTTTAGATCTTTAAGAGTAAATGCATATGTAACCGCTTTTTTGTTTTTCTGCGGTTCTACTGTTACTCCGTCCTCTATGCTGTCACAGGTTTGCTGTAGTATAGCCTGCAACTCCTTTTGCGGCTTGTTGCTTGTTACTACAAGCTTTTTGGTGGCAAAGGTAAAGTTTTCGCTTTCTACCTCCGGCAAAGTTTTTATTTTATCTTCTATTTTCGCCGCACAGTGGGCACAGTTTAAATCTTTAAGAGTAAATGCATATGTAACCGCTTTTTTGTTTTTCTGCGGTTCTACTGTTACTCCGTCCTCTATGCTGTCGCAGGTTTGCTGTAGTATAGCCTGCAGCTCCTTTTGTGGCTTGTTGCTTGTTACTACAAGCTTTTTGGTTGCAAAGGTAAAAGTTTCGCTTTCTACCTCCGGCAAAGTTTTTATTTTATCTTCTATTTTCGCCGCACAGTGGGCGCAGTTTAAATTATTTAACAGGAATATTTGCTTCTCCATAACAAAGCCTCCTTACATCTAAATACATTAACATATGAACATATGCTCATATGTTCTAGCATTATATTACTACCCCTTTCCATATATGTCAATAGGTTTTTTAAAAATTTTTTATTATTTTAGAAAAAGCTTTATTCCCCTTAATTAAGGCATATTTTTATATTATATTTTCAAAATAGCATTAGGTTAGTATTCTCTAACTAAACATTTCTAATACTACTATTAGGATATAATAGTATATATTCGTTAATTTTAAGGAAAATTTTGCACTCTGTACGGCAAGCTTTTTTCTTATATTTTCACCTAAAATAAAGGGTATTAGTTACCTCGCAAAGGGCAGTCCCCTCGCCGAAAGAGACAAGTCTGTTATAATTAATACAGGTTAATTTCTAAACACCAAATGAGTTAAACATTCGTTTTAAATTTAAAACTGTATTTTGGCATAAAAATACCGACCTCTAAAAGTTAGTTTTTTGTTCTAACTTTTTTGGGTCGGGTCATATCTAACTGCTTGTTTTAAGTATTTAATTTTAAGGTATCAGTGTAATGTGGAATGATTTTTTAGGTATATTTTCCAAATTCTTCTCCCACCTTGTTTTGCGGATAGTTTAACGACTTTTACCAATGCTTTCAATTTCAGACAGTGCCGCCTGCACCGCTTTGTCTGAAATTGTACATTCCAATGTATATACAGGTATGGTATTAACTATTTTATTTAGAAAATCAATCAGCTTCGCCGCACTTTCTTTGTCTGTAGGACGCATAGTCTGCGCCAAAAGGCTTTTTAAGGCTTCAAAGGGCGGCACAACAGCCGTACGGTTTTCTGTACTGCGCTTTAGTATAAAAATTCCGCCTAACGGGGCAGATATATTACTGCCGTACTCCTCCTTGCCGTTCCACGGGTTCCCGTACACGGTAATAATGCCGTCTTTTTCCCTTAGCAAGGGCTTGTCACCGTTAATAATTTGTACCTTATCCTTTAGCAAACCTTTCCACAATTTTATATGTGTTGTTTTTCCTGTTCCGCTGGGTGCGGTAAACAGGTATGCCTTTTTTTCATATTTTATAGCGGCACTGTGAATAAACATTCCGTTATAGCTTTGTAAAACAGCTGTACATATTTGTCGGAATACAGCAATAAATTCGGCGGAGATTTCTCCCCCCTCCTGTGCAACAGACAGCTCGTAATCAATATGCTGTTGATTTACCACAACCTGAAGGTCATATTCATCTGCATCAACCATATACGGTGCCAGCCTGTTTATTGAAAATTTTGTTTTAGGGGTTATTTTTATATTCAAATCTGCAATTCTGTATATCGGCATTTTCAATTCTCTTTCTAAGGCATTTTGTACGGCATAGAATAAACATCCTTTTTAAGACCGCTATAATATTATTCAACCTAAATATTTCTTATATTTTACAATAAAATATGCGGCTTGTAAACCGTTTAAACAGCTTACAGGCCGCATTGAATTTATTTGTCGATTATGCTTCTATACATAATGCCTGCTGTAGGTTAAAAGTAAATATATATGTTACTTTTTTACTGCTTCCTTTATCATTCTGAACACCTGAATTACAACTGTAGGAGCAAGCGAACAGCACAGAATAACAAGAAGATTTACCGGAGTAAACACTACTACATTAAACAGGCTTTGAAGTCCCGGTATAAATATTACACAGCACAGCAAAGCCACGCCTGCACCAAAGGCTGCCAGTGAGAATGGGTTTTTAAAGAAGCCCAGCTTAACCAGCGACTGCTTACCACGCATATTGAATCCGTGCCACAAACGGGACAGGCATATGGTACAGAATGCCATAGCGCAGGAAACCTCCGGGTTTTGCTGTGAAAATACATTTGAAATTCCGCCTGCACCAAAAACAAAGGCAAACATTGTAGCCGCCGCTATAAGGAAGCCCTGTATAATAGTGCCTGTCATAAAGCTTTTATTAATAAGGGATTCATCGGCAGAACGAGGTTTTTCCTTTAGCAGTGCGCCGCTTGGCGGCTCCATACCTATTGCTATGGCTGGCAGTGAATCGGTAATAAGGTTAATGAACAACAGCTGAACAGCTGTAAACGGTATAGCCAAATTCAGGAACGAGCATATTAAAACAACTATAATTCCTGCCATATTGCCCGAAAGCAAATACTGTATAGCGTTTTTAATATTTGCATAAATATTTCTGCCGTTTGCCACTGCCTTAATAATTGTAGCAAAGTTATCATCGGTTAAAATCATTGAAGCGGCGTCTTTGGATACTTCTGTACCTGTTATGCCCATAGCAATACCTATATCTGCTTTCTTTAGAGCCGGGGCGTCGTTTACGCCGTCGCCTGTCATAGATACTACATTGCCCAGCTCCTGCCACATAGACACAATTCTGATTTTATGTTCAGGAGAAACTCTGGCATATACAGATATATTTTTAATTTCCTTGCGAAGCTCCTCATCGCTCATAGCGTCCAGCTGCTGCCCTGTAATAGCCTTGTCGCCGTCCCTTAGTATTCCTATTTTTCTTGCTATAGCAGAGGCAGTGGTTACATGGTCACCGGTAATCATAACAGGCTTTATGCCTGCGCTTATACAATCTCTTACAGCGGCGGCCGATTCCTCTCTTGGTGGGTCTATCATACAGATTAGGCCTAGGAATGTGTAGTCACATTCGTCACCGGTATTAACTTCGGTATAGCCTATTTCACGGTATGCAAAGGCAAGCACACGCAAACCGTTATTTGAATATTCGTTGTTTTTGTCTTCAATTTTCTTTACCAGTTCAGGGGTTACAGGCACCAGACCGTATTCTGTGTCTACATTTTTTAGTCTGTTTAACAGAACATCAACCGCACCCTTAGTTACCATAACCAGCTTACCGTCAATTTCGTGTACGGTGCTCATAAGCTTACGGTCGGAATCAAATGGTATTTCACCTAAGCGTGGGTACCTACAGACTATATCCTCACTGTCGGAATAAACCTTGTTGTAGTAATGCTTCAAGGCTGTTTCTGTAGGGTCGCCTATATTTTTTTCAGCTGTAACCACACTGTCATTACACAGCACGCCGTACTCTGCAAGCAACTGCTTTTTTGCTTCGTTAAATACAAAGGTATCCTCTACTGTCATTTTGTTTTGAGTAAGAGTTCCTGTTTTGTCGGAGCATATAACGGATACACAGCCTAAGCCCTCTACAGAGCGTAGATTTTTAATAATGGCATTTTGCTTTGCCATTTTTGAAGTACCTATAGCCAACGCTATGGTAACAATAGATGACAGCGCCTCGGGAATAGCCGCAACAGCCAAAGCAACGGCAAACAACAGCGCCTCTGTAAAACTGCCCATATGGTACCAGGATATACCCAAAACAACTGCACAAATGGCCATAATAATAATTGAAAGCTTTTTGCTGAAGTCGTCCAAGCTGCGCTGCAGCGGTGTTTTTCTTTCTTTGGTTTCGTTCATCATTGTGGCTATTTTGCCCAGCTCGCTGTCCATACCTGTAGCGGTAATAACAACCACTGCCCTGCCGTAAGTAACCAATGAGCCGGAGAAAACCATATTTATTCTGTCGCCTAAAGCACAGTCCTCTTCAATTATGTCAGTATCCTTTTCAATACTGTTAGACTCACCTGTTAAGGCGCTTTCGTTTACCTGCAAAGAGTACGACTCAATTACTCTTGCGTCGGCAGGTACAACATCGCCGGCCTCAAGCTTAACAATGTCACCGGGAACTAAGTCTACAGACGATATTTGTGTTACCTTGCCGTCACGCACCGCCTTGGCGGCAGGGGTAGACATAGCCTTTAGACTGTCAAGTGATTTTTGCGCCTTAAAATGCTGTACAGTACCTAAAATTGCATTTAATATTAAAACCGCAAAAATTACAATAGCGCCCTCTACGCTGTCTGTAATTATACTGATAACAGCGGCTACAATAAGTATTGCGACCATAAGGTCTTTAAACTGCTCTAAAAATACCTGTACAACGCCTTTTTTCTTTTCTTCCATTAGTTGGTTTTTGCCGTATTTTTCGGTATTTTCAGAAACCTGACTACTTGTTAAGCCGGCTTCTCGGTCAGTGTGAAGCTCCTTTAAAACCTGCACACTGCTTTTTTTGAACGCATCGTTCATTTTTTCTATGCCTCCTATATAAATATGTTTAGGGAAAAAGACAAACAAAAAAAGACTTTTATCCCGGCACAAAAAACCGGAATAAAAGTCTTGCTATTTAAAGTATAAGCGGGTTAAAACATAACCGTGTGTTGACGCCAATACTACAGAATATTTCTGTTAGCTACTCCCCTTTAAACAACCATATGATACCATTTTAA
Source organism: uncultured Ruminococcus sp. (assembly GCA_902789345.1). GTDB lineage: Bacteria > Bacillota > Clostridia > Oscillospirales > Acutalibacteraceae > CAG-964. The sequence goes on from CADANT010000002.1 coordinate 65,654, forward strand.
AAAGCTAATGTCAATAAATTTATAAATAAAAATTACACATATTAAAGCTAAAAAATAATCACACTGTTATTGCATTTGTTAATTAATATTTACAACCTCGTAGTAACCGTTTTCTAAGGCAATAGCCTTATTATCATTTACAATGGCAATAACATTGTTGTAGTCAATTTTATTCTTTTTAAAGTCTACTGTCAGCTCGTTAGGGGTTTCTGCGGTTGGTTCAAATTTTAGGCAGGTATTCTCATTTAAGTAATACACATTATTATCCAGCCCTGTATTATAAATTAATTTGCCCTGCTTTTTGTAGGAATATTCCTTTTCTTCACCATTATTCAGCCCACAGGTTTTTAGTGATGTTTTTTCGTTTGCAAAGGCAAGGTTATTTGAAAATACCGTATATTTTGCGGCAGTTTCGGCAGCTGCCATATTCCTTATTTCAGCTTTACTATATGTAAAGAACGAGAATTGGTATTTAGTGCTTTTTTTATCGCCGGATATATTTTCGGCAATAGCTACACCGTTGTCTGTTGCGCTGTAGCCGGCGGAGTTGTTCTCTGTAACAGGTATTACCGCATTGTCGTCACAGTTATACACCACAAGCTTTTTGCTGCTGTCTGTAAAGAAAATACAGTTATTATACTGTACAAAGCCCTTGCCTACAGCTTCGGCAACCTCTACCTTTTCTTTTGTGTCGGCGTCAATGTAAATAATCATATTGCGCTCATCTGTAAAATAAATCTTATTCTTGTAGCAGGCAATAATATTTATTTTGTCACGCACATATATTTTGGTTCTCTTTTTGCCGTCTATGGTACCTCTGTACAGCATTTTAGAGGCATCCTTATATGCCGATATAAAGTAAATATATTTATCATCTATTGCAAAGTTTTTCTGAACCTCACCGTTTTCTTTACTGGTGTGGGCAACTATAACCATATCTTTATTATCTATATTTGTTTTGTAGTTAATGCCGAATTTATCTACAATGTAGTACCCTCCATGATATTCAATAACCCCCTGATGTGTTACCTTGTTGTTTGTAACTCCCGATGTATTCATTTCAAGGGTTCTTTCACCACAGGATGTAAGCACAGTAACAGCAAGTCCGCAGCAAAGCAGTAAGGAAACTGCTTTGCTTAAAAATTTAGTTATATTTTTCTTCAAAATTTATCACTCCGTTGCTTTTCTATTAATATAAATTTTACATTATAAATGTTGACTTTGCAATATTTATTTACCGCAAAAAGCAACGCAAAATAAAAAAATTATAAATGTAATATATGTAGTGTGGTTGTCAACAATATCCTTAGGTAAATAAACCAAATATGGCTGTGCTTTAAACAATATACACTGTTTTGCTTGACGGAACAGCTTATTTATGTTAAACTGGATGAGGTCATAGATTGTTGGGATTTGTTGCCAACAAGAGTATTTGCCAACAATACAACAAATTATGTAATTTATAAAAAGAAAGGTTGACACTTAAATGGCAAAGATTGATTTAACAAAATACGGTATCACAGGTACCACAGAAATTGTTTACAATCCTTCTTATGATGAACTTTTTAAAGAAGAAACAAAGCCTGAGCTAGAGGGCTACGAAAAGGGACAGGAAACTGAGCTTGGCGCAGTTAATGTTATGACTGGTATTTACACAGGTCGTTCCCCTAAAGACAAGTTCATTGTTATGGACGAAAATTCTAAAGACACAGTATGGTGGACTTCAGACGAATACAAGAACGACAACCACCCTGCTTCAAAGGAAGCTTGGGAAGCTGTAAAGGAAATTGCAAAGAAAGAGCTTTCAAACAAGAAGCTATATGTTGTTGATGCATTCTGCGGTGCAAACAAGGACACAAGAATGGCTGTTCGTTTCATCGTTGAGGTTGCTTGGCAGGCTCACTTTGTAACAAATATGTTTATTACTCCAACAGCAGAGGAGCTAGAGAACTTTGAGCCTGACTTCGTTGTTTACAACGCTTCAAAGGCAAAGGTTGAAAACTACAAGGAGCTTGGTCTAAACTCTGAAACAGCTGTTGTATTTAACATTACAAGCCGTGAGCAGGTTATCATCAACACTTGGTACGGCGGTGAAATGAAGAAGGGTATGTTCTCTATGATGAACTACTACCTGCCTCTAAAGGGTATTGCTTCAATGCACTGCTCAGCTAACACAGATATGAACGGCGAAAACACAGCTATCTTCTTCGGTCTGTCAGGTACAGGTAAAACTACACTTTCAACAGACCCTAAGAGACTGCTTATCGGTGACGACGAGCACGGCTGGGACGACAACGGCGTATTTAACTTTGAGGGCGGTTGCTATGCAAAGGTTATTAACCTTGACAAAGAGTCAGAGCCTGACATTTACAACGCAATCAGAAGAGACGCTCTTCTTGAGAATGTAACAGTTGACAAGAACGGCGTAATCGACTTTGACGACAAGACCGTAACAGAGAACACTCGTGTTTCTTACCCTATTGACCACATCGACAATATTGTTCGTCCTATTTCTTCAGCTCCTGCTGCAAAGAATGTTATCTTCCTTTCTGCTGATGCATTTGGCGTACTTCCACCTGTATCAATTCTAACTCCTGAGCAGACAAAGTACTACTTCCTATCAGGCTTTACAGCTAAGCTTGCAGGTACAGAGCGCGGCATTACAGAGCCTACTCCTACATTCTCAGCTTGCTTCGGTCAGGCTTTCCTAGAGCTACACCCAACAAAGTATGCTGAAGAGCTTGTTAAGAAGATGGAGCAGAGCAATGCGAAGGCTTATCTTGTAAACACAGGCTGGAACGGTACAGGCAAGCGTATTTCTATTAAGGATACCCGTGGTATTATTGACGCTATCCTAGACGGTTCAATCACAAAGGCTCCTACAAAGACAATTCCTCACTTCAACTTTGAGGTTCCTACAGAGCTTCCTGGTGTTGACCCTGCAATTCTTGACCCTCGTGACACATATGCTAATGTTGCTGACTGGGAAGAGAAAGCAAAGGATTTGGCTAGCCGCTTTGTTAAGAACTTTGCTAAGTATGAGGGCAACGAGGCCGGTAAGGCTCTTGTTGAGGCAGGCCCTAAGGCTTAATCTCATATTTAAAATTACAGTATAAACTTTTCTGTATAAAATATACTCCCACAGATTGCGGAATACGCCGTCTGTGGGAGTTTTTGCGTATTGAATGTAATAATATAAACTATCCTTAATACAATTACTTTAACCTAGGCTATTCTGTTGCCTTTGTGGTTTTTTCCTGCTTGTCAGCGTCCTCCTTTAGGTGCATTCTGCCCTCGTGGTCGGTATAATATTCACCCTTTGGCAGCAGCTGGGAAATCGGAACAATTTCGTACCCCTCCCCTTTTATGGCGTCTATAATCTTAGGCAATGCCTCCGGGGTGTTTTTAGCACCGTTGTGCATAAGTATTATACTGCCGTTCTTTAAATTATTTTTAATTCTCTCAACCATTTGTTCAGGTGTAGGGTCTTTCCAGTCAAGACTGTCAATGTCCCACTGCACACAGTACATATCAATACTGTTGGTTACTGACACTACATTGTTGTTGTAATCGCCGTAAGGCGGCCTAAACAGCGTAGGAGATTTACCGGTAAGCTTTTTAACCTTTTCGTTACAGTCGGTAAGCTCTTTTTTTATGCCGTCATCTGTCAGCTGCGGCAAGTGAGCATGGGTGTCGGAATGGTTACCTACATCATGGCCATGCTTTGCAATATCCTTAACCGATTCAGGGTATTTATCCACCCACATACCAACCAGGAAGAATGTTGATTTAACCTTTTTTTCATCTAATATTTTAAGCAATGTATCTGTTTGTTCGTTTCCCCATGCCGCATCAAAAGAAATGCTTACTCTCTTTTGGCTTTCCTCTACACAGTAAATCGGAATTTTTCTTTCGGTTGTAGCCGTTGCTGTAATTTGCCCGTAGCTGTTGCTGCATATTGCCACTGCAAGCACACAGGCTATAAGCACGCCCAATGCAACAAAAAGCTTTTGCTTTGTAAATACAAAAAATTTCACCTGCTTCACCCTCCTGCATTATAATAATATATATGGCGGCAAGGCTTGGATAATTCTTTAATATTAATTTTTATTTTCCTCATACTACACCGTACAAAGAGCATTAAGCTCTGCAAAACAGGTACACACCGCATATTTATAAGAATAATCAAAAAGCTCTGACGGCAACGCAACATTCTGCGTTCTCGTCAGAGCTTTATATTTTAGATATAATCAGCTTAAATTATTTTGCTGTTTTTAGTTTGTACAGGCACATTGGACCGGACTGCTTTACAAGCTGATAATCGTCACCCATAAAAGTTGCAAGGTTGTCGCTGTTTTGCGAAACGGCATTTTGGCTTACCAGAAGATAATCCGTTTTCTTGCTTTCGCTGTAGTAGTTTGGATATTGATACAGCTTTTTAAATTGATACATATGCGGAATATACATACCGTCTGCGGTAATTTCAACATTGGTAGGTATTTCTGCAATAAGGCTGTTATACTGCTCTGCCACTTGTGTATTTTTCTCGGCACAGCTGTTGTAATACGCACTTCTTGGGAAGAACAGCGAAAAGCTCATAATAATTGACATTGACAAGCTGAAAAGCAGTATTTTGTTTCTAAGCTCCGGCTTAGCCTGGGAAATAACAAGTATGGTCATAAACACAATTAAACCTGCCACACCGTAGGTATACTGGAACTTAACATCGTACTGGTACTGCCAGTTTGACATTAGGTCAACTACAAGCATTGGTATAAGTAGCAAAAGCAATGACTTTTTCTCGCTGAAGAACGGTGCAAAAGCCACCGGCAGCAGCATCCAAACCATAAACATAATTTTATCGGAGGTAAATATTTGAGAAATAAAGTATCCGAAGTCTGACACAATGGTTTTTACAACTGCGCTAAAGCCGTCTTCACCCTCCAGCATATAGTTGCTTAAACGGGTGGTCATTACGCCGTCGCCAAGGTTTCCTACAATAACAGTTGCTATGGAAAAATATATAACAGCGCCTATAAGTATTCCGCCGCCCAGGATATATTCCTTTCTGTATGCCAATACATACAGTGCTATTGCCATAACATATATTGCGGCGTCCTCCTTAACCGTAAGCACAAGGGCACAAAAAACAAGAGTACCTATCCACTTTTTGCTTACAATAAAGTACAACGCCCACATAATAAGAACAGTCAGAAATTTGTTTTCGTGGAAGTCATACAGACAGCCGTTGGCAAGTGTAGGGAAGAAAATATAAATAAGGCTGCACGCCACTGTAACGCTTTGGGTTAGCTTTAGCTGCTTGCACATAAGCACAACAGGTATAATGCCCAATGCTACAAATGCCGCCTGAATTACAAGCAGAGTTTCAGGACGAGGGCATATTGCATAGAAAGGAAGCAGCACATAATAAAACGGACTAAAATGTACACCAAAGTGTGACATAAGCACATTTCTTTCAACGGTTGTGTCCGCCAAGCCTGTTGTTCTCATATTTTCAAACATCTGTGTGAAAATACCAAAATCAAAGTTGCTTGCCATATATCCGTTGTAGCGGGCTATAGACGCAACAGAAACAATTATAGTAAACAACAGCAGCAGCACGCCTGCTACAATCCACTCTGTATTTTTAGGCAGCTTTATGTCATTAATATTAAGCTTATCGCCCTTGCCTATCCAGACAATTATAAAGAACATTATAAAGCCAATGCCAATATTCATAAATATGTTCTTTGCGCTTTCTTCACCTAGGTACGAACCCTTATACGCCAAAGCAGAGCCAAACAACACTGCACTTACAAGCAAAGCACCAGGGATAATTTCTTTACACTTAGTGAGAAACGCCGTAACCACACACACTGCAAAAATTATAACTGTAGTTATAATAACCAGCGGTAAATTAACCGACGCCACAAAGTTAATGTCGGTATATGTAGCGTTGGTAGTCAGCAATGTTATAAAACTGCTGAAGCAAAAGCCGGTACACAGTGCGGCAAAAATATAATCCAACGGTACAAGCTTTAAAAAGTTTCCGCCGGGTATCAAACCCCCGGAAGCCCCTTTTTTGTTACTCATAAGATCACTCCTATATATTCAAATTTAAAGCCAAACTGTTACAGTTAAAATACTCATAAAAAGCAACAGAATGAATATATTCTCTGTCAAATTGTACCACAAACAACATTGCACCGTCAAGCAATAACCGGCAGATTCAAAAGAGCGATTTCTGCGTTGTAAATAGATGTGACCCATTTTTAGGTAAAAAAGTTTTGTTTTCTTATTGCGGTATAAAAAATAAAAGGCGGCTTAAAAACCACCTTTTTGGTCGAGGTGACAGGACTTGAACCTGCGGCATCTGCGTCCCGAACGCAGCACTCTACCAAACTGAGTTACACCTCGAAATTAATTATATATACCACGGCACAGCCTTGCAGCTTTTGCCGTCGGTTTTGTTACCTTGTAATTATAATACCTTTTGGGAACAAATGCAAGCACTAAAGCGGAATTTTTTGCAGTGTTTTTAATATTGACCTGCGTACATAGAGTGTGGGCACGGCGATATTTACATAGCATTACCGTAGGCTGTAGAATTTGAGCGTTGGCGTATTTGCTGAATATGATTGTAAATAGCGTAACCGTAAGAAGTGAAATTTAGGCATTGCGATATTTGCTGAGTGTGATTGTACATAGCGTAACCATAAGCAATGAAATTTGAGAGTTGCCATATTTGCTGAATGTAATTTTACAGAGCTTGACCATAGCTGTGGAATTTAAGCATTGTTACCGTAAGCTATTAAATTCTAATATTTGGGTATTTGTTGGGCGTGATTGTAAACGGCGCTGTTTCGGTGTATAATAGGTTAAAAACAAAGGCATTTAGAGGTTATTTATGGTAAATGAGAATTTTGAAATAACTGTAGAGCAGTTAAAAAATATGTCTGAAAATGAATACAGGGTAATTGACATAAGAGATGAAATTTCCTTTGACTACGGCAATATTCCCAGCTCGTTTAATATTCCGTACAACAAAATAAAAGAGGGCGACTGCCGGTTACCAACAGATAAAAGGTTGGTTATTTGCTGTAAAAGCGGCTTAATAAGCGACGAAATTGCACAGTGCCTTAGGGATAAGGGCTATAGTGCCGTTAATTTGGCAGGGGGCCACTACAGCTGGCTAAAGGAAAAGTTTATTGACGACGACTACGCCGCCGATGTGGAAAAAAGCATACGAAAAAAGTTCAGCAAAACTATATGGAGCCGCTTTACCGCCGCCATTGTGGAATATCAGCTGGTACAGCCAAATGACAAAATAGCCGTGTGTATTTCCGGCGGAAAAGACTCTATGCTTATGGCAAAGCTGTTTCAGGAATTGAAGCGGCACAATAAATTCCCTTTTGAGGTTGTTTACTTAGTTATGGACCCGGGCTACAGTCCCGAAAACAGAAGCGTTATTGAAAACAACGCCAAAAAGCTTTCTATACCTATTACGGTTTTTGAAAGCAATATATTTGAATCTGTATACAATGTAAAGAAATATCCCTGTTACCTGTGTGCTAGAATGCGCAGAGGTTACCTTTACAAAAAAGCAAAAGAGCTTGGCTGTAATAAAATTGCACTGGGACACCATTATGACGATGTAATTGAAACAATTCTTATGGGTATGCTGTACGGAGGTCAGGTACAAACAATGATGCCAAAGCTTCACAGCACCAATTATGAGGGTATGGAGCTTATACGCCCGTTGTACCTTGTAAGAGAGGACGACATAAAGCGTTGGAGAGATTACAACAAGCTAAACTTTATTCAGTGTGCCTGCTGGTTTACCGACACCTGCTCGGTCGACGGCTCCGGCAACACAGGTAAACGTCAGGAAATAAAACAGCTTATTAAAAGGCTGAAAAAAATAAACCCTCAAATAGAAAGCAACATTTTTCGCAGTGTAGAAAATGTAAATTTAGACACAATTATTTCCTACAAGAAAGGCAGTAAAAAGCACCATTTCCTTGATGATTACGATATTCAAATGAATGAAGAATAAAATCACAAATAATATAACAAAAAACAATTCCCGAAAAGGCAGAGTATTATCTGCCCTTCGGGAATTGTTTTTTTAATGGGTTATAAGCAAATATTCATAAAAATAAATTGTCTGTTAAAGTTTGTTAGCCGATAAACATTTGCGTCCAGTAGTTACCGTCTGCCACATAGCCTACGCCTATTTCTGTAAATGAAGATTTCAGAATGTTTTCACGGTGTCCCTCTGAATTCATCCAGCCTGCTACAACAGCCTCAGGTGTAGCGTAGCCCTTAGCTATATTTTCACCTGCTGTTTTGTAGCTGATGCCAAAAGACTTCATCATATCAAAAGGACTTCCGTATGTAGGAGTGGTGTGTGAGAAATAACCCTTGTCCTTCATATCCTGTGACCTAATTCTGGCAACATTTGAAAGCTCTGTATTAAGAGTCAGCGGACTAAGACCGTTGGAGCTTCTTGCCTCGTTTACAAGCTCTACAACTCTTTTTTCATACTCAGAAACAGTCTGGCTGTTGTTTGAATCGCTTGGAGGTGTAGTAGGAGCTGTCGGCTCTGTTGGCTGTGGGTTAGTTGGCGCTGTAGGAGCAGTTGGCTCTGTTGGCTGTGGAGTGGTTGGCAGTGTTATGCTGTCGTCACACTCACCGTTACCAAGACCGGCGCAGTAGTCTAAATAGTCCTGCAGGCAGTCAAATTTGCTTAAAATATCCTTTAAGCAGTCCGGGTCATTCATTACAATATTTTCAGCCGGGTTGTCAGTTGAACAGCCTGAAGAATATGCATAAACCTTTACATTGCTGTCTGTAAGGTCTACGGCTGAGGCTGACACTGCACCTATTGTACCAACCATAATTACGGATAATGCTGTGGCAAAGTGTTTTTTAATATTTTTCATATGAAAACTCCTTTGTATAATTTTTTTGCAGTATTGCCTGTCTGCAAGAAAATAATAACCTAATTAAGCAGAGTATTCAATGCAAAACATATTCCATTAATGGATATTATTACAGAGTTGTAACATATTTTGATAAAACAACCAGCTTTTCAATTTTTTTCTTTACTGAATTGTAGACTTTAACAAACTATATGCTTAAATATAAATTACTCTTGACATTTATATCCTGTAGATATACAATAGCTAACAACAAGGCATAGTAAAAAGATAGGTATTATAGGTAATCAAAAAAATACCTAATACACTTTCACAAAAAGGGTGGTACTTATGAACAGCACATACAAAAGCATAAGTTACTACGCTGTACGGTACAGCATAGTTAAAAACAGAGTATATACCTCATGCGGCGGCAAGGCCTTTTGTTGATTTCTATATTCATATTTATAGGCTAAGCAGAAATAAAAAATCAGAATCGAGGTTATACAAATGAAAAATAAATCAGTTAAAAAAATATTAGCGTCTGTACTTGCATTATCTGTAATAGGTGTATCTGCCCTGGCTTTTGCAGGCTGCCAGAAAGCAGACACATCAAACGATTCCAAGGTTAAAATTACCAATGTGTCTTATGACCCTACCAGAGAGCTTTACGAGTCGTACAACAAGGCATTTGCAAAGCACTGGAAAGAAAAAACAGGACAAGAGGTTGAGGTTACGCAGTCCCACGGCGGCTCAGGCAAGCAGGCCCTTGAGGTTGCAAACGGACTTGAAGCAGATGTTGTTACCCTTGCCCTCGAGTACGATGTAAACGCTGTGCGTGACGCAGGACTTATAGAGGACGGCTGGGTAAGCGAGTTTGACAACGATTCGTCACCATACACCTCTACCATCGTTTTCCTTGTAAGAAAGGGCAATCCTAAAAACATAAAGGACTGGGACGATTTGGTTAAAAGCGGCGTAGGCGTAATTACCCCAAACCCGAAAACCTCAGGCGGCGCAAGATGGAACTACCTGGCGGCGTGGGCATATGCCGACAAAAAATACAACGGCGACGAAAGCAAAATAGAGGACTTTGTTAAAAAGCTGTATAAAAATGTACTGGTGCTTGACTCCGGTGCAAGAGGCGCTACAACCTCATTTGTAGAAAACGGTCAGGGCGATGTTCTTCTTGCCTGGGAAAATGAGGCGTATTTGTCGCTAAAGGATTATCCAAACGATTATGAAATTATTACCCCCAGCATAAGTATTCTTGCACAGCCTTCTGTAGCTGTTGTGGATTCTGTAGTAGATGATCGAGGCACAAGAAAGGTTGCAACGGAATATTTACAGTATCTGTACAGTGACGAGGCGCAGAAAATAGCCGCAGAAAATTACTACAGACCTTACAACAAGGACATTCTAAAACAATACTCAAATGTATTTGACCTAGACATTAACCTTGTTACCATAAAGGACTTTGGCGGCTGGGACAATGCCCAGAAAACACATTTTGCCGACGGCGGCGTGTTTGACAAAATTTACGAGGGTAAATAATTAAAAATTACTAAACCGCATTGGTGTTCAGCTGATAATACAACAGTCAGTTGAACACCGTGCTTTTAGGAAGCAATCAGAATAAAGAAATCAGGTGTAAACAGTGAAAAAAAGAAAAAAGACAAAAAGAGTTATTCCGTATTTTGGGCTGTCTATGGGCGTTACAATATCAATGCTAAGCGTGATTGTTCTTATTCCACTTGCTTCTCTTGTAATATATACAGCGCAAATGAGCTGGCAGGACATATGGGAGGCCATAACCCGAAGCCGAGTAATGGCAAGCTACAGGGTCAGCTTTTTAACAGCCCTTGCAGCATCTGCAATAAACGCCGTTATGGGTGTTATTCTGGCTTGGGTGCTTGTACGGTACAAGTTCCCGTTTAAAAGAATTTTAGACGGTATGATAGAATTGCCCTTTGCCCTGCCTACAGCGGTTGCGGGCATTGCTCTTACATCACTTACAGCCGACACCGGCATTATAGGCGGCTTTTTTTCAAAGCTGGGCATAAGCATAGCCTACACCCCTATAGGCATTACAGTAGCGTTGGTATTTATAGGCATACCTTTTGTAGTGCGTGCGGTACAGCCTGTGCTTGAAAAGCTGGACCCTGTTTATGAAGAGGCGGCCGGTGTTATGGGTGCAAGCCGAGTAAGAATATTTTGGAAGATAATATTTCCGGAAATACTGCCCTCTGTATTAACAGGCTTTGGGCTTGCCTTTGGCAGATGCTTAGGCGAATACGGCTCGGTAGTGTTTATAGCCGGCAACAAGCCCTTTGAAACCGAAATTACACCACTTGTAATTATGTCGGAGCTTCAGGAGTACGACTATGCCAGCGCTACGGCAATAGCCTTGGTAATGCTTGTTGCGTCATTCCTTGTACTGTTCCTGGTTAATTTGGTACAGGCAAGAAACACAAAAATATTAACAGGAGGAAGATAAAATGCACGAAGAAACAAAAGGCTCAAAAATATTAAAATGGATTCTTATAGGCGTAAGTCTGCTGTTTGTTGTACTAATGCTTGTACTTCCCCTTGTTACTGTAATAACCGAGGCGTTAAAAAGCGGCTGGCAGGTATTTTGGCAGGCAGTAAGCGACGAGTACACGGTAGACGCAATTTTGCTTACACTGGAGGCAACGGGCTTTGCAGTGCTTATAAACACAGTTTTTGGCGTGTTTGCCGCCTGGGCTATAACCAAATTCAGGTTTAAGGGCAAAAAACTGCTGACAACACTTATAGACCTGCCTGTTACGGTTTCCCCTGTAATTGCCGGACTTATATTTGTACTTACCTTTGGCAGACAAAGCCCCCTCTACCCTGTTTTGCAGGCGCTTGACATAAAGATTATTTTTGCCGTACCGGGCATTATATTGGCTACTGTATTTGTAACCTTTCCTTTCATTTCAAGAGAGCTTATTCCTGTGTTGGAATCTCAGGGTACAGACGAAGAGGAGGCCGCCGCACTTATGGGGGCAAAAGGTACGACTATTTTCAGAAAAATTACCTTTCCGCATATAAAGTGGGCGTTTTTATACGGCGTAGTTTTATGCGCCGCCAGAGCTATGGGAGAGTTTGGCGCTGTTTCGGTTATTTCGGGACATTTAAGGGGCAAAACAAACACCCTGCCGTTACATGTGGAAATTTTGTTTAACGAGTTTAAGTATGTTCCCGCCTTTGCGGTATCAGCCATACTTGTAATAATGGCTGTGGTTATTTTGATTATCAGAAGTGTGGTTGAATACAAAGGAAAGAAGGAATCGTAATGTATGTTGAGCTGAATAATATAAACAAAACCTTTGGTGACTACAAGGCTTCTGACAATGTAAGCTTTGGCATAGAAAAGGGTAAGCTTATAGGTCTGCTGGGACCGTCGGGCAGTGGCAAAACAACTATTCTAAGAATGATAGCCGGACTTGAAACCCCCGACAGCGGAGAAATTGTAATAGACGGCAAGGTGGTAAACAATATACCGGCAAGCAAAAGAGGCATTGGCTTTGTGTTTCAAAACTATGCACTATTTAGGTATATGAATGTTTTTGACAATATTGCCTTTGGTCTTACAGTTCAGAAAAAGGACAAAAAGTTTATTAAAGAAAGAGTAAATAGTCTTATAGAGCTGATTGGTCTAAAGGGGCTTGAAAAGCGCTACCCAAGCCAGCTTTCGGGCGGACAAAAGCAAAGAGTTGCCTTTGCAAGAGCACTGGCACCAAACCCTAACCTATTGCTTTTGGACGAGCCCTTTGCCGCTATAGACGCAAAGGTAAGGCAGGAGCTTCGCTCGTGGCTAAAGGAAATGATAGAAGAATTGGGTGTAACAAGTATATTTGTAACCCACGACCAAGATGAGGCTATAGAGGTGGCCGACGAGATAATTATAACCAACAAAGGCAGAATTGAACAGATAGGCACACCTTTGGAGATATACCAAAAGCCTACAACCGCATTTTCAGCCGCATTTTTCGGTCAAACAACTGTACTTGACGATTACACAAAGTTTAAAACCTTTGAGGTTATTAATGACGCTGACAAGGCTATAGTAAGGCCTGAATTTGTAAAAATAACAAAGCTGAACGAAACCTGCGAGCAAAAGGCATCTGTTTCTGTTGGAGAGGTTGTTAAAACCGCCTTTAGAGGAAACAAAATTGAAGTTACCGTTAAATGTGACGGCGGCACAATAAACGCTGTAAGAGGTCTGGAGGAGCCTGCCGTAACTGTAGGCGAAAAGGTAAATGTGTTCCTGTACAGGCTATTTGTTACAAAGGGCAATCAGGCGTTTATACTGGAAAACAAATCTCTAAGCGAGGAATTTGTGATTATTTAATATTAACAAAATTTGCTGAATTTTCATAAAACAACAGCTCCCACACAGAATTTACTGTAAGTGGGAGCTGTTTATTTATCTGTTATTATTTCATTTGATATTGTCTGTTAAACAAGCAATACCAAATTTATTTTATTCAAAAAACGCACAGAAAGCACGGTATGCCATATACAGGTCTACCTTTGATATAATTTCCATAGGAGCGTGCATTGAAAGTACAGGCACACCCAGGTCTACTACATCTACATTCAGGTTTGCTACATATTTTGCGATGGTACCGCCGCCGCCGCCGTCAACCTTGCCAAGCTCGCCTGACTGCCACAGTACATTTTCACGCTGAAGCATACTGCGTATTTCGGCCATATACTCGGCAGATGCGTCTGAAGTACCGTACTTGCCGCCGCTGCCTGTGTACTTTGTAATAACAACGCCGTTGTTAATATAGGAGCTGTTGTTTGCCTCGTATGCGCTTGCATAGGTTGGGTCAAAAGCTGCGTTTACATCGGCAGACAGGCACTTGCTGTTGTTAAGTGCAACATAGCCCTTTACGCCCTGTGCGTCTGCAAGCTCATTAATAAAATGCTCCATAAAGGCAGACTGCATACCTGTGTTGCCGTCACTGCCTGTTTCTTCCTTGTCAACAAGCAGTGTAACTGCTGTATATTCAGGTGTTTTTGCGTCTACAGCCGCCATTAGCGCCGGGTAAGCGCACACCTTGTCGTCGTGTCCGTAAGCGCCTATCATACTTCTGTCAAAGCCAATATCTCTTGCCTGGAATGCCGGTACAAGAGTAAGCTCTGCCGACAAGAAATCCTCCTCGGCAATGCCGTATTTTTCAAAAAGTATGTTTAGAATGTTCAGCTTTACAAGCTCTGCCTCATCGTCATTGCTAAAAGGTCTGCTTCCTATAAGAACATTTAGGTCTTCACCTGTAAAAGCCTTGCTCATTGGCTTTGTTACCTGCTGTTGTGCCAAATGCGGCAAAAGGTCTGTTACGCAGAAGCATGGCTCGTCAGTATTTTCACCGATTATAACATCCTTGCAGCTGCCGTCCTTAAAGGCTACTACACCGTGAAGAGCCAACGGAATAGCTGTCCACTGGTATTTTTTTATACCGCCGTAGTAATGTGTTTTAAACAGGGCAAGGTCGTTTGCCTCGTACAACGGGTTTGGCTTTAGGTCAAGCCTTGGAGAGTCTATATGGGCAATAGCCAAACGCACGCCCTTGTCAACCTTTTGTTTGCCGAAAACAGTCAGCAAAATATTTTTGCCTCTGTTTACAACATAAGCTCTGTCACCCGGTTTGTACTGCTTTGTGCTGTCATAAGGTGTAAAGCCGTTTGCCTCCGCAATTTTTACAGAAGTAGCTACTGCCTCACGCTCTACCTTTGCGTGGTTTAAAAATTCTACATAGCCCTTGCTAAATTCGTCAGCCTTTGCCACCTCGTCGGCAGAAAGCTTTTTAATGCCGTTGCTTTTGTTTACAAACAGCTTTTCTTTCAGCTGTGCAGCAGCTGATTTTTCTTGTTTTTCCATACTGAAATTCTTCCTTTCATTTTTATTTGCAATCTATTAAAGCAATGCATTTTTTGCAATGCACCGCTTATTAATCTCCGCTTTCTGTAGCGGAGTTAGTCGCCTGTGTACTTTCTTCGTTATTATTGCCATTGCTGTTATAATAATTCTTTGCCCACTCCACCTTTTCAACATAGGCCTCGGTTTCGGGGTACGGTATGCGTGACAGTGCTTTTCCGTCGCTTGAATATTCGCTGTTTTCAAGCCAACTGTCTACAGCGCCAAAGCCGGCATTATATGCGGCTACCGCTGTTTCCTCTACGCTGTACTTCTCCATAAGAAAATGTAAAAAAATACAGCCGTACTGAATGTTAATTTCAGGGTCATAAAGGCTTTCCGAGGTCATTGTAACCTCGCCGTATTTATAATTTTGAAGCCACTCAAAGGTTTCGGGCATTAACTGCATAAGTCCCAGGGCACCTGCTCCTGAGCCGGCGTCCGGGTTAAAATTGCTTTCGGTTTTTATTATAGCAAACACCAAGTTAGGCTCAAGACTGTATTCTGCGGCATACTTGTAAACATATTCGTCATAGTCGTTTGGGTGCATAGCCTCGCCCAGCTTTTTGTTTGAATTTACAAACAGCACAATAACGCCTGTAAGCAATGCCGCCGCCAGCACAACCGTTACAATAACAGCCACTACTGCACCGCCGTTGTACCTGCGCTTTCGTTTTTTTGCTGTAATAAAATCACCCCCTGCAAAGCCTGTTAAAAAGACTGTCAACCTCTTTTTGAATTTCTTCAAGACTGCCTGCGCCGTTTATAACATAGTCCGCCGGCGCTGTATAAAATTCCTGTGGGTTTTGAGCGTTCATTCTTATTTTTGCGTTTTCCTCCGTTATGCCGTCACGCTTAATTATTCTTTCCATTCTTACCTCAAGCGGTGCCACAACGGCTGCAACATAGTCGCATATAATATCCATATGGCTTTCGAGCAAAACCGCCGCGTCAAAAACTATAACGGGATTTTCAACTTCACTTCGTATTTTATCAATTTTTTTCAGCACCTGCATACATATCCACGGGTGGGTAATGTCGTTTAACTGCTGTGTGCTTTCAGCTGTAGAAAATGCCCTTTTGGCTAACAGCTGTCTGTTTAAACTGCCGTCTGCATTTATAATGTCACTGCCAAAAAACGTACACGCCTGTTCAAGGCACATACTGCCCTTTTCAAGGGCTTTTCTGCCTAATAAATCGGCATCAATTATGTAACAGCCCTTTTTCTGCAGCATTACCGTTATGGTAGACTTACCTGCCCCGGTAGGGCCTGTTAGGCCTATAACAGTATAATTACGCAAGGTCTATCACCTCAAATCCTGCCGAACGAATAAGCCTGTTGTACACCGCCAAGCCTACGCCGCTGGTTTCTGGGCAACGGGCGTATACGGTGGTTAGCCCCATTTCGTCAAGCTTTCTAAGGTCAGAAAACAGATTGTGGGCCTGTGCGCTGTAGTCATCCTTTTCGCCAAGCACTACACAAGGCACATTCAGTCCTGCACAGTCCTCTTTGTAGCACAGTGCGCCTACACCTTGTAGGCTGTGACGGTTTACATAATCAATATATTCATCAGAGCCGCCCTTTAATATTATTACTCTTGCCTTTGGGGCATAGTGCTTATACTTCATACCGGGGCTTGCCACAACTGCGTTTTTGTCAAGCATATGGGTAACGCCCTTGTCTATATGCACATCACCTATAACACTGCGCAGCTGTTCAACTGTAATTCCGCCGGGCCTTAAAAGCGTGGGAACATCTGTAGCTACTGTAATAACGGTAGACTCCAGCCCCACCTGACACTGACCGCCGTCTATTATCAGCGGTACTCTGCCCTTTAGGTCGCCGTAAACAGCCTGTGCCGTTGTAGGACTGGGACTGCCCGAAAGGTTTGCCGACGGTGCCGCCAGCGGAACCCCTGCGGCGTTTATAATTTGCTGTGCCGCCTTGTGTGACGGAAAACGCACTGCCACAGTAGGCAGTCCTGCCGTAACCTGTGTAGGCACCTTGTCAGAGCAAGGCATAATAATTGTAAGCGGTCCGCTCCAAAAGGTCTCTGCCAACGCTCTGGCCTTTGGCGAAAATTCCTTTACCAGCTGTTCCACCTGTGAAATATGGCTTATATGAACTATAAGGGGATTATCCATTGGTCTGCCCTTAGCCTTAAAAATTTTCTCAACAGCCGCAGGGTCAAAGGCGTTAGCCGCCAAGCCGTAAACGGTTTCTGTAGGCATACCTACAAGCTGGCCCTCTCTTAGGAGCTTTCCTGCCAATTCAAATGAACTTTGGCTGGGCTGTAATACCTGTGTTTCCATTATTTTTCAAGTCCTTCCTGAAGCTGACTTGCACGGTACGCCGCAATAAGCGGGTCTATAACCTGGTCAAGACTGCCGTTAAGCACCTCGTCAAGCTTATACAAAGTCAAGCCTATGCGGTGGTCTGTAACTCTGCTTTGAGGGTAGTTATAGGTGCGTATACGCTCGCTTCTGTCCCCTGTGCCTACCTGCGACTTACGCTCCTGCGCCACAGCCTGTGCCTGTTTGTCACGCTCCGCCTGCAAAAGTCTTGACTTCAGCACCTTCATTGCTTTGTCCTTGTTTTTATACTGGCTTCTTTCGTCCTGACATTCTACTACAGTACCTGTAGGCAAATGGGTAATTCTAATGGCGGACTCTGTTTTGTTAATGTGCTGACCGCCTGCGCCGCTGCTTCGGAATGTATCTATTTGTAAATCGGTAGGATTTATTTCAAACTCTACATCCTCTGCCTCCGGCAAAACTGCCACTGTAACAGTTGATGTATGTATTCTGCCCTGTGTTTCGGTTTCAGGCACACGCTGTACACGGTGCACGCCGCTTTCAAACTTTAGCCTTGAATATGCCCCCTGACCGTTTACCATAAAGCTGATTTCCTTAAAGCCGCCAATGTCGGTTTCGTTAGCGTTTAAAATTTCTGTTTTAAAGCCACGCTTTTCGGCATACATTGAGTACATTCTGTATAAAACGGCAGAAAACAGCGCCGCCTCTTCGCCGCCTGCGCCGCCTCTTATTTCTACAATAACATTGCGGTCGTCGTTAGGGTCCTTTGGCAATAATAGAATTTTAATTTCCTGTGTGCTTTGCTCTGCCTGTTCCTTAGCCAGTGCAAGCTCCTCCTCTGCCAGCTCTTTCATTTCCTTGTCTGCTGTACTGTCGCCCAGAATTTCCAAAGACTCCTCTACAGTTGCCTTTGCCTGCTTGTAGCGCTTGTATTCCTCTACTATAGGCTCTATCTCTTTAAATTCTTTCATTATTTTTTGGTACTGCTCCGGGTCGGCGGCAACAGGCGGGTCATAAAGTCTGTTATTCAGCTCGTTGTATCTCTTTTCAAATATATCCAGTTTATCTTCAAACATAAAAAAATCTCCTTGCTGTTGTTATATTTTATTTATAATCAGCAGGCTATTCTCCTCTGACAATCTTTTTTATGTTCTTTTCAATTTTTGACCGAGGCACCATAACCTCTCTGCCACAGCCCTGACACTTTATTTTAAAGTCCATACCTACACGGAGCACAACAAAGCTCTTGCTGGAGCAAGGGTGGGGCTTTTTCATTTCAAGAACATCTCCGACTTTTACATCCATATTGCTTACACTGCCTCTTTGCCTATGCTTTACATCATTTTGCAAAGCACTGTTGCCAAGGGGCAGACTGCTCCTTTCTCTGTTATCTTGTTATCATATCATTATACCACACAATACACCACTGTGCAATTTTTGCCATACACAATTTACACGGCAGTTATTGTAAAGCATATCTGCTTAAAACAGGCTTAGCAAAAAAGGCAATGCTACTCGCAAATATACTGCTTTAGCCTGCCGTACAGCTCCGGCTCCAGCAATGCCTCTGCCATTATGCCCTGGGCTGTGTATTCCTCACTGATAAGGGTTGCCCTTTTGCGTATATCGGCCACTGCTCCTGCCTTTTCAAAGGGAATAAGCAGCTTTACTCTTTTTATTTGTACAGGCAGATTTTCCTCTACAGCCGCCAACAGCTTATCTATACCCACAGCGTTTTTGGCGCTTATTCTTACAGACTTGCTTACAGAAGGCAGTACGCCAAGCTGTGTATCTACCTTATCCCACTTGTTTAAAACAGGAATAACCGGCGTATCGCCACAACCCAGACTTTGCAAAAGCTCCTTTGTAACCTGTAGGTGCAAGTACGCCTCCGGGGACGATGCGTCGCATACATTTAAAATAATGTCCGCCTCTGCCGCTTCTTCAAGTGTAGACTTAAAGGCCTCTACCAAATGGTGCGGAAGCCGCCTTACAAGTCCTACAGTATCAATAAGCATTACGGTTACGCCGTTTGGAAGCTTCAGCGCCCTTGAGGTAGGGTCCAGTGTTGCAAAAAGCTTATCCTCTGCAAGCACTCCGGCGTCTGTAAGGCAGTTCATAAGGGTAGACTTGCCTGCGTTTGTGTAGCCTACAATAGCCACGGTAATAATGCCGTCCTTTTTGCGCCTGCTTTTTAGCATATTGCGGTGCAGTTCTACATCTGCCAGCTGTTCCTTTAGGGTTTCCATCCTTCTGCGAATGTGTCGTCTGTCGGTTTCAAGCTTGCTTTCACCCGGGCCTCTGGTACCTATGCCGCCGCCCAGCCTTGACATTGCCGCACCCTTACCTGTAAGTCTTGGCAGCATATACTTTAGCTGTGCCAGCTCAACCTGCAGCTTACCCTCCTTTGACCTTGCCCTAAGTGCAAAAATGTCCAGAATAAGCATAGTACGGTCTATGGTGCGTACATTGGTAGCCTCTTCAATATTTCTTATTTGTGTAGGAGTAAGCTCACAGTCAAAAATAAGCAGGTCTATGTCTTGGTTTTCGCAAAAGCTTGTTATTTCTTCAAGTCTGCCGCTGCCTACATAGGTGGCGGTGTCCGGCTTTTCTTTCTTTTGTGTTAATGTTGCCACAGGCACAGCGCCGGCGCTTTCTGCAAGCTCCCACAGCTCATCAAGTGACGACTGTGCGTCATAATCTCCTGTATCAACACACACCAGCAAAACTCGTTGAGGTTTTACTTCATTTTCGTATAATTCCATATAATCTCCCATAATTTGTTTTTTATTGATTTTAATTGTATCAGCCACTATAGAAATGTCAACCATAATAATGTAAAATAATTTTTAATAGCCGTTTATAATTCTTGTATGGCATTCGCCTAATTATTATGCCCGTTTGTACTTGAATTTGGCAACATTTTTTTGAAAATATATTTTAATTATTAACAATTTGTGATAATATATAGAGTAATAAAAAATATCTGCGGCAATCACCGGGCAAAAGCCTGTAAACGCCGCATTACCTTTGAAAGGTTGTAAATAAAATGAAAGAAAATTATGATGTAGTAATTGTCGGTTCGGGAGCAGCCGGCTTGTATGGTGCTTTGCAGTTTAGTGACAAGCAAAGTGTTTTGGTTATTTCAAAGAGAAACGCAGAGCTTTCAAACAGCTCTCTTGCACAGGGCGGTATTGCAGCTGTACTTGACAAAGAAAATGACGACCCTAAACTGCACATAGAAGACACCCTTATTGCCGGAAAATATAAAAATAATCCAAAGGCAATAGAGGTACTTGTAAATGAGGGACCAAGCGACGTTCTAAGGCTGCGTGAGCTTGGCGTAGAGTTTGACTCTGACCCAAGTGGCAAAATGCTTATGACTCTGGAGGCAGGCCACAGCAGACACCGCATAGTTCACCACAAGGACTTTACAGGCAAGGCTGTAACAGACACCCTTATAGAAATTGTAAAATCAAAAAGCAATATAGATTTTGTAGAGGACACTCTTGTGTTCTCTGTTGACAAAGCCCAAAACGGCTTTTACATAGGTATGCTTAACAGCGACCACAGTATAACCACCGTAAGCTGCAGCTACTGCATTTTGGCAACAGGCGGCATAGGCAGAGTGTACAAGTACACCACCAACAGTGCCATAGCAACCGGTGACGGCATTACCTTTGCAAGAAATTTGGGAGCAAAGCTGATGCACCTTGACAGAATACAGTTCCACCCTACAGCCTTTGCGGCAGAAAAGGACAGAGAGCGTTTTCTGATAAGCGAGGCCGTTCGTGGCGAGGGTGCCGTACTGCTTAACTGCTACGGCGAAAGATTCGCACAAAATTATGACGAGCGTGGCGAGCTTGCACCAAGAGATGTAGTAAGCGAAGCTATTATTCGTGAGTCTATGCGTACAAACAGTGAAAACTTCTACCTGGACATTACCCACAAGTCACCGGATTTTGTAAGGGAAAGATTCCCTATGATATACGACAAGTGCCTTGAGGAAGGTGTAGACATTACAAAGCAGAGAATCCCTGTATTTCCTTGCCAGCACTACCTAATGGGCGGTATAGATGTTGACCTTAACGCAAAAACCTCTGTAGACAGACTGTATGCTGCCGGAGAATGCTCTCACACAGGCGTACACGGTGCAAACCGTTTGGCAAGCAACAGCCTGCTGGAGGCGTTGGTATTCTCACGCCGTGCGGCGCAGAATATTATGGCTGATATTGCACAGGGCAACCAAGGAGTTGTAACAGGCAGTGAGCCTGTATACAATATGGGCACTGTTCCTCTGCCAAAGGGCATAAGAACAGAAATAAGAAGCACCCTGCAGGATGTTTATTTTGTTCTTAAAAAGCCTGAAAAGTTTGAGGAAACCTACAAGCGCTTTACAGAAATACTAACCGACCTTGAAAGCACCGACTATCAGCTAACCTCTGACTACATAGAGGCAAAAAGCCTTGCAACCGTAGCGCAGGAAATTATGCTTGAGGTTACACGCAAGCACCAGGAGGATTATTAATATGACAGTAAACCCAATATATGTTGACAATCTTATAAAAGAGGCTTTGTTAGAGGATATTAACTACCTTGACACAACCACAGATTATCTTATACCGCCACAGCAAATATCTACAGCTAATTTTTTAGCCAAGGCAGACGGCGTGCTGTGCGGCATTGAAATAGCTATGAGAGTTTTCCAGCTTTTACAGCCTGACTTTAAGTATGAAATTTTCATACAGGACGGCGAAAAAGTAAAGAAAGGCGACATTATAGCAACCATAACCTGCAACACCCGCACACTCCTAAAGTGTGAGCGTACTGCCCTGAATTTAGTACAGCACCTAAGCGGCATTGCAACAGAAACCGCACGCTGTGTAGAGCTTGTAAAGGGTACAAAGGCTTCTATAGCTGACACAAGAAAGACTCTGCCGGGACTTCGCCCTATACAAAAGTACGCTGTAACTGTAGGCGGCGGAAGAAACCACCGCTACAATCTTTCGGACGCAGCTATGCTAAAGGACAACCACATTGACGCAGGCGGCGGCATTACAAACGCTGTGGCAAAGCTAA
Organism: uncultured Ruminococcus sp.; assembly: GCA_902789345.1. GTDB lineage: Bacteria > Bacillota > Clostridia > Oscillospirales > Acutalibacteraceae > CAG-964. Next base: position 87,920 of record CADANT010000002.1, read on the forward strand.
AGGGCAAGCTGGGACATATGACAAAGGTTGAGGTTGAGGTACGAAACCTACAGGAGCTTCAAGAGGCTATAGACGCCAATGTAGATGTTATTATGCTTGACAATATGTCACCTGAGCTTATGGCAGAGGCTGTAAAAATTACAGACGGCAGAGCCTTGCTGGAGGCTTCCGGCGGCATTACAAGCGAAACCATTCGTGCCGTAGCAGAAAGCGGAGTTGACATTATATCCATTGGTGCATTAACACACTCTGTAAAGGCTTTTGACATTTCGCTGAAAATTGCAAAGTAATTTTTGTTAAGGACGCTGTCCTTAAAACCTGCAAAGGCTCTGCCTTTGAACCGCAAGCCTTTAAAAAGGCTTGACCTAAACTTAATTTTAAGACGGATTTATTATAAGTCAGCTTTGTTTTTCTACATAAAATAAAGCTGGCTTATTTATTTTTAACTTTTATCTTTCAACTTTTATCTTTTCACTTTTATACTTTGCTTTTGGTCGTTTTTATAAAGCTAATGGGTTACATTATAAAGGCATTGCTATTTTTCCACAATTTGTTATAATATTTATGGAAAACCCGGTGTACTACTGGGTTTAGAATTCTACAAAATTGTACAAAACAAATTATAACTGCGGAGGTATTTAAAATTGGATAACAACTACAATATTAATACTAAATGTGTACAGGGCGGCTACACACCTGGCAACGGTGAGCCACGACAGATTCCTATTATTCAGTCTACTACATTTAAGTACGACACCAGTGAGGATATGGGCAAGCTTTTTGACCTGGAGGCATCAGGCTATTTCTATACTAGGCTTCAAAACCCTACCAACGACTATGTAGCGGCAAAAATTGCACAGCTGGAGGGCGGTACAGCCGCTATGCTTACTTCCTCCGGTCAGGCGGCAAACTTTTTTGCACTTTTTAACATATGCCCGTGCGGAAGTCACATTGTAGCTTCTTCGTCTATTTACGGAGGCACTTTTAATCTTATTTCTGTAACAATGGCAAAAATGGGCATTACTGCCACCTTTGTTTCACCTGACTGCACCCCGGAGGAGCTTGACAATGCCTTTACCAAAAACACAAGGGCTGTATTTGGCGAAACCATTGCAAACCCTGCTCTGACTGTATTGGATATTGAAAAGTTTGCAAAGGCGGCTCACAGCCACGGCGTACCTCTTATAGTTGACAACACCTTTCCTACCCCTGTAAACTGCCGTCCTATTGAGTGGGGCGCAGACATTGTTACACACTCTACAACAAAATATATGGACGGTCACGGTGCGGCTGTAGGCGGTGCTATAGTGGATTCCGGTAAATTTGACTGGATGGCACACGCTGACAAGTTCCCTGGATTATGCACTCCTGACGATTCATACCACGGCATTACCTACGCTGAAAAGTTCGGCAAAGAGGGTGCTTTTATTACAAAGTGTACAGCACAGCTAATGCGTGACCTTGGCTGTATTCAGTCGCCGCAGAATGCATATATTCTTAACCTAGGCTTAGAGTCACTTCATGTGCGTATGCCGCGCCATGTTGAAAACGGACAGGCTGTAGCTGAATTTTTACAGTCACACCCAAAGGTAGCTTATGTTAATTACCCTGGTTTGCCAAATAACAAATACTACAAGCTGGCTCAAAAATACCTGCCAAATGGCGGCTGTGGTGTAGTATCCTTTGGACTAAAGGGCGGCAGACAGGCGGCTGAAACCTTTATGAAAAACCTAAAGCTTGCCGCTATAGAAACTCATGTAGCAGACGCAAGAACCTGCTGTCTAAACCCGGCTACCTCTACCCACCGTCAAATGAACGACCAACAGCTTAAAGAGGCAGGCGTACCGGCTGAGCTTATCCGTATTTCCTGCGGCATAGAAGACAAAGCGGATTTAATTGCAGATTTGGCACAGGCACTTGAGAAGATATAAAACGCACCTATATTACTGTTGTAGAATTAAATTTATATAGCAGTCACTATAGAATTAAGTTTATACAGCAAACAATATAAAATTGTCACCACAAAACAAAGCCACAACCGTAAACACTTTTGTGTTACAGTTGTGGCTTTGCTGTGCATAGGATTGCACAGCTATTAATAATTATTCAATGTGTTTATCAAAAACAAGTGGTTTAGTGCTTTTTTTAGTTAATTTTTCTTAGCAATACAAATGATGTACCTGCCGATAAAATCAGCGCAAATACCATAGCCGCTACCGAAGCGCTGTCGCCTGTAGCTACCTTGCCTGCGGTTTTTGCTACGCTTGTGTTGCCTGCACCGCCGTTTGTGTTGTTACTTCCGTTATTGCTATTGTCAGACGGTGTTGGATTTGTTGAGTTTGTTGGAGTAGGTGTTGGCACCGTTGGTCCCGGTGTTGGAGCTGTTGGCTCGGTTGGGGCTGTTGGAACTGTCGGCTCTGTCGGCTCGGTTGGCACTGTCGGCTCCTCCTCAATAATCACATATGGCTTATTGTGTTCTTTAGCCCAAGCTAGAGCATATGAATCATTATAAACATAAAGTGTCACGTTTGGACAATTGCTAAAGTCATACTCATCCATCAAAGCAACATCTTTAGAACAGTAAACTTTCTTCAGGTTTTGACATAAATCAAATATCGTATCATTAGGTGTCAAATAAACTGGATAATCCGCTTCCTCTAATTTTTTCATTCCTACAAATGCTGCACTTCCTATAGATTCACAATCAGAAACAAATTTTAATACTTTTAAAAATTCTTGATTAGCAAAAGCTCTTGTACTTATAAATTTAACCTCACCTGGTACAGTATAATTTGTATCTGTTTTTTCACGTGGATAACAAAGTATTTTTGTTTTATCCCTGATAAATAAAACTCCATCTATAGATATATAATAAGGGTTGCTCTCATCAACTCTTATTGCTTTTAAATTACGTATAAAACAAAGTCCTAGACCATCTTCAGACCAAATCGGTGTGATTTTCCTTACATCTTTAGGAATGTATAAGCTTGTTATAGTATAGTTGCTATAATCCCATTTTAGATCTTCCACAAAACAAAACTCTGAAACTTCTGTTACCGGCTTTCCTTCAATAGTTTCAGGAATAACCACATCAGTTGCAGTTCCTATATATTTAGTTACAGTGACCTCACCATTACTGATTGTATATTCCCAATCTTTTGTTTTCTCTGTTGCACTTGCCGCAAACGGTATGACGCTGAATATGCCTATTACCATAATCGCTGACAATAACACCGAGGTTATTTTGTTTAATTTTGTCATAATTTTTCCTCCTAAAAAATAAATTTGTACCCATAGTATTAATTTATACTATTTACAAGTAACATTATACTCGTTACGGATAATTTGTCAAGGTGTATGGCATAATATTATACCTATAAATTATACAAAGAGGATAAAAATTATGAACAAAATTGCTGAACTTAGAAAAGAAAAAAGAATGAGCCAAATTGCGCTGTCACTGGAGCTTAACCTGTCGCAAAAAATGATAAGCGCCTACGAAAACGGAAAAAGCGAGCCTAGCATTGCCACCCTAAAGCAAATGGCAGACCTGTTTAAGACCTCCGTTGATTATATTATTGATTATACAGAAGTACGCCAACCTATTGATAAACTGGTACAACAACAGCTTTCAGAAGATGAATGTGTACTGCTAAACGGCTTTCGCCGACTGCCTGCAAAGCAGCAAAACATAGCTGTGGGAGTAATTTTAGGACTAAACTCCGCCATTAAATAATTGCTAAAATATAACAAAAGGCTCCGCCCTTTTGACTGTAAATGTCAACCGGGGCGGAGCTTTTTAACCGCTTGTTTATTTATAAAAATTAAGGATTTACTAAAATTATACAGACTGTATAATTTTAACCTTACAAAAAATTTTTTAAATTTTAATCTTAAATATTCACGGCATAAAGAATGCCGCTTGTGGGGCGCTTTGTATATTAATGGCGTGTCCAACCTACTAAACGCTGAATTTCAGACGCCTTGCCCAAGTCGCCCTCTACTCTTACCTTGCCTACTGTGTAAGCGGCTACTACATTCATTTCGCCCCTTGCTATCTGCAAAAAGTCGTTAGTATCAGAAATAAACCAAACATCATGGTCGTTATAGTCATATGGCTCTATGGCAACATTGCCGTCACTAAATTCTATGTAAAAGGTTCCGCCGCCCTCGCCTGTCATAGTAACCTGTATAGCAAGGTGTCCTCTATAGTCTTGTACATTTGCGTGTGAAAAAATCCCCTTAATTTCATTAAAAGCGTCCTGAAATGTCATTGTTGTACCTCCGATATTTTTCTATATACCTATACTAATGTATATTCGCTTTTCCGTAAATTATTACACAAAAAACTCTATTTTAAATGATAACATTGGCTTGAAGCAAAATCAAGTGGCAAAAATTATTTTGGTAAACTGTGCAAAACGCATATAATATATAGATATTTATTATGATAAATTACAAACGCGCAGTTACTAAATATTGTATTACAGATGAAACTCTTACATTATATATTGTATGATTAATCCTTTATCAATATTAAAGCCGGCGCACAAGATTTAAAGGTCTTTTGCGCCGGTTTTGTGTTAAATATCCGCTGGGCTTGTAATCTTGAAAGCGTGCCTAAAATTAATCGTCGATTTCCTTTAAGTCCTCTTCGCTTACCACACGCATTGGCTTTCTGTTAAACAGGTCATACATAACAGGCACTATAAACAGCGTCATTATAGTAGCATACAGCAAGCCGCCTATGCACACTATAGCTACAGGCTGCATCATTTCTGCACCCTCGCCTATGCCCAGTGCCATAGAGAACAGACCTATAATTGTGGTAATGGCTGTCATAAGTATTGGTCGCATTCTTATTTTACCTGCCTGAACCAACGCTTCTTTTTTCTCCATACCCTCTATGCGCAGCTGGTTAATGTAGTCTACAAGCACAATACCGTTGTTTACTACAACACCGCAGAGCATAACAAAGCCGATAAGTGAAACAACGCTTATGTCAAAGCCTGTAATAAACAGACCTATAAAGCCGCCGGTAAAGGCAAGAGGGATTGTAAACATAACTATAAACGGTGATTTTAAGCTTTGGAACTGCGCCACCATTATCAGGTAAATAAACACTATACCCAATACAAGCATTTTGAACAGCTCAAATACAGATTCCATAGTGGTTTCGCTTTCGCCGCTAAAGTCAATAGTTATCTCGGAGCCGTGCTGATATTTTTCAACCGCCGACTGAACTCTTGAGGAAACATCGGTTGTAGTGTAGCCGTCCTTAATATCTCCTGTAACGGTTAGGTAACGCTTTTGGTTTTCTCTGCTGATGGAGCTCATAGAGTCTGCCTTTTTAATGGTAGATATTTCACCTAATGTTATGGTTTTTTCATCGCCCTCGGTTGTGGTGTAGGTCAGCTTTTGGTCCATAAGCTTTTCAGGGGTAAACTCTTCTTTCTGCTGGTCTACCACAACTACATCTATAGTAGAGCCGTTGTCGGTTGTAAGAGAGGTAGCTGTGTTTTCGTTCTTAATAAGTGATGCCACCTGCTGGAACACCTGCGCAACAGTTAGGGAATTTTTCATAGCCTTTTCTTTATCTACGGTTATTCTAAGTTCAGAGGTTGTGTCTGAAATACCGTTGTCGGCTTTTTCGATACCATCTACATCAGAAATTATTTTTGTAATGTCATTTGCCGCCTTTTGCAGCTTGTCAAGGTCGTCGCAGTATATTTTAACACCTACGCCGCTGCCTGTAAGTGCAGACATAGAGCTCATACTGCCGCCGCTTACGGTTACTTCTGTACCGTCCTTAAACATTTCGTCAGCTTGCTTTTGCAGGTCGGTAGAAATTTCGTTGCTTTGCTTTGCAAATTCATCTTTAAGCACCATATATAATGTAGCGTTTTGCGTATCGGTACTTACGCCCATACCCATAATGCTCATAGAGCTGCCTACCATAGCGCCTACGGTTTCGTATTTGTCGGATTCGTTTATAACTTTTAACAGCTTTTCAGAAGCTTTTACAGTATCAGCCATTTTACTGCCCTTTGGCATAGATATGCTTACCTGTATTTCAGAGCTGCTTGCACTTGGCATAAAGCTGAAGCCCCTTGACAGTGCAAGAGCCGTACTGCCTACAAGAAGTACAAATGCTACAATAAGTGAAATTGCCCTGTGTGCCAAAGTAAAGCGCACTGCCTTTTCGTAATATTTCAGCATACCGTCCATAAATTTATGTGAGCGTGGCTTTACTTTTTTAAACAAGGATTTACCCATTGCCGGTACAAGTGTAAGTGCCACAATCAAACTTGCCATAAGCGAATATGTAATAGTAAGGGCCAGGTCGGAGAAGATTTGTCTTGTTAAGCCCTGTACAAAAACTATAGGCAAGAATACACACACTGTAGTAAGTGTAGACGCCGTAATAGCGCCTGCAACCTGTCTTGCGCCGTTCATAGCCGCCTGTACTGCCGACATACCCATATTACGCAGTCGGTAAACATTTTCTATAACTACTACCGAGTTATCTACAAGCATACCTACGCCTACCGCCAAGCCGGACAGTGAAATAATATTCAGTGTTACTCCGCTGAAATACATAAGCACAATGGCAAACACCACCGAAAGCGGTATAGAGCATGCAACTATAAGCGTAGGCTTAATATCCCGCAGGAACAGCAGAAGTATTATAACGGCGAACACCGCACCAATTACCAAATTTTCAAGAACATTGTTTATAACAACATTTATATATTCACCCTGGTCCATAAGAACAGTGTAGTTAAAATCCGGGTTATCTTCCTTTATGCTTTTCAGCTTATTTTCAATGTTTGCACAAACAGTGGCAACGGCAGATTCAGAGGACTTTGTAAAGGACAGCATTACACCGTCACTGCCGTTTATTTTAGCGTAAACCTCGTCAGAATTATTCTTCACGAAAACATCTGCAACATCTTTTAGATATATAGGGTCTAAATCGTCCATACCAAGGTCAAACAGCAGAAGATTTTCAATTTCCTTTTGGTCTGTCAGCTTGTCGCCTACACGCACCAAATACTTGTCGCCGCTTTGGGTTATGTAGCCTGCCGGCATAGAGAAGTTTTCTGCCGTTAAAATACCGGAAACCATTTCAAGGGTGATGGTTTTTGTAAGGTCGGACTTATCCTTTGTTTCCTTTTGCTTTTCGTCTATAGTATCAAGGGCTGTTTCAAGCTCCTTTTTTGTAGACTCCAGCTGTGTTTGTGTAGTAGAAAGAGTGGCCTCGTTTACACGCAGCTCAACATAGGCAGAGTTCATTTTGTAGCTTGCCTCGTCCTTTTGCTTGTTAAGCTCCTGCAAGGCACTGCTTAGTGTTACCGTACCTGCCTCCAGCTGTTTTAGAGTAGTGTTAAGCTTTTCGATAGCGGCGTCTATTTTGTCTATACCGCCCTTTAGCTCGTCAATGGCATCCTGCAGTGTGTCGGTAGTAAAGCCCTGCTGGCTTAACGACTGCTTAATAGCGTCCATAGAGCTTTGCAGTGACGCCAGGGTTTGGCTGTACTCGTCAATTTTGTCTGACAAATTTGCAGAGGTAATGCCCATTTCCTTTAGCTGTGCGTCAATCTCCTCAAGCTGCTGCTTTGCCTGGTTGTACTCGTCTGTACCCGGTGTAAGTGTTTCAATAGCGGTGTTCAGACTGTCTACAGTGGTTTTATACGCCTCCAGCTTAGTTATGGCGGAGGTCATATCCTGCATATTTTTTTGCAGTTCAAGCACTATCTTTTGAATGGACACCAACTGCTGATAGGTGCTTTGCAGCTGTGTACGCTGAGTTGTCAATGAGGACAGCGTGTTTAGTATCTGCATTTTTCCGCTTAAAATTTCAGACTGCTTTTGGTCAAGCTGGCTTTGTGCAGAGGAAAGCTGTTGGTTTACCTCTTTACGCTGTTTTTCAAGCTGGTCTTTGCCGTCCTGTATTTTTTGCTGACCCTCTTTTGTTTGCTCCAAGCCGTCATTCAGCTTAGTAAGGTTTGAGTTAAGCTCGCTTTTTGACTCGTCAAACTTGCTGTCTATGGCGTCCTGCACCTTTTTATTAATCTTTTTAAGTTTCTTCTGATTAATAGATACATTAATGCCCTCTTCAACATCGCCTATAGTAGAAATTGAGGCAACGCCGTCTACACCCTCAAGCTGGTTAAGCAGAGTATTGTTTACATAATTGGTGAGCTCTGCTACCTCCATACCCTTTACATCAACAGCAACAACAGACGCCGGCATCATATCCGGGTTAATTTTCATAAGGGTTGGCGTACCTACGGTATCGTCCCAGTTTCCCTCAAGAGTGTCTATTTTACCGCTTACATCTACTGTAGCAGTATCCATATTGGTACCGTCTTCATATTCTATAGTAACCATAGAATAGTTGTCGCTTGATGTAGAGGTAATCTCCTTTACACCGTCAAGAGTAGCCAACGCCTGCTCTAAAGGCTTGGTTACGGTTGTTTCTACAAGCTCAGGACTTGCACCGGGATATGTAGTTATAACTATCATATACGGGAAATCCATATTTGGCATTAGGTTTGGTGTCATACCTATAAACGAAACAACGCCAAGCACTATAACCATTATTACGGCTACCAGCACCGTAAACGGCTTTTTAACACTGAATTTTGATAACATCTTTACCTCCTGTAAAAACCGTTCTTCATTAAAAGAAGCATATGGTCTAATTTATTCTTAACAGCCGCAGCGTCCCTTTTCATTACGAAAATTTCAAACCACGACTTGCAAAGCACTGCGCCTATTATTTCCAGCATAACCTCTATGTCGTTTTTACTTTCAATATTTAACAGGTCTTTATTTACCAGCTGCATAATCTCTTGAATAATGGGTTCACCCTGGGGACAGGATTTTTCAATTAAAAACTGACTGTTATAGTTGGTAAAGCTAAACACTGTTTTAAATGCCGATGCATAATACTGCTTTGCGGAAACCTCCACAACATAGTCAAACACCATTTTGCAGGCGGCAATTAAATCCCCCTCTGCCTCATTTAGTGCGGATTTACAAGCGTTATACATATCTAACCTAAAATCCTCAAGTATTAAATGAAACAAATCTGTTTTGTTGTCAAAGTATTGGTAAAAACTTCCACGGGATATTTGTGCCGTATGAACTATGCGGTTTATTGAAATATCCTCAAAGTCATATTTGTCAATTTCACTTATTATAGCCTTTAATATTCTTTCTTTTTTATCGTTTGGAAGATTGTAGTAGGTCTGCTTTATCAAACATTCTTCCCCTCCTTGTTTAATTCTGCACTAACACACTATGGTTATGTAAATGACAACTTGTCATATTACTGATAATTATAAATAAATTATGTGCAAATGTCAATAAAATGTTACAAACAACATATACATTATTAACAAATTGGTAATTTCTACAACAAATATACAAAAATAGTCACGGTTTTTCCTTGACCTTATGTGCAAAAAGTAATATAATAGCTTACGAACGCGCAACAGCCCGTTTTATGCAGGCTGCTTGGCAATTTCAGTCTAAGAAGAAAAGAGGGGGAAATATAATGGAACAATATATGTTTATACTTAACATAGCTCTTATTCTTATTTCCACAAAAATTTTTGGTTTAATATTCAAACGCTTCCATATGCCGCAGGTAGTAGGCGCTTTGCTGGCAGGCTTAATACTTGGCCCTGCTGTACTGGGCGTACTGCACGAGGACGACTTTATAAGTCAGGTATCCTCGCTGGGCGTTATAGTGCTTATGTTCTCTGCCGGACTGGAAACAGACATAAAAGAGTTTAAAAAGACCGGTAAAGCCTCAGCCATAATAGCACTGCTGGGCGTTATAGTACCGCTTATAGGCGGCTATCTGCTTACAGCACTTATTATACCGCCTACACAGGGCGACAGCTCTCAGCTTACATTCTTAAAGCAAATGTTTATCGGCGTAATTTTAACGGCTACTTCGGTAAGTATTACGGTAGAAACCCTAAAAGAAATGGGCAAACTAAACACCCGTGCCGGCAACGCCATATTGGGCGCCGCCATTATTGACGATATTTTGGGCATTGTAGCTCTTACCATTATTTCAAGCTTTGCCGACCCTAATGTCGATATGCTGGTGGTATTCCTAAAGATACTTGGTTTCTTTGCATTCTCCGGCGGTGCAGGCTTTGTGTGCTACAAGCTGTTCTCAATGTATATGGACCGCTACAAAAAGGACTACAGAAGATTTGTTATACTTGCCTTTACCTTCTGTCTGCTAATGGCGTGGATGTCTGAGGTTGTGTTCGGCGTAGCAGATATTACCGGTGCGTATATAGCCGGCTTGATACTGTCCAACACCAGCAGGCGTGAGTATTTGGGAATGCGTTTCGACACCCTTTCTTATATGCTGTTGTCGCCTATCTTCTTTGCAAGCATCGGTCTAAAGGTAGAACTGCCTGCAATGTCCGCTACAATTATTATATTTGCCGTTTTACTGGCAATAATAGCCGTAATAACAAAAATGATTGGTTGTGGCTTAGGCGCTAAGCTGTGCGGCTTTACAAACAAAGAAAGCCTACAGGTAGGTGCGGGAATGATTTCCCGTGGTGAGGTTGCACTTATTGTTGCCGACAAAGGACTTTCAATGGGACTAATGGACAAAGACCTGTTTGCACCTATTGTAATAGTCGTAGTAGTAACAACTATAGTAGCCCCGGTAATACTGAAATTTGTATTTGCAGATAAAAATAACAAAAACAAGGGCAAACAGCCAAAACCGGAGCCTGTGTACGAAACACCTGAACAAATGGGTGAATCCATTATATAAAATATTAAATATTAAACTATTTGGGAGGCAGTAAAATCTGCCTCCTTTTTCATTGCAATAAAATTCAAAATAGAATATACTGAAAACAATAAAAATAACAAACGAGGTACAAGCTATGTATAAAATATTTATAGTTGAGGACGACGCCGACTTGGCAGGAGTTATGAAAAAGCAAATAGAAAGCTGGGGCAACACTGTGCACTGTGCCGGCAATCTGCAAGACATTATGCCGGAATTTACTGAATTTGACCCTCACTTGGTTATGCTGGACATAATGCTGCCCTTTTACAACGGCTACCATTGGTGTACGCAAATACGCAAAGTGTCAAATGTGCCTATAATTTTTTTATCCTCTGCCGCCGACAATATGAACATTGTAATGGCTATGAATATGGGCGGAGATGACTTTATACCAAAGCCTGTAGACCTGAATGTTTTAACGGCTAAAATACAGGCTATGCTTAGGCGCACCTATGACCTTGCCGGAAAAGTGCCGGTGCTAGAACGAGGAGGCGCGGTGCTGAACCTAAACGACTCTACCCTAAGCTACAACGGACAAACTCTGGAGCTAACCAAAAACGAGTTCCGTATTTTGCAAACCTTAATGGAAAACAAGGGAAAAATAGTAAGCCGTGACAGCCTAATGACAAGGCTGTGGCAGATGGACTCTTATGTAGAGGAAAACACCCTTACGGTAAATGTAAACCGACTGCGCAAAAAGCTGGAGCAAATAGGGCTTGAGGGCTTTATAACCACAAAAGTAGGTCAAGGGTATATTATTTCTTAAGGAGGTACCGTATGAAAAAATCCATTAAAATTATAGGCACATACCTGTACAGCCACCTGCTTGCCATTATAGCTGTGGCTGTACTGTACATAATAATGTTTCTTATGCTTTGGGCGTATGATGTGCCGTTGGAGCCGCTTTTGTACGGCTACGCACTGTCGGCACTTATACTTGCCTTAATTGTGCCGTTCCATTTCTACAGGTACTACAAACGCCACAAACAGCGCCGGTACCTGCTGCACAATGCAGGACTGCAAACAGAGCCGCTTACCATAGAGGGAAGCCTTGTGGAGCAGGACTATAGGGAAATAATAAACCAAATGTGGCAGCTTAACCGTGAGGCGGCCACAAACTTTGAAAAAGCCCGCCAGGAAAGCATAGACTACTATACTACCTGGGTGCATCAGATTAAAACCCCTATATCCGTAATGAAGATGGTACTGCAAAGCAACGACACCGACGAAAACCGTGAGCTGTTGTCGCAGCTTTTCAGAATAGAGCAGTATGTTGAAATGGTGCTGTGCTACTTTAGGCTAAACGGGCCAAACGACTTTGTACTAAAGCTTCAGCCTTTGGACCCTATTATAAAGCTGGCAATACGCCACTATGCCCCACAGTTTATACGCAAAAAGCTAAGCCTGCACTACACCCCTACAGAAGCTTTAATTCTTACAGACCAAAAGTGGCTGTTGTTTATTATAGAACAGCTTATTGACAATGCCATAAAATACACCGAAAGCGGCGGCATAACCATTACCGTAGGCAGTAACAACATTTTAGAAATTAAAGACACAGGCATAGGCATTGCGGCGGAGGATTTACCTAGAATTTTTGAAAAGGGCTTTACAGGCTACAACGGCAGAACAGATAAAAAATCAACCGGACTGGGACTTTACCTGTGCCACCGGGCCGCCAAGAAGCTTTCACATAAGCTTACGGTAATCTCTTACCCGGGCAAGGGCAGTACATTTTTTATTGACTTCAACACCTACGACCTAAAGGCGGAGTAGGCCATCTTACAAAAATGTCACATTCCCCCTGCAAAATGTAACACAAATAAATTTTACGCGACAACTAAAAAAGGTATAATAATTATATCAAGAAAACAAGGAGGATTTTTATGGCACTGCTTGATGTACAATGTCTGGAAAAAATATACACCACCCGTTTTGGGGGCAACCGTGTACAGGCATTATCAAATGTATCTTTTTCAGTAAATGAGGGAGAATATGTGGCTATAATGGGTGAATCCGGTTCGGGAAAAACCACCCTGTTGAATATTTTGGCCGCCCTTGACAAGCCAACAAAGGGCGAGGTTTTTTTGGATAACCAAAAGATGTCCGAAATTAAAGACAAAGAGCTTTCTGCCTTCAGGCGTGACAATTTAGGCTTTGTTTTTCAGGATTTTAACCTGCTTGATACCTTTTCTATAAAGGACAACATATTTTTACCTCTGGTTTTATCCGGAGATAATTACAAAATTATGGAGAAAAAGCTACAGCCTGTAGCAGACAAACTGGGAATTACCGATATTTTAAATAAATTCCCATACGAGGTTTCCGGCGGACAAAAACAGCGTACAGCTGTAGCAAGAGCCTTAATAACCTCGCCACGGCTTATACTTGCCGATGAACCTACAGGCGCGCTGGACTCACGCTCTGCCGACGATATGCTTGAGATTTTCAGCGAAATTAACCAAATGGGACAGACAATTCTAATGGTTACGCACTCCGTAAAGGCAGCAAGCAACGCAGGCAGAATTTTATTTATAAAGGACGGCGAAATTTTCCACCAAATTTACCGTGGCAACTGCACAAACGAGCAGCTGTACCAAAAAATATCAGACACGCTTACCCTAATTGCTACAGGCGGTGACTGCAATGCGTAACTTTTTCTACTTTCGACTGGCATTGACAAATATTAAAAAGCACGCACGAAGCTATGTGCCTTACATTATAACCTGTGTAATAACCATAGCAATGTTTTACATTATAAAATCCTTGGCTTTTAATTTAGACAAAAACCTGTCAAGTATAGCCGCCGCAACATCAATGAGCCTTGGCTGCATAGTGGTGGCAATATTTGCAATAATATTCCTGTTTTACACCAACAGCTTTTTGCTTAAAAAGCGAAAAAAGGAGTTTGGTTTGTACAACATTTTGGGTATGGAAAAAAAGCATATGTCTGCGCTTATTGCCACAGAAAGCCTGATTATAAGCGTTATAAGCCTTGTACTGGGCTTAATAATAGGCATAGCCCTTGACAAGCTTATATTTATGATAGTTATTAAGCTTCTTGATGGGCAGTCCCCTTTGGGCTTTACTATAATTCCCGAAGCAATTTTACATACAGTGGTTTTATTCTGTATAATATTTGCCGCAATTTTACTTAACTCTGTACGCATTGTGTACACCACCAAAACCATAGACCTGCTGCAGGGTTCAAACACAGGCGAAAAAGAGCCTAAAACAAAATGGCTTTTAGCTATTCTTGGTGTGCTGTGCTTAGGCGGCGGCTACACAATATCAATAATCAGCAAAAACCCTGTAACTACCATTGGGCTGCTGTTTATAGCTATTGTATTGGTTGTAATAGGCACATATTTTATTTTTGTTGCCGGCATTACAGTACTGCTGAAGCTTCTGCGTAAAAACAAAGGCTTTTACTACAAAACCAGCCATTTTATTAGCATTTCGGGTATGATATACCGTATGAAGCAAAACGCCGTAGGACTTGCCAACATATGTGTGCTTTCAACTATGGTATTGGTTATGATTTCCACCACCTCGTCACTGTTTATAGGTATGCAGGACGCTATAGACGCCGTTCTTCCTTATGACTATAAAATTACTGTTGCCAATGACAAAACAACTAATCAGCAGGTTAAGGAGGATCTTAAAAAAACGGCTGCCGACAACAACATAAAAATCACAAAATTTGTAGATTATGAATTTCTTGAATTTAATGCCGACTTAAAATACAACTACATAACTGCGTCGGACTACAGTGTCGAAAGCAAAAACCTTGTGGGACTGATAATAGTTACCCAACAGGACTACAATATGCTGACAAACAGTAATGTAAGGCTAAGTGACGGCCAGGTAATGATGTTTTACCCAAACAGCTTCCCTTACTCTGACCTTACAATATTTGACCAAAGGTACAAGGTAAAGGAAAGCCGCAAAATAAGCGACTTTATACCGGGCAAAAGCCGTATGGGCTACTCGATTTATGACAGCTACGGCATTGTTGTAAAGGATAACAGTCAGCTTGAACAAATTAGTAAGTATTTTAAGTCTTACTACAGCAATACAGAATTCAGTAAATTTAACTGCAGCTTTTACGATTGCGGCTTTAATGTAGACGCCGACCAGAAAAAGCAGCTTGAATTCAACCAGGTACTTGAAAATTCAGATATTTTTAATAGTCTACGATACAAAAACTTTGTATCATACTTCTTTAAGTCAACAATGTATCAGGATTTTCGTGATACCTATTCGTCTATGTTCTTCTTAGGCATCTTTCTGAGTATTCTGTTTATTATGGCAACCATACTTATTATTTACTACAAGCAAATAAGCGAAAGCTACGACGACAAGGAACGCTACGAAATTATGCAGAATGTAGGTATGAGCCACACCGAGGTAAAAAGGACTATACGCTCTCAGGTGCTTACGGTATTCTTCCTGCCGCTTATTGTGGCCGGTATACATGTAGCCTTTGCGTTCCCTATTATGTCCAGGGTACTTTCACTTTTGGGGCTTATAAATGTTACGCTGTATATAGTATGCACCGTGATATGCTTCTTGGTTTTTGCCCTAATGTACGGAATTATATTTGCTATAACCTCAAGGTTGTACTACAAAACAGTAAATAAAAAACAGGCTTAACAACAAAGCCTTTAACTGACAATCCGTATAAAAATACACAATATTAACAGTCTACCAACAACTACTCCCCATATACAAAGTGAAGCTGATTTATAGCTCAGCTTCCAAATGGGCACTGCACATAATAAACACTCCTATCTTTTATGTGCAGTGTCGCAAAAAATTAAAAGGCATTGCCCTGTATTACACCTACAGCGGCAACGCCTTTTTTGTATTTCTGTGTTGTTTTGTATAACTAAAAGCTTTAAGAAATTTAAGCTGTTACTTGCGGCTTTTGTTTTTCAGCTTGTCCATTTTGCCTTTTATGTTTTGGGTTCGTTTCTTTGTTTCTGCCTCGTTTAGGGTTAGCTGTCCTTCTTGGTTTATGGTAAGCACACTGCCCTCTTTGGCAGACTGTGGCATTTCCTTAATATCTATGCCGAAAAACTCGCCGTTTTCGTCCTCGCAAATTGCAAAGCCGCTTTCAAATCTGTCTATAATTAGGTTTTTCACTATGTTGCTCCTCCTGTATTATGTTCTGCCCTTGTAGCTGTTTTTACCGCCCTTGTGGCTGTGGCTGCCTGTGCCCTGTTTGGTTCCTTTGCCGGCATATTTTGCGCCCTTGCCTTTTAACGGCTTATTATTTTTACCGTTTCTGCTGTTCTTACTGCCTTTGCCGTTTTTGCCGTTGCTTTTATAGGTGTTAAAGCCCGGCGGAGGGGTTACAAGGCAGTTTTTGCCGTTGCCTATAAGGTCGGCTCTGCCTGCGGCAAGCAACGCCTTAACAACCGTTTCTTTATTTTTAGGGTTAAAATATTGCAGTAAGGCTCTTTGCATTGCCTTTTCTTTTGGTGAGGTAGGCACATAAACCTCCTGCAGTGTATAAGGATCAAGGCCTGTATAGAACATACAGGTTGACACTGTACCCGGTGTAGGGTAAAAGTCCTGCACCTGCTCCGGACGGATATGCTCCTTTTTCAAGAACAGCGCCAGCTCTACAGCATCCTTTAGAGTTGACCCCGGGTGAGATGACATTAGGTACGGCACCAGATACTGCTCCTTGCCTACACCCTTTGTTATTTCATAGAATTTATCCATAAAGCGCTTGTACACCGCAATGTGCGGCTTGCCCATTTTGTCAAGTACAGCGTCTGAGCAATGCTCCGGGGCAACCTTTAGCTGACCGCTTATGTGGTACTTTACAAGCTCCTTAAAGAACTCGTCCGACCGGTCTTCCATCATATAGTCAAAGCGAATGCCCGAACGGATAAATACCTTTTTAACGCCATCAAGATTTCTCAGTTTTCTTAACAGCTGTAAATATTCGGTATGTGTTACCTGTAGATTTTTACAAGGCTGTGGTGCAAGACATTTTTTCTGCTTGCACATACCCACTTTTTCCTGAATTTTGCAGGAGGGCTGACGGAAGTTTGCGGTAGGACCGCCTACATCGTGAATATAGCCCTTAAAGCGTGGATTTTTTGTAAGTGAAACCGCCTCTTTTATAACGGATTCTTCACTTCGTGTTGTAACTACCCTGCCTTGGTGAAAGGCTATAGAGCAAAAGTTGCAGGCGCCAAAGCAGCCCCTGTTGTGGGTTATAGAGAACTCAACCTCCTGTATGCCCGGCACGCCGCCTAAAGCCTCGTAGGACGGGTGGTACATTCTTTCGTAAGGCAGTGAATACACCCAGTCAAGCTCCGGCTGTGTAAGGGGCGGCATAGGCTTGTTTTGTACAAGTATGTACTTGCCGTGGCGCTGAATTATCTTTTTTCCCCGTACCGCGTCCTGCTCCTCCATTTGCTTGCGGCAGGAAACGGCATATTCCTTTTTATTTTCCCGTACAACCTCATAGCTTGCACACTCTGTGGCGTGTGACGGAATATAGTCCTGTGTTCTTACGGCATAGCAAATACCCCGTATGTCGTGCAGCTGTTCTACGGTACAGCCGTTGTTTAGCCTGTCGGCTATTTCCATTGTTTGGTTTTCGCCCATACCGTAGGTAAGAATATCTGCGCCGCTGTCAAAAAGTATAGACGGTCTTACGGCATCGTCCCAATAGTCATAGTGGGCAAAGCGTCTTAGCGAAGCCTCAAGTCCACCTATAATTACCGGGGAATCCGGGTATATTCTTTTTATTATTTTTGAATAAACTATAACGGCTCTGTCCGGTCTGTTGCCGCTTTTGCCGCCTGCTGTGTAGGCGTCGTCACTTCTTCTGCGTTTGGCGGCGGTATAGTGCGCCACCATACTGTCTATATTGCCCGATGTAACCAAAAAGCCCAGCCTCGGCTTGCCAAAGCGCTTAAAGTCTTTGTCGCTGTGCCAGTTTGGCTGTGGCAGTATAACTACCTTGTAGCCCTTTGCCTCCAGCACCCTTGACAGTATGCTTACGCCAAAGCTTGGGTGGTCTACATATGAGTCACCTGTAACAAACACAAAGTCCGGCTGCTGCCAGCCACGGCTTTCCATTTCTTCTCTTGTTATAGGCAAAAAAGCCATTGCTAAAGTCCTCCTAAATATCAATATGCAATAAATATAACACCGCTAAATTTTAAAAATTACTTACTCATATTATTTTTTCTTTCAAGCCACTGCTGGTAGCTTAAGAGCACCTCTCGTGACTTTGAGCCTACATGAGGGCCTACAATGCCCATTTGTTCCATTTCGTCAATAAGTCTGCCTGCCCTTGCATAGCCTAAACGCAAACGGCGCTGTAAAAGTGAGGTTGAGGCCTGTCCGTTTTCTACTACAAGCTTTATAGCCTCCTCCATCATTTCGTCGTCACTGACTGCGCCGGAGGATGCAGAGCTGTCGCTGTCTTTGCCCTTTGTAAGCTCCTGCTCGGTAATCTTTTCGATTTCCTCCTGAATTTCCAGCCCTGCACACGCATAGGCTTTGCCGCACCTATCGGGGCAAACAGCATATCTCCTCGGCCTATAAGCTTTTCTGCACCGCCTACATCAAGAATAGTACGGGAATCAAGCTGTGACGAAACCTTTAGTGAAATACGGCTTGGAATATTCGCTTTAATTACACCTGTAATAACATTAACGGTAGGTCTTTGTGTAGCAACTACCAAATGCATACCTGCGGCTCTTGCCTTTTGTGCCAAACGGCAGATAGAGTCCTCTACCTCTGTAGGGGCGGTCATCATAAGGTCTGCAAACTCGTCAATAGCTATTACTATGCTGAACATTCTCTTGTCCGGCACAGGTATGCCGTCACTGTTTACAAGAGGCTGTGCCTCTAATTCTTCTTCTGTTTTTTCTGCACGGATTTTATTGTAAGAGTCCACCATAGCGTTATAGCCTGCAATATCTCTTACGCCAAAGGCAGAGAAGGTACGGTAGCGGTTTTCCATTTCGTTTACCGCCCAGTTCAAAGCGCCTGCCGCCTTTTTAGGGTCTATTACAACATCAATAAGCAAGTGCGGTATGCCCTTGTACTTTGAAAATTCTACCATTTTAGGGTCAATAAGCAAAAGCTTAACCTCGTCTGGAGTTGCCTTGTACAGCAAGCTGATTAATATTGAGTTTACGCATACAGACTTACCGGAGCCTGTAGTACCGGCAATAAGCAAATGGGGCATTTTTGCAAGGTCGGTAACTATTGTATTGCCGGAAATATCCTTGCCCAGCACTACAGAAAGCTTGCTTTTTGCCGTAATAAACTCCGGCGAATCTATAAGCTCTCGCATACTTACCATTGTAACAACCTTGTTTGGCACCTCTATGCCCACAGCCGCCTTGCCAGGTATAGGTGCTTCTATACGCACGCCGCTTGAAGCAAGGTTTAGGGCAATATCGTCTGCAAGGTTTGTAATTTTACTTATTTTAACGCCCGGTGCCGGCTGTACCTCAAAGCGTGTTACAGACGGTCCACGGCAAATGTTTATTATACTTGCGTTTACGCCAAAGCTTTGCAGAGTTGTTTCCAGCTTGTTGCCGTTTCTTTCAAGCTCCTCCATTGCCTTTTGGGTATTTTCGGCACTGCTTGAGGGATACAAAAGGTCAGACGGCGGGTAGTGGTAGCCCCCCTCTGACACCTGCTGACTGCTTTCGCTTACCAACCGTGTTATTTCCTCCTGTGCTTGCTGAAGCTCTTTCTTTTTACTGCCTTTTTGTCCGGAATTAATGCTTACCTTGTCAAGAATACCTCCGGACTGCTTTTCATTTTCTGAGGTACTGTTACCCTCGGTACTGCTTGCAGTGCCGTTCATTCTTTGTACAGCCTCCAGAAGCTTGCTTTTACTGCCGGAGCTTGAGTTTATATCACCGCTGTTTGTATCTTCGTTATATGTAAAAGACTTAGGATTTTTGCTTTCCTTTGCCTGCTTTATGGCGTTTACTTTTGCACCCACCCGGGTAATGTCTATGTAGTCAGAGTTTATGTCCTCGTCTTGAACCTCTGAATCCTGCTGTAAGCCGTCATTTGATTTATCAGCAACTGTTAAACCGTTCTTTTTTGTTTTTTCCTTGCTTTCTGCCGCCATTTTGTTTACTTCTTTTTTAATTGCCGACACAAGCTTATGCAGATTTTCTACCAAATCCTTTACTGTAAGTCCGCACAGGAACAATATATCTACAATAAGGGTAATAATACAAAGGAATTCCGCAATTTCTCTGCCAAACAAATAAGCAAGTGGATAACCTAAAATTCCGCCAAACATACCGGCGCCAGCACCGTTTGAGTAGCCGTTTATTCCGTTTGTAAAAAGATTGCCTAAGCAGGCAAAATAACCGGAATCTAAAAGGCTTTTGGAACAGCCGAAAAGAAAAACACAGCAGGATATAAGCACCACTGCGTTTAGGCTGAAAAACAGGTTATAAGCCATTTTGCCGTTTATTTGCTTTTCCATTGCGGTAATTACCCCAAGGTATATTAAAATTGCAGGCAACAGAATTCTTGCCAGACCAAACAGGCCCTTTAGAAAATTGTGTGCCATAGTCCATACATTTTCACCCGGAAACAGCACCAACACTAAAAGTATAGCCGCCGCAAAAAACATAATAATAGCTTTTGCCTGTACAGGCATTTTTTTCTTTTCGGTAGTTGTTTTTTTATCGCCGGACTTTTCGGGCGCCTTTTTATCTTCCGTTTTTGCCTGCTTCGTACTTGCCTTTTTACTGTCTGCCTTTTTGCCGGAGGCTTTTGCGGCAGGCTTTTCGGCTGTTTTTGCAGGCTGTTTTTTTACTGCCATTTTATCACCTGTTAAAATTCATTTTCTGATTTCTGTAGTAATTCAATACTTTAAATTATCACCTAATACAGCTTTAAAGCACATAATTCAAAAGGCGTCAAAACACCCTACAGACAAGCGTTTTGACGCTGAATTTTATAGTGGCAAAACCAACCACTTTTTAAATTTACATAAATACAAGAGGTTTACCTGTAAAAATATTTACTCCTGAATTTAGCTCTGTAATGCCTATAATAGCTACAATTAATCCTACTACTGCGGTGTAAGCTACAAATATGTACATACGGTCTTTTTTTAACATCCACCTAAAGAGCAATATTGCGAAAAAGCCTACCACTGCAGAAACTATTACGCCCACTACAACAGGAAGCATTATGTCGGAGGTTACAGCACCCTGCTGAATTGCGTCTTTGCCTTCTAAAACAGCCGCCGCCAAAATTGACGGTATACCCAGTACAAAGGTATAGTCAAGCGCTTTTTGCTTGTTTATACCCCTTAGCTCGCCTACTGCAAGCGTAGAGCCTGAGCGTGATAAACCCGGGAACACAGCGGCAAAGGCCTGTGCCAAACCTACGCTAAGGGCGTCTATAACATTCATTCTGTGTCTGCCCATACCGTTTTTTCTGACAATGCCACGCTCCTTGTAGCTGCGCTCTGTTGCTTTGTTTGACATAATGCCAAGGGTAAGCAACACTGCCGTAGCCACCAGTGCCAAGCCTACCAGGGTGAAATATCCTGTGTTGCCCGACCACATTTCAGCCAAATCCTTTGCTGTTAAACCGTTGCCAAAAGGCAATGGAATAAAAAGTAAAAACAGCGGTATAAGTCCTATAATCAGCATAACCACAAGGTTTTGCTCCTCGGTCATTTTGCTCCACTTGTACCTGCCTGTTACTATATCTCTTATTAAGGTAAAGAACGCAACTATAAGCTTGCCTATAAGCTTATAATAAACGGCTATTACTGCCAAAAGCGTGCCTAAATGCAGCATAACATTAAAGAACAAATTACCCTCGTCTACACCTAAAATGTGCTGTGATATTGCCAAATGTCCGCTGCTGGAAACAGGCAGAAACTCTGTAAGCCCCTGCACAATGCCTTGAATTATTGCGTCAAATATGCTCATTATGTAGCTCCTCTCCCATGAATACCGCCCTGATTATGCAGGACGGCACTACGGATATATAATTAATTATACAACTTTACTTCTTTTTTCTTTTGGGCTTTTTGTCCCCTTCAATCATTTTATACAAACAGTCAAGAGCGTCACGAATAGTGCCCACCTGGTCAATAAGCCCCTCTTCTACAGCCTCTTCACCCTCAAGTATTGTGCCCACATCAAGCACAAGCTCCTGTGTATTCATAGCAAGCTCGTTATACCGCCTGTGGGGAATTTTTGAATTACTGCTTACAAAGGTAGTAATACGCTCCTGCATTTTTCGGAAATACTCAAAGGTTTGAGGAACACCCAGGGTAAGTCCGTTACTGCGCACAGGGTGAATTGTCATTGAAGCCGAACGGGCTATAAAAGAATATTTAGCCGCTACTGCCAAGGGAATACCTATAGAATGACCACCGCCCAGTACAATAGAAACCGTAGGTTTTTTCATACCTGCAAGAAGCTCGGCAATAGCCAAGCCTGCCTCTACATCGCCGCCGGCGGTGTTCAGCAAAACAAGCACCCCCTCTATGCTTTTATTTTCCTCAATGGCTACAAGCTGGGGTATAATATGCTCGTACTTAGTGGTTTTGTTTTGCGGAGGCAAAACATTGTGTCCCTCTATCTGCCCTATAATTGTCAGACAATGTATTATATGTCCGCCGTCTGCAATAATTGACCCACATTCCTTTACTTGTTCAAGTGCGTCATGGCTTATTGGGCTGTCCTCCTCTGAAAATTCGTCCTCCTGCTGTGGCTCTGTATCGTTTTTACTGCTTTTTTCAAAGTTGTTTTTACTGTTTTTGCTTCCCAATTTTATGCACCTCCTAGAAAACATTGTTTCCTAAAAGGCGAAAATTATACAGGCTAATTATATCACCAACAAGCTCATAAAGCAACTGACAACAGCATTAATAATAAGTCCCTTTGTGTAGAATCAAAAGGAATAATTTACAAAAAAGGCAGAGCATATTTGAAAAGAATCCGTTAAAAAAGGTTTGCAGCAACCCAAGACCGGATAGTCAAATATGCTCTGTGTATTTATATAATTTTTTCACTATAATTTTATTTCATTCCCCAAAGTCCAACCTGCATATTAGAAAGCCACAGTATTTCGGCAGCTTTAAATCCGCAATTTTGCATTAGCTCCATATGTTCGGATAATGTAATGGGAAAGTAATCCTTTCCGTATCGTCCAATATGTGCTTTACATTCCTCAAGGCTCTTGCCCTGTTTCAGCTGTTATCTGCTCCATTTTTCCAAATAAACTGATTTGCCCACATCGGTAAAGGGCGCAAAATTTTCAAAGCTTATAAATAAACCGCTGTCTTTTAATGAATTATAGCATTTTTTCAATACTTTTATGCGTTCATTTCTTTTTAAATAATGGTTTACCTGTATTGCCGTAATAACATCAAATTCATTTGTATATTCAAGATTTTGGGCGTCGCAAACAGAAAATCCT
>CADANT010000003.1 GCA_902789345.1 uncultured Ruminococcus sp.
GCAATGTATTTTTACGATGATTTTTACGATGAATCCTATCAAAATCCTTTACCTGTACACCGTTTGCCTCAAGATGCTTCTTGATTGCCTCTTTAATTTCAAAACCACCATGATCCGCTGCCAAAGCTATAACTGCCATTTTACTTACTCCCCTTTTAATATTTAAAAATCTTTTTAATTTTATTTTACAATCGCTTACAAAAGAAATCACAATAAATGCACCTGCACCCACTAAACAGCGTTAAATTACATCTGCAATGTAATTTCTATAACAACATCTGCGTTAAATATCATTGCTTGCTGTTAAGCTTTTTTCTAAGCTCCTGCTGAGCCTGTGGCAAACGCAGGTATGACGGCAAAAGCTGTTGAGATGTAACACTCTTGCCCTGTTCTGCAAGCTTTTGCGCCACAAGTGCAACCGAGCTGCTTTGCTGGTACATCAAATGCGGTGCTGCCATACGCAAAGGCATTTGCACCCTTTCTGACATTAGCTTATATGCAAGCTGTGCCCCGTCGCCAACCAATGTAAACTGTACACCGCTGTATTTACTGTTAAGCTCGTCTGCAAGTGCGTCAAAGGCTATGGCTCTGTCGTCGCATAGTCTTTGTACTGTGCCGTCTGCACTGCATTTAAACAATGCGTTAAAAAACTGGTTACAGCGTGCATCCATTACTGCACATATGTATGTATCTGTATACACATAATTATAAGCTATTGCCTCAAGTGTAGAAACAGGTATGCAAGGCTTATTTAATGCAAGTGACAAGCCTTTGACTGCCGCAATACCAATACGAAGTCCTGTAAATGAACCGGGACCAACAGCTACTGCAAAATAGTCAACATCCTCCAGACTTAACCTTGCACTTTCCAAAAGATGCTCAACCATAGGCATAAGCGTGGTACTGTGGGTAAGCTTTGCATTAATGTAGTACTGCCCAAGTATCTTTCCGTCACGCATATATGCCGCTGACGCTGATACAGCTGACGAATCCATTGCCAATATGTCCACTTACCTACACTCCTCTACAGTAATTATTCTTTCGTTTTCATCACTGCCCTTTTCCATAGTAATCCTTATATACTCAGGGGGCAATGCGTTTTCTATATTTTCACTCCACTCAATTACAAGCACACCTGTGTCCAAATAGTCAAAAAAACCTATGGAATAAAGGTCGTCCCAGCTTGATATTCTGTACATATCAAAGTGGTACACATTACATTTGCCGTGGTATTCGTTTACAAGGGCAAATGTAGGGCTTGACACGCTGTCGTTACTGCCTAAGCCCTTTGCTATGCCTGTGGTTAGGGCTGTTTTACCCATTCCCAAGCCGCCAAACAGTGCAATAACCTCTGTTCCCTTTAAGTTTTCGGCAAGGCTTTCACCAATTTTCAAGGTATCCTCATAACTGTGGCTA
Organism: uncultured Ruminococcus sp.; assembly: GCA_902789345.1. GTDB lineage: Bacteria > Bacillota > Clostridia > Oscillospirales > Acutalibacteraceae > CAG-964. Next base: position 1,417 of record CADANT010000003.1, read on the forward strand.
ATATAAGTTCTGCTCAAAATATTCACCTAACTTAGAACAAGCCGGAAATTTTGCCGTTTTCGTCAACATCTATTCTTTCTGCTGCCGGAACCCTTGGCAAGCCAGGCATTGTCATAATATTTCCGGTATAAATTACTACAAAACCGGCACCGTTAGAAAGCTTTACATCTCTTACGGTAATAGTGTGGCCTGTAGGTGCACCCAGCAATGCAGGGTTATCAGAAAGTGAATATTGTGTTTTTGCTATACATACAGGCAGCTTGTCACCGCCAAGCTCAACAATTTTAGCCAGTGCCTTTTCTGCCTGTGGTGTAAATACTACATCGTCGGCACGGTAAATTTCCTGTGCAATTTTCTTAACCTTTTCTTTCACTGTAAGGTCAAGGCTGTACAGCTGGTTAAAGCTGCTTTCTTTTTCGCAGGCATCCACAACCTTTTGGGCAAGCTCCTTGCCGCCTTCTCCGCCTTTTGCAAACATTTCTGCTGTGGCGAAATCTGCACCTTTTTCGTTGCAGTACTGACGAATGTACTCCAGCTCGTCCTCTGTATCTGTAATAAATTTATTAATAGCCACAACCACAGGCACACCGAATTTTCTCATATTATCTATATGAACGCCTAGGTTTACTATTCCCTTTTTAAGTGCCTCAAGATTGCTGTTGCCAACCTCTGCCTTTGGTACTCCGCCGTTATATTTTAATGCACGGCAGGTAGCAACTATTACAATAGCGTTTGGTGCTAAACCTGCGTAGCGGCACTTTATGTCAAGGAACTTTTCAGCACCAAGGTCAGAGCCAAAGCCGGCCTCCGTAATGCAGTAGTCTCCCAGCTTTAGTGCAAGCTTTGTTGCCCGTACAGAGTTACAGCCATGCGCAATATTTGCAAAAGGCCCGCCATGCATAATAGCCGGTGTACCCTCTAATGTTTGCACAAGGTTAGGCATAATAGCGTCTTTCATAAGGGCTGTCATAGCACCGTCTGCCTTTAGGTCTTTTGCGTATACAGGCTTACCGTCATATGTATATGCAACCAAAATTCTGCCAAAGCGTTTCTTTAGGTCTGTAATGTCATTTGCAAGGCACAAAATAGCCATAACCTCACTGGCAACTGTTATCTGGAATCCGTCCTCTCTAGGCACGCCGTTTACCTTACCGCCCAAGCCGGCTACAATATTTCTAAGTTCACGGTCGTTCATATCTAAGCAGCGCTTAAAAAGTATTTGCCGTGGGTCAATGTTAAGGGCGTTACCCTGGTGAATGTGGTTATCAAGCATAGCACATAACAGATTGTTTGCTGCTGTAATAGCGTGCATATCACCTGTAAAATGCAGGTTAATGTCTTCCATAGGAAGAACCTGTGCATAGCCGCCGCCTGCGGCACCGCCTTTAATTCCGAAAACAGGACCAAGTGAAGGCTCACGCAATGCAATTACTGCATTTTTTCCTATTTTAGCCATTGCCTCACCTAAACCTGCGGTTACTGTGGTTTTACCCTCGCCTGCCGGTGTAGGGTTAATAGCAGTTACCAAAACCAGCTTGCCGTCAGGCTGACTGCTGAGTCTGTCTGCCAATGAATCATTTAGCTTAGCCTTAAACCTACCATATGGTTCAAGCTCTTCGTCCTTTATTCCCATTTTTTTTGCTACTTCAGCTATAGGCAATAACTTTGCCTGCTGTGCAATTTCAATATCCGATAGCAAAAATGCCACCCCCAAAATATGTTGTGAAACAATTATAGCATAACAAGCCGTATTTACACAAGTAAATTAGCAAAAAAACAACAGCAACACAAGTTCACATTACGGGAACCCTATGTTGCTGTTGTATAAAAACTAGCCGGCTGTATTGAGGATTGCTCTTTGAATTGAAAACACATCGGCAAGAGTTACTTTACCGTCGCCGTTAAAATCTGCTCCATAGGCTTGGCGCTTATTAAGCTCTGCCACGCCTAACACCTGCCTTGCGGCAAGTACTGCGTCCACAACGCTTAGTCTGCCGTCCAGGTTTGTATCGCCTGCCATAACCTTTTGCAATGCCTCATAGGCAGATGCAAGGTTTTGGTTAGCTTCCTTTAGCTGAGCGTCTGTTGCAGAAGTATCCGCCAAAAGTAGGTTTGCTTTTTCTATTTCATTGCGCAGACTGTTTACAGATGCCTCTGTATATTTATAATCATTACTGTTTAAAAATGAACTATACTGAGAGACGCTGTTTTTCAATGCGTTATGTGAAATAAGCTCCATTTTATCTTTTGCGGAAATAAGTGATAACAGCTGTTCTTTGTAGTCTTGGTCTGTTGAGGCTGCGGCGTCTAACACTTCCTTTGCATTTGCAAGAGCCTTATTCATTCTTGTAACAGAACCTGTGGTGTATAGACTGCTATCTTTATCTATAAGTGCCTTACACTCATTATACAGGCTTTGCAAATCCTCTTTTGAGCGAAGCACAAGTAACGCAACAGCGTTGTTTACAGCGGCGTCGGAGTTTGTTACGGCTGATTGATTCCAGCTGTTTTGCTTAATTAAATCATTTGCATTATTAACAGCCTTTTGCAAAGCACTTATGCTGTCCTCTGTATAAAGGTCGGAACTGTCAAGATACTTCTGTGCATTGTCTACTGTTTGCTGAAGTTTTACAATACTTTGCAGCTTTAATGACTTAAATGCAGCTGTTAGGCTTGCAGTGGCATTGTCAATGTCTGCCTGTGTTTGGAAAAAGTCGTTATACACCTGCTGTGCCTTGTTGTACTCTTGGTTAAGGTTTTCCACTGTTGTTTGCACATAGCCTGATAAATCCTCTTTAAGTTTATAGCTTGTCGAAACCAAAATTGTATTTAGGTCTGACCTGTCCTGCCTTGTTTCCAACGGAACAAATTTATATCCGTTTTGGTATGCAAAATATTTAACTGTAGAACCGCTTACGCCGTAAAATGTTATGTCTCCATTTTTAGTAAAGGCCGTTTTATTAATATTTGATGTACTTGCCGGAACATATATTCTTTTTAATGAAGAACAACCGTTAAAGGCATATTCGTCTATGGTGTTTAAGCCGCTTGGCAATATAACATCATTCAGACTTGTACATCCTGAAAACATATTCATAGGCAGCTGTGAAAGAGTGCTTGCGGAAAAATCTACACTTTTAAGTGATGTGCAATTTGCAAAAGCCGATGAGCCTACATCTACAACTTTTTTCGGTATTTTAATCTCTGTAAGGGACTTTAGCCCGTAAAATGCACTTGAGCCTATGGTAGTTACAGAATCCGGAAGATTAATCTTTTTCCAGACGGTATTATTGGCAAAAGCGCCTGCGTCTATAGTTGTAACGCTTAAGCCGTTAATTGTAGCAGGTATTGTAAGCTCTGTAGCTTTTTCAACATCACTGCCCTTTACCACCGATGTAATTGCGGCATTGCTTGTTGACCCAATACGGCGGTATTCAAACCCACCGCTTGATGACGCTGCAGCAGCACCTGTAGAGAATACTACCGAAAACAACATAAGCACCGCTAAAAACAGCGCAACATTTCTTTTTGTTTTCATAAAAAGCCTCCCGATAATAGTTATTTTCTTTTACTGTCATTATATAATAGTGCATTTAGAATTTCAACAGTAATATTATACAATAACAAAAGCGGACACAGGCTTGTTTGCCTATGTCCGCAAAAGTGCTTAAACTAAATTCTCATTATAAATGCAATTTCTTACCATTCAAAGAATGGGTCGTTTATCGGAACCTCAATATCCGGCAATTCTGTTTCCGGTGTTTTAGAGGCAGAAATCACATCATCAAGAGAATATTCAATTACCTCAAGCTGTGGCTTAATATACTCTTTCATAAAATTACCTCCGTATCATAATAATCAATCACACTGCTAATAGAAATTATATTCTATTAACAAGACTTTGTCAAGCATAGCTTTTAAAATATTATCAATTTAATAATAAAACAAAATCTTTATTACACTATACACCTAAAATAGATGCGTAGTGTAATTATATTATGATTAAGGAGTTGACCAAGAACCGTTGTAATTTGTGCTAGGGCGAGAATTAACAATAAACTTTGTTCTACCGTCAGTAGGTATTGTTAAGTCCTCAGTTTGGTTCCATCTATTAGCCTTATTACTATCACTCCAAGAGTTCTCGGTAGAATTAGGATTCATTCTGCAGAATATAATCTTTTTATAGTCATACTTGCTAGGCACTTCTACCTTGTATAGGTTATCATTAACCTTTTCCATATTGAGCCACATATCAGCTTCAGTATATGTAGTTGGTTCAAACATATAAACTGCAAACCTTGCAGCAGCCGCTGTCCAGTCAGCGTGATCTAGCTGCAAATACAGTGTTGTGGTTGCAACCTTTTCAAACTCAGCTGTAATAGTTGAATCATTAAAACTAAAACATGTGGTTACTACAGTTGGTTTTTTCGCAAAACCGCTGCCACCTTCTCCCCATTTAGCAAAGTTATAGCCGCTGTTAGGGTTTGCAGTTAATGTGAAGGTTGTTCCAACAGGCACATACAAAGTTTTTGTTTCACCCTCTGCTACTGTTCCGTCTGCAATTTTATCATAATTACAAGAATATGACATTGTGCCGCCTGTACCGCTGACAAGATTAATCTTAATCATCTGTACAAATACAGGTGTTAGGTTTGCCATAGTAACTGCTGTACCGTTCACAGACAAGCTGCCGTCTTCAGCAACATCTACCTTAACCGGGGTGTCAGTAGAAACAGAAGTTCCGTTTACTGACCAGTTAGTAAAGCCGTAACGCTCTGTAGCAGGTGTAGCCTTTACATAGAATGAAGTACCCTTTTGAACTGTCAACTGGGAGTCATTCTGTGTTGAAGCGTCTGTACCCATAGTAACTGTACCATTAGTTACAGTAGGTGCCTTAACTGTTACATAGTCGTCATTAGCCTCTGCCTTAAAGCTTGCAACAATTTCAAGTGTTGCACCGGCAGCGGCACTTGAACCAAGGTATGTGTCCTTATTGAAAGTAAACTGATATGTGCCGCTCTTAGTTGGGTCAATGCCAAGCAAAGCAAAATCATCTGATGTAATAGTTTGGTTACCGATTCTTAGGCTTTCCAGCTGGCTGATGTATGGTACATCATTCTCTGTGTAGCCTGTAGGATAGTAAGAAACCTTTATTGTCTTACCCTCTGTTACAATACGAACACCGTTACTTGAAACATTACCGGCCTTTGAATCGTTGATATATGTTGTGCCGTCAGTAGTGTATCTTGCTGATGTAGAAATGTTAAATGTATCCTGTGTAGGTGTATCAGGTGTTACATTAGGGTCTGCTTCACCAAGGTTGAAGTATGAAGGGGACTTAGAAACATATGTGTAATTTCCTCTCTTCATAACTGTATAGCAGGTGAAGTAGTAGTTGTGTGAAGCCTCTGTATTCTTTAGGTCAAATACAATATTAGCTCTGTTTTTGTTTGTTAGGTTTACCTGGCCGGCATTGTATCTGCCGTTCCATTTTGTACCTGTCTGGTCATACTCTGTGCCGTTAAAGTCGCCTCTGCCCTGTACTGTATAGTACTTAATCTGTGCAGAATAACCGTTTATTGTGCTTGAGCTTGAGCCAAGAGCTGCCTTAATGTCAGCCTCTGTAAACTTAGAAGCATTTGCATAGTCACCTGTATTCTTAATAAGAACATAGCCAAGTGCTGAAATGTCCTGGTCAAGGTCTGCTGAACCAACAGCATCGAATATAACATTTACACGAGTACGGTCAGTATCGTTTATTGAGTAAGAATCATAAATTCTCTCAGAAGCTGCTGCCGCATAGCCTGTGCCTGTACCTGTAGGCATATAAGTTATTGTGCTGTCAGCTGTAACCTCAGGTGCGTCAAGCTGTGTATAATCCTCGTCTGTATCATATACAGCCTTTAGATCCATATTGTCTGTAATACGGTAATTATATGTGTAGTTAGTAGAAACAGGAACCCACTTCTTGCTCGAAGACGCACCGCCCTCAATAGCTACACGCTTAGCCCAATACTTAAATGTATGTTCTACGCCGTTTGTGTCTGTGTACTTTTCAGGTGCTGTATAAGCACTGCTGCCTGTGCTTGTCAGAATCAAAGAGTTGAAGTGACCCTGTGCAAGCGAAGTCTTAACAGCATAGTTGTCGTTTTCAAGCTGAGGGAATGTTAGGTTTACCTTGTAATTCTTCTGTGCTGCGTTGTATGTTACAACCAAAACCTTTGTGTCTGTACCAACAAGAGCCTGAATATCAGCAGGTACGCCCTCTGCCTTAGGTGTAGAAGTATCGTCCTTATCTGTAAGAAGATCAAGCTTTGTGTTGAGATACGCATCAGTTAAAGTTCTATACTCAACATTCTGCTGAATATCGTCATTTACACTGTACTCCATAAGAACATTACTAACCTCAGGAAGTGAATCCTTTAGCTTTGTCTTACCGTCTTCGGTTAGGTTACCGTTTGAATCAACAATACTGTTAATGTCACCGGCAATGTTTCTTGTAAAGTATGTGTAGTGATTATCAAGGTCTGTAGGCAAGCCTGTTTCAACAGCTCTGTCCTGATATCTGTAAAGAACAGTTACCTTTTGGTTAGTGTTGTTTACAATATAGCGTGCTGTATATCCTGCACCTGATGTTGGGAATTTAGCGTTAAAGCCGTTTGTTTCACTTACCATATTGCTGTTGTTTGCTGTGCTGCTTGCAAGGCTGACACCTGAAACTGAATATGTACCACTGGTGCTTTCAGTTTCGGTAATTCTGTACTCTGTACCTACAGGCACGCCTGCAATAGTAAGTGTTTCACCATTTTTCAGCTGAACAGTACCCTCCTTGCCAAGAACTTTTGTACCATCAACGCCGCTTACGGTGTAGTTCAGACCTTCGTAAACTTTCCACTCAGAATCGCTTGTTCCGCCAAAAATGTTGCGCATCTGGATTTTGAATGTAAAGTATTCGTCTGCGTTTGAGTTTTCATTTACAATATTCTTTGTAAATGCAACACTACCAACCTTAACCTCGTTAGTGTATTCAGCTTTTACCTTTACCGCACTGTCAGAACTATCTCCGAAATTATAAGAACCGTCGCCATTCTGTGTTAGCTCAGAACCTGAGTTATCTGTAACTTTTAGTGTAGTTTTGTAGTAGTCGCTGCGGCTTCTGCCGTTGTCTTTTGAAGTTGGCTGATTTTGTGTTAGGTTTGGCAAATCAAAGGACTTTAGTGTATCTTGATTTGTCAGCTTAAATTTACTTCCGTTAGTAAACTGGTCGTTAAAAGTACCAGACTGGTTATACAGCAACTCAACTGTACCGTTTGTAGGTGTACCTTTACCTTTGGTAGTATCTGTACTGTTTTTATCTTCCCAAACAAAGTTGGTTTTGCCTACAGAGGTAAATGTACCTGCTGATGGATTTGTAAAAGGTGTACCTGTCTGTGTAATAGATGAAGAACCCTTTTGCAGAACCTCGGTAATACCGTAAATGTCCTTACGGGTAAAGTCCTCTGTAACAGAAGCTGTTAGGTTACTGTTGGCTGAAGCTGAGTTAGACTCTACAGTAGTCTGGAAAGCGTCCTTATCAGCTGTTTTAAGTGTATCCTTTACAAGAGCACTGTTTACAGAAGAAGTGTTGATCTTCTGATCAACTGTCAAAGAGTTAGTCTGTGGCAGGAAGAATTCGAAAGATAGGTTAGAATCAAACAAGCCACGCTCCATGTAGAAGATGGTCATTGTATGAGTTTTTGTTGTGTCCTTCAAAATTTTCTGTACATTTTGCGGAATATCTGTTGTTAGGCTATTTGTATAACTAATGCTTGCTGTGTTCTTGTCACTAACCTTATCGTATGTACCATTATAGTAGCCGGAAGTGTAGCTGACTTCCATGTCTGCAAGGTTAATAGAACCGCTTGCCTGTGCGTGAGAACCACCTAGATCAAGTACAAGATAACCGTCAATGTATACCCACATATCATCGTCACCAGTGAAGTTAAACTGCATTTCTTCACCGTTTACTACACCATCTTCATTAGGCATTGCATAGTCAATGTCAAACCTTGTACCAAAGCAGTTGGTAATGTTCTCAATCTTATCAGGTTGTGACTGGTTAAATGGGTAATAACCGGCTGCATCGTTCTGAGCACCACTTGAGTTTTTACAACCCTTTACCACTTGGTTAAGGTTTTTAATCTGACCGGTTGTAACATCAAGACTGCGGTTTTTGTTAGTAGCTGAGTTATAGCTATACCAAGCATTACCTGAAGCTCTTTTTGTAACCTTAGTTTCAAACTTTAGGTTGTCGTACTTACTTTGGATTTTACTGTTAGCATTGGCCGCCATAAAAGCGTCACTAAACTGTGGCAGTTCAATGCCGTTTTGCTGAATAGTACCGTTCTTACTAAGTGTGCTGTCAACCAATCCCTGTGCAACTGACTGAATACTTTTATCGTCAAGCTTGGCACCGTTTTGTCTGTTAGCACCGTTAGCTACACTGACAAAATTAAAGTAGCTCTTTGCCCAGTCAAGTGTACCAGTTGCACCTTTATCATCGTTACCCGCACGAATATTACCTTGGTACAAAGGTGTAACTGAAACACCGTTTACCTTACCGTCTTTAGATTGCTTTTGGAACCACTCTGTAACAGCAGCATTGTACTGCTTGTATACACTTTCATCAAATACAGATTTTGCCTGACCATTTGTTGAGTCTACAGCATAATTCTGCGCTTCTGTCAATGTACCACTTATTGCTTTCGCAGCATTAATCTGATCTTCTGTTCTGTAGTTGTACATTGTAGCATTAAGCCAACCGGTTGATACTGATGAAGAAGATACACTAACAGTACCATCTGAACCAACTGTATAAACATTACCTTCTTCGATATCATAGTCAGACTTGCTAATAAGATTGCTACACAAGAAATTTTGTGTGTTATTTAATAGATCAGTGCGAACAGTAGAAACATTTTTACCTACGCCTGCATTATCATCCAAACCGTAGTTAGTGTCTGAGAAGAAGTAGCTGTCAGCGTCAGACCAGTCAGCACTGCTAGGAAAAGTAACAGTAAACACACCGTTTGAGCCGGACATTGTGTAATGTGATGTATAACTGCTCTTACCAACAAACACATGAGCATACTGCCAGCCACTGGCCTTAAGTGTGATAGTTTTGCCGGCAATGCTGCCACCAACTGCACCAGCAGTAACAGTTGTGCCGACCATACAAACTGTGAACAGTGAAATAATCATCAGTACTGTAAGCAAAACTGAAACAGAGCGTTTTGACATACGCTTTAATGTTTTCACATTCATTAAATTTAACCTCCTAAAATATTAATATAAAGATTTGTTAATATGGCAATTATTCCCCGCAGTGGTAATACCTGCTGACCTCCCAAGCCTGCCTAAAAATAGGCAAACACTGCAAATGGGTATAAGTGCACATAGTTATTAACGGTATAATTATAAACCAAAAATTTTATTTTTTCAATATTTTTGCTGTAAATCTATGCAATTCAATATAAAAAAATTATGATAAGATTATGTTCTTTTTTGCAGAATTGACACCTAGTATTATTTATATGTAAAAACATACCGGACTGCCTCCTTTTTCATTTCTATTTTAATTATTTTACCGCTTTTTGTTTCGGCTGTAACTGTAAATTCGCTGTTGGAATGCTCTGTAATATCTCCCTTTGGCTGTATGTTTGGAAAAGGCTGTTTTTCAGAAATAATGTTAAGCACTCTATTAAGCTGCTGTGGCAGGCAGTCATTTGGGAGCTTTCCCACCGGAGAATATGACAGGCCGCTGTGCTTCAATGTTAGTATATCTCCGCTATAGCTGTAGGCAAGCCCTTTTAGTATAGCAGGTTCGGAATAAGTAATGGTTGTTATACCCCTACCAGTAGTTGTAACTATTAATACCGGATTACAGCAATTAGATTTTTTCACCTGAACCTGCGCAGTAAACGAAGTTGCCAAAGGTGCAGGAGGCGAACTTGTTTTGCAGGATGAACAGATAAAGGCAACCAGTATTAATACAGCTGCCAAAATTATACCCGCGCGGTATTTTTTCATACAACACCACTCCTTGTTTCTTGTAAAACTTATTACTAATATATATCTGCATTTAGGCAAAAAAATACCCTCGGCACACAATGCCAAGGGTATAAAATAATGCTGTATGTAAAAATATTACCTATTAAAGGTCAACAAGCTCTGCCTCGATGCCCTCAGGAAGATTTTCCTTTGCAGCAGAGATAAGCAGTGTTACATTTGTTTCTGAATTGTCGGCAAGAGCCTTAATTTTGCTGACAAACTCCTTTAGCTCGTCCATGTTGTCAGAGCAAATCTTGAATGTAGAGTCAACAAAAATGTCTGTAACATCGTAGTTGCCTGCGCAGATACCGCTGATAAAACCAAACAGAACATCATAGCCCGACACATGGTATTGGTCAGTGTCGATTAGTCTTGCTTTGTGTGTAACATCGTAAGTAAGCTTTGCGCCCTTTTCGATAACAACTACGTTACCTGTTGACTTTGTTACAGCCTCGTTAGCAAGAGAAATAAGCTTCTTTGTTTTGCCGGAGCCTTTAATACCGATTAGTAAAGTTACCATAATAAATTCCTCCTATATATCCACAATAGTGGCATAATCTTTATAAGTTATATGTATATACCGAACAGTCTATGCACGGTATTACTTACGGATAATTAGCCTAAGCGAGCCTCAAGAGCTGCTTTTTCTGACTCGTAGCCAGGCTTGCCAAGCAAAGCAAACATATTCTTTTTGTAGCTTTCAACGCCAGGCTGGTTAAATGGGTTTACAGCAAGCAAATAACCGCTGATAGCACAAGCCTTTTCAAAGAAATAAATCAAATAGCCAAGCTCTGACTCTGTCATTTCTTCAATTTCAAGCAGTACATTAGGAACACCGCCGTCGTTGTGAGCAAGCACAGTACCCTCAAAAGCCTTTTTGTTTACAAAATCCATTGTTTTACCTGCAAGGAAGTTTAGGCCGTCAATGTTGCCGTCAATTTCGTCAAGAACAATTTCTTTCTTAGGCTTCTTAACATTAACAACAGTTTCAAACATACATCTTGTACCCTCTTGAATAAACTGACCCATTGAGTGTAGGTCTGTAGAGAATACAACGCCTGCCGGGAACAAGCCCTTATTGTCTTTACCTTCGCTTTCACCAAACAGCTGCTTGTACCACTCTGTCATCATAGTAAATGCAGGCTCGTAGCTAACAAGAATTTCTACACTCTTGCCTTTTCTGTTAAGAATGTTTCTTGTAGCCGCATACTTGTAGCAGTCATTTGTAGCAAGGTCGTCATTGTTAAAGTCGTTTTGAGCCTTAGCAGCACCTGCCATAAGAGCGTCAATATCAGCGCCCGACACTGCAATAGGAAGCAAACCTACAGCTGTAAGAACAGAGAAACGACCGCCAACATCATCAGGTACTACAAATGTTTCGTAGCCCTCCTGGTCAGCCAAAGCCTTTAGTGTACCCTTAGCCTTGTCGGTTGTGCAGAAAATTCTCTCCTTTGCGCCCTCTTTGCCATACTTCTTTTCAAGCATTTCTCTGAATACTCTAAAAGCAATAGCAGGCTCGGTAGTTGTACCGGACTTTGAAATCATATTAATAGATACATCTCTGCCCTCGCAGATTTCCATAATCTCTGCAAGATATGTAGAGCTAATGCTGTTGCCTACATAGTAAATGTCAGGTGTATCTTTTTTCTTTGCATTATAATTCTGTGAGTGGATAAACTCAATAGCAGCTCTTGCTCCCAAGTAAGAACCACCAATACCTATAACTATAAATACATCTGTATTGCCCTTAATTTTCTCGGCCGCAGCCTTAATACGGGCAAACTCCTCTTTATCATAGTCAGTTGGCAAAGTAAGCCAGCCAATAAAGTCATTGCCCAGACCTGTACCGTTATGAAGAGCATCGTGCGCAGCCTTAACCTGTGACGCAATAGCTGTGTATTCGTGCTCACTTACAAAGCCTGACAAATATTTGTCTGAAAATGTTGTTGCCATTTTTAAGTCCTCCTAATCATCCTGTAAGTTAATACAAGTAATATGTTTATATAATACAATATTTCAACCTTGTTTTCAAGATATAATGTAAAAATTAATATGTTTTTTATATCTGCATTACAAACAGGAAATATCCTGCCTATTTTGCATATTAAGCGTTAAAAGCTTAGCAGCCCTTTGTCAAGCATAGACTGTGCCGCAAGCAAAACACCAACCCTTGCACTGTGAAAATTCAGTCCGCCCTGCATCCACACTGCATATGGCTCTCTAAGAGGGGCATCAGCAGAAAGTTCTATAGTGGAGCCAAGCGTAAAAGCACCTGCCGCCATCACAACCTTGTCGGCATATCCCGGCATATCGGAAGCCTCCGGCACAACAAAGCTGTCTACGGCGCCGCCCTTTTGAATACCTCCGCAAAATGCCACCAAAGCCTCATTTGAGCCTAGCTTTAACAGCTGTATAATATCCCCACGCTTTTCGCTGTAGCCCGGAGTAGTGTCGAAGCCCAACAGCTCAAAAAGTGCGGCGGCAAACACTGCTGTTTTTAGCGCCTCGCCTGTAGCGTGAGGAGCGTTAAACGCACCTAAGAACAATTCACGGTTTACTCCCAGTGTTGCTCCCTGCTCTTTGCCTATACCCGGTGTTGTAAGCCTGTAAGCACACTGCTCTACAAGGTCTTTTTTGCCTGCTATATAACCGCCTGTAGGCGCTATGCCGCCACCCGGATTTTTTATAAGAGAGCCTGCCATAATGTCAACACCTACAGCAAGAGGCTGTATTTTTTCAACAAATTCACCGTAGCAGTTGTCAAGCATAACAATGGCGTTTGGTGCTTTCTTTTTTGCAATTTCGGCTATCTTTGCAATTTCATCAATTAACAGTGACGGGCGAAGGTCATAACCACGGGAGCGCTGTATGTAAACCATTTTTAAGTCGGGGGTAATCGCCTGCTCAATAGCCTTATAATCGGGCTTTCCCTGTGGTGTAAGCTTAACCTCGTCATATATAATTCCAAAATCCTTTAGCGAACCGGAATAATCACCTGACAGACCTATAACGCTTTGCAGTGTGTCATACGGTGTGCCAACCACACTCAGCATAGTATCACTCGGACGAAGCATACCAAACAGTGCAACAGTAAGTGCATGAGTACCGCAAACAAAATTGTAACGAACTAAAGCGTCTTCTGCATCAAAAACAGTTGCATATATTTTGTCAAGGGCGTCTCTGCCTCTGTCATCAAAGCCATAGCCTGTAGAGGTGGAAAAATGGCTTTCACTAATGCCTGCATTTTGAAAAGCATACAGCATTTTTTGCGTATTGTAATCCTGTATGTCATCTATTTCGCAAAATTTATCCTTAACAAGCTCCATAGCCTTGTCAGCGGCGGATAAAATTCGCCGGTCTATATTATGAAAAGGTGTATTCATTTTCTATTTCCTTTCTAAGTTAAAAGCCCTGCGTAAGGTTTTGTTTATTAAAAAACAGCAGTTTTGTAACGGCTTTAGAGAATAAAAATTTACAGCAGTTCTACTTGCTGAAAATCCCCAATATTTTCAAAGCCTATATTGTTATACAGGCTGTAGTTTTTATTTTTATCACGCTGTAGGTAAATCTTTTCAACATCGTTGTGAAAAAGATTTTTGCACAGCATAGTTACAACAGCTGTAGCCAAACCATTTTTTCTGTAGTTTTGCAATGTTGCAACACCTGCAATCACAGCACCGCCCTTGTATATGGCTGTAGCGGCGGCACAGCTTATGAGTCTGTTTTCAAGATAACACCCCATAAGCATTGCCGTATCTTTGCGCATACGGTGGCTAAGATCTGCCACAAAATCTTCATATAAAACCGCTTTAAATTCAGCACCATTACACTGTAAAAGCAGACTGTAATAGTCTGTTGGGTTAACCTCAGGCGTAAAGCTGTAGTCAGCACTGCAAAAACTTCCGCTATGCAATAACGGAGGATTAATAGACATTACGGTTCCTAAAATACTGTTATATTCGTTGTAAACAGGACTGCACAAAAGTGCAGTTCCGCCTGCCATTTTACAAAGATTTATTATTTCTTCAACATCTGCTCCGGGCAGAATGTCAGCAATAAACTCACCGCTGTATCTAACAATATAGGCAGTTACATTGTCTTTTATTTGATACCAAACATTAATAAGCCCCTTATAGCCGCCGTAGGCTTTCAGTAAGGCCTTTATTCTTACGGAATACAGGCTGTAAGACTGTTCAGCCAAATAATCTGCAACTATTTTATCATTAATATCTGAAAGAGTTATCATAGACTGTTGCTCAAAATTTTATTTGCTACCTGCGTTACCACAGCATAGGCAGAGCTGTAATCGTCAGCTGAAATCAAGCCGCAGCTGGAATGCAAATATCTGCAAGGCAACGAAACAGCCAGCGTACGCACGCCGCCCCTTGAGGTTTGTATTGCACCGGCATCGTTGCCGCCGGCAACAGCCTGCTTATACTGCACCTTTACATTTTCATTGGCACAGCTCATAGCGGCGTCAACCAATTCCTTGTCGTATATAGTGCGCCTGTCCATAAATGATATAACAGCGCCCTCACCAACATAGCAAACTTTTTTATCCTGTGCTACATTTGGAATGTCTGCCGCTGTGGTTGACTCAACCACTATTGCAAAGTCCGGCTCTACTGTATACGCCGCACACTTTGCGCCACGCAAACCGATTTCCTCCTGCACAACAAAAGAAAAACAGGTGTCGTACTCTAGGTCAGAATTAATCATCTCTATTAAAATTGCACAGCCTGCCCTGTCATCCAGCGCCTTGCCTGTGATTACATCTCCGTTCCACATAAAGTCACAGTCAAACTGTACGCTGTCACCAAGGGAAACATACTGCAGTGCCTCTTCCCTTGAGGACGCACCAATATCAATATACATACTGTCCTGTGGAGGAATAGCTTCACGCTGTTCGGAATTAAGCAGGTGCATTGGTGCGGCAGAAACCACACCGTTTACATTTTTGCCTACGGTAACGCTTTTGCCTAAAATAACACGCCTGTCAATGCCGCCTACTTGGTCAAATTTTAAATATCCGTCGTCGGTAATATAGCTGACTATAAAACCTACTTCGTCCATATGCGCAGAAACAAGGAGCTTTTTTTCAGGGGTTTTTCTGCCCTTTTTAGTAACAAGCAAATTACCCATATTGTCGGTATAATACTCTGCCCCACTGTTTTTAATCTCGTTAATTATTATATTTCTTATTGCTGATTCATCGCCGGAAATTCCGTTGGCGTTGCTTAGCTTTTCAAGCAGCTCTTTATTCATTTTCAGCACCCCTTTTCTGAATATACAGTGCAATTAGCTTTGCTGTGACTTCAATATCCTGCATATCAATAACCTCTGCCTGAGTATGCATATTTCTTAAAGGAATACTTACAAGTGCTGTTCTTATGCCCCCTGCAACGGCAGTAATAGCGTCCGCGTTAGTACCTGTAGTGCCGTTCATTACTTCAGTTTGGTATGGAATATTGTTTTCGCTTGCAATAGTCTTAAAATCTGCAAACATCTCTTTGTCCAATATTGGGGCTGTACCCAGCATAGGTCCTTTTGACATAACACCGCATTTATCTGCCGGCACTGACGGCTGTGATGCAAAGCTGACATCAACCACCACCGCACAGCTTGGGTTAATTTTAAATGAGGCTGTACGGCTGCCTAAAAGCCCTGTTTCCTCCTGGGAGCTGAAAAGAATTTTTACACAGCTGTTTATATTGCTGTCGGCTATTATTTGCGCTGTTCTTATAAGCGAAGCCACACCTGCCTTATTGTCAAGACCTGCGGCAGAAAATTTGCTGCCTATAAGTTTTTTAGGCTTAGCAAATACCGCTACCTTGTCACCCGGTGAAACATATTTTTCAACTTCTGTTTTGTTTAAGCCTGTATCAATATAGAGTGTTCCGTTCTTTGGGGCTTTATCCTCTGCTCCGTCTGAAAGGTGAGGCGACAAACAGCTTATAATACCACGCAAAGGTTTACTGCCAAGCACCGTTACAACACTGCCTGCCAGTACCCGTCTGTCTATTCCGCCACAGTTAGACACCTTTAGGAAACCGTTATCGTCTATATATTCCACTATCAGTCCTATTCTGTCGTTGTGGGCGTCAAGTAAAATAACATCATCACTGTTTATATTGCCAAGTGTAGCTATAATGTTACCGTTGCAGTCGCTTTCAAGCAGTGCGTTTTGTGGCAATAGATTCTTTATAACAGAAAAGCCCTCAAGCTCACTGCCGGACACAGTGTAACAGCTACAAAGCTGTGTAAGTATATTTTCCAATTTATTCATCCTCTGTTTATCTGTAATATCAAACGAAGCCTTGCCACAATAACTGTGGCAAAGCTGTATAAAACTATTATCTGCGTTATCTGTGCAAATAACCGAATTTATTTAAGTTCGTTTACAATCTTCTTAAAGTGCTTGCCGCGCTGGTCAAAGTTTTTGTAAAGGTCAAAGCTTGCGCTTGCAGGTGACATAGAAACCAAATCTCCCGGCTGTGCAACCTCTCTTGCCTTAGCCACAGCCTCCTCCATATTGCTAACTTCAATAATAGTAGGGTTGCCGTCACTGTAGTTGTCTGCGTTAAGCACAGCGGCTTTAATTTTAGGAGCAGTAGCGCCCATAAGAATAAGGTACTTAACCTTGTCGCATATAACAGGGCCTAAACCATCATAAGGTATTTTCTTGTCGTAACCGCCTGCAATAAGTATAATTTTAAAATCATACAGCGAAAGGGTACCCAGTGCGGTTCTTGTTGGGCTGGAGGCAATAGAGTCGTTGTAGTACTTAACGCCCTCAAATTCTCTTACAAACTCTGCCCTATGTTCAACCCCGGCAAAGGTTTTTGCCACATTAACAATATTCTCAACCGAAACATCTCCCCATACTGCAGAAATGGCAGCCATATAATTTTCAACATTGTGCATACCCGGAATTTTAATGTCAGCAATATTCATTACAACCGTTTTTTCACCGTTGTCGGCAAAAACAATGTTGTTATTTTCATCAAGATAAGTACCGTTGTTCAGCTGTGATTTTCTTGAGAATTTCAACACTCTGCCACGACATTCAGGCTCAAAGCCGTTTGTAATTTCGTTGTCCTTATTTAGCACAACCTTTGAAAAAGCACCCTGGTGTATTACAAGATTTTTCTTTGCGTCTATATACTCCTGCATGTCCTTATGAATATCCAAATGGTTGGGTGCAAGGTTTGTAACTACTGCTACATCAGGACCTTTTCTCATTGAAATAAGCTGAAAGCTTGAAAGCTCCACAACTGCTACATCGTCGTAGCCTATGTTTTCAATTTCAGGCAGTAAAGGTGTGCCTATATTACCGCCTAAATGCACAGTCTTGCCCTGCGCCTGAAGCATTTGTGCAATAATTGAGGTTGTTGTTGTTTTACCGTCAGAGCCTGTTACGGCATAGATTTTGCAAGGACAAAGGTCGAAGAAAACCTCCATTTCAGAGGTTACAACCACGCCTCTGTTTCTCATTTCAACAAGCTCATCCATATAGTAGCGCATACCCGGCGTTCTGAAAACAATATCAACATCCAGATTTTTTAAATAATCATCACCAAGGCTTAGCTTAGCCCCTGCTTTTTGTGCAACATCGGCACTGTCACCCAGCTGTTCTCTTGTACGCCTGTCGCAAGCTGTAACAGAGGCACCGTATTTTATAAAAAGCTCAATAAGCGGCAGGTTGCTTGTGCCAATACCGCAAAAAGCTATTTTTTTGCCATTCATACTTTTAAAGAAATTTTCGATTCTCTTATCCATAATGATTCGCCTTTCATCTTAAAATCACTAGGTTTAATTATACTTTTTTTGGCAGTAATTTTCAATAGATAATACTGCAAATCCCCATTTTACATTAATTTATTAACTTACATATGATATAAAAGAAAAGGCTCGGCACACGCCAAGCCTTTTACAAATAAATGCTTAATAACAAAATCGGTTATTAAACTTAATACAAATCATAATCATCTCTGCCCCACAGCCAAAAATATGAAAAGCCGGAAATTAAAGAAGCCTCCATAAACGCTGTAAAGGACATATTAAGCGGTTCTAACTCATCTATTCCTTCATTTGAAAAATACACATTCTTTTCAGAGCCGTCACACTTTATATAGATATAATCCTCATGGAATGTACCTATGTTAAGGTATTTTTCATTGTAAAAATCTTCATCTGTGTATTCAAACGTCTCTTCAAGAGTATCAAGCTTACAGTCGTAGTACTCCATAAACCCAATTCCGTTGCTGTACTTCAAAAGTTCTGCATAAGACTTAGGCAAAACAAAGCCCTTGTGCTTACTGAGAATTTTATTAATTTCCATTTGGGATAAACCGCTGTCGGTATGAACAAACAGTCTTGAAAAGCAACCCTTACCGTTATAAACCATGGGCTTTGTCTTTTTAAAATGTTCAACAAGCTCTACCAACTGCTTATCCGTAATCATATCCTCCACTTCGCCAAAAAGCTCAAAAGAATTTTCGTCTTACATATCTACACCTCTAATATACTAAAATTAATCTTCACATACTTCAAAAGCAATTCTTTCTGTGTAGCAGTCCTCCGTTTCGGTTATTGATATCAACCGATAATGAAGCTCGCCGTCATTTTCAACTGCCGAAGCCTTTGAATTTGTCAGCTGAAAAGCAACACACAATGATACAGCAAGAACAGCACCAAATAATGCAATTAAAGTCACTCTTTTTTTACTAACCAAAATAATCCCCCGTTTCATATAATATAATTAAGTAGCTTAAAGAAAAGCAGAACGCCATTATCTGCACTATGCCGATGTAATAATTATATTATAACACTAAAATAAGATGTGAATATTATATTATTTTTTACTGTACTTGTCAATGTAATAAATAGATAAATTTTAATTAATATACAAAAAATCCACACATTGGTATGCAATGTGTGGATTTTTATAATATGAAATCTGCCCCACAAATTGGAGAATAAGCTATTTCTATGTCAAAAAAATCTTTAATAGGAGCAGTATTCAACAAAACTAAATGTTAATATTATTCAGCTAATGCAGCACCCAGTGCCTTGCAAGCTGCTGTTGCATCATCATCCGGAGCGTCTGCACATATTACGCTGTCACAAGCAAGTACAGCACCGGCATTTTTGCAGGTTTCTTCCCAGTTTCTCATCCATTCGCCGTCGCCCCAGCCGTAAGAGCCAAACAGAGCAATCTTCTTACCGTTTAGGCTGTCTGTACAGCTTTCAAACATTGGCAAAAATTCGCTGTCTTCCAGCTCCTCTGCACCCATTGCAGGGCAGCCAAAGGCAATAGCGTCAAACTCTGCTACCTTGTCTGCTGAAAAATCACTTGCTGTAAATGTGCTTGCCTCTGCACCTTTTTCAGTTACACCCTCTGCTACAGCATTTGCCATAGCCTCTGTGTTACCTGTGCCGCTCCAGTATACTATTGCTACCTTACTCATTAAAATCATCCTTTCTAAAATAACAGTGCCTGTTTAAATTTCACAGCATAACCAATCCTTTTTAATTTTACTAAACACTTATAAAACACTGTGTTTAATATCACACTGCAAAATCACACTGCAAAGCACTGCAAAATCTATAATCAAACGGCTACTGTCAGTCGTTCAATTGACTTACCTTGTGACCAACTGCAATAATATGCATTGGTACATTTTTTATATTTTGCAAACAACTTTCTCGCTTTGTTCTCGTCACCATAAACCTTCCAAAAGCCGGTAAATTTATAGTGCTCTGCTTTATTCTCAATAAAGCCTCTTACATCCTCAGGGGGATAGCCCAAAAACAACCCTATTTCGTGGGGAAATTCCTCATTACATCTTAGCTTTTTAATAAGCTTAACTATACACTTGTCAGGATTACAGCTTTCATAACCGCAGCATTTTAAAATGCTGAAAGCCTCTTTTTGTGATAAATCTTTTTTTAAATTCTTTGGTCTGTAAATATATATAAGCACACGACTTCTTACATACCTTAACGGCAACGCACGAAGTCCCTTTGGCACAAGCATTTTATTTAGCCTGCGTATATCTTCATTTACAGCTTTTTCTGTTGTATAAGGCATTGTAAACATATTGCCTGTTTTTATACCTGCCAGCGTAGGCGAACAATGCCTAACTAACAATTCCTCTGACATAAAATTCCTCCTAGATTGCGTAGGTTTCCAGAATATTTTTAAGTGCAGACATAGAGCTGGACTGTGACCTGACTACAACTGTATTTTGCCCTTTTGTCTCACTTAATGCACAACGCATCATTTTGTGGGACATAGTTCTTGTAAACAGCACCATTAGGTCGGGTGTACCGATTTTGTTTCGCATTTCTGCTGTCATTTTTGTAAAGACCTTTGCCCTACAGCTATATTCTTTACACAAATTCTTGTATTGACGCACCATACATTCATTTCCACCAACAATTACTACGCTCATATTTTCGCTCCCTTATAAGTTAGTCTTAGCTAACTTATACTTTAAAAAATAAAGGCAACCGCCTCTTCCTCACTCCACTGTGATGCGGCATAAGCCGCACCACAACAGGAATGTAGATTATATTTCACCAATACGGCATACTACCGTATTACTAAAATCTTCTTAATGGCCATGACAGTGGCAGCTGTTAGGACAGCATTTACAGTTACAGCCACAGGAGGATTTGCCTTTCTTTTTGTTCTTTACTGCACTTATGATAATTAATGCAACAATAACAGCCAATACAAGCGCTACTATAATTGTACCGATATTAGCAGATAACCAAGCCAACATAAAAATTCCTCCTATTTTAAAATCTATATATTTTATACCTTAACCTTGTTTGTAAGTCTTGTAGACTCTTTGTAAGGTCTGAACAGCATAAACAGCATAAATACAAGCACTGCAACAGCGAATATTAAACCAACGATATTTACATTGCCTGTAAACAGCAAGCCAAACTGGTTAATCATAAGAGCAATTGCATAAGCAAATACA
The DNA here is from genome assembly GCA_902789345.1 of uncultured Ruminococcus sp. GTDB lineage: Bacteria > Bacillota > Clostridia > Oscillospirales > Acutalibacteraceae > CAG-964. Next base: position 22,500 of record CADANT010000003.1, read on the forward strand.
CACTGATAACCTACAGCAAACAACGTCCATTTAGCACTGTTCATTTCTCTCTTCATAGCACCGATAGCTGCGAAGCAAGGAGCACATAACAGGTTAAATACTAGGAATGAGAAGCCGCTGATAGCTGTAAATGCCTGTGCGATAGCTGCATAAGCATTGCCGTCGCCGCCGTATAGAATACCCATAGTACCAACAATGTTTTCCTTAGCAACAAGACCTGTAATAGACGCAACAGCAGCCTGCCAGTTACCCCAGCCAAGTGGTATAAATATCCAAGCAATTGCGTTACCGATAGCGGCAAGAATTGAATTACCGATTTCATCTTCTGAAAGCATACGGAATGTGCCATCAACAAATCCGAAGTATGTTGTAAACCAAACTAGGATTGTAGACAATAGAATGATTGTACCGGCCTTTTTAATAAATGACCAGCCACGCTCCCACATTGAACGAAGTAGGTTGCCTATTGTAGGTAGGTGGTAAGCAGGAAGCTCCATAACGAACGGAGCAGGATCGCCCTTAAACATCTTTGTCTTCTTTAGAATAATACCTGAAACGATGATTGCAGCCATACCGATGAAGTATGCAGATGTTGCAATCCATGGTGAGCCGCTGAAAATAGCACCGGCAATCATTGCGATAAATGGCATTTTAGCACCGCAAGGTATGAATGTTGTTGTCATAATTGTCATACGGCGGTCACGCTCATTTTCAATGGTTCTTGACGCCATAATACCAGGTACGCCACAGCCTGTACCAACAAGCATTGGAATAAATGACTTACCTGAAAGACCAAACTTACGGAATACACGGTCAAGTACAAATGCGATACGAGCCATATAACCGCAAGACTCTAGGAATGCAAGTAGTAGGAACAATACCAACATCTGTGGTACGAAACCAAGAACCGCACCAACACCGGCAACGATACCGTGTAGGATTAGTCCATCAAGCCAATCTGCACAGTTAAGTGCGTTCAAACCGTCTTCAATCAAAACAGGAATACCAGGTACCCAAACTCCGTATGTGCTTGGATCCGGAGCACCATAAGCCTCTTTATAGTCTGTGTTCAAATACTCTGAAACAGCAGCTTCAAGATCGGCCTTCTTTGTGCCAGGATACTCTGTTACTTCAAGTGTTTCTTCGTCTTCAACTGAATATGTTACATTTGCATCTGCAGGTGTGCTCTTAACAAGTTCTTCAAGAGCTGCCTTTGCGCCGTCCTCTGAGTAATCCTCAGATTCTGCATCCAGTGCATTGGCAATATCATCATTGCCATACTCATCAACAAATGCTGATATAATGTCGTCTGTATCGCCGTACTTTTCAGCAGCCTCTTCTGACTGTGCAGTACCTATGCCAAGCAAGTGCCAACCGTCACCGAACAAACCGTCGTTAGCCCAGTCTGTAGCGGCAGAACCTACTGTCTGCATTGAGATAAAGTATACAAGGAACATTACAACTGCAAAAATTGGAAGACCCAACCAACGGTTAGTAACTATTTTATCTATTTTATCTGATGTTGAAAGCTGACCGGCATTTTTCTTCTTGTAGCACTTTTTAATGATTGTGCCTATGTAAACATAACGGTCATTTGTAATTAAGCTTTCTGAGTCGTCGTCACATTCTTTTTCAGCTGCCTGAATATCTTTCTCGATGTGCTCAAGTACCTTTGCATCAATCTTTAGCTGCTCAAGTACCTTGTCGTCACGCTCAAAAATCTTAATTGCATACCAACGCTGCTGTTCTTCAGGCAAATCGTGCAAAGCAGCCTCTTCAATGTGTGCAAGAGCATGTTCAACAACACCCTCAAACTTGTGCATAGGAATGGTCTTTGTACTCTTAGCAGCTTCTATAGCAGCCTCGGCAGCCTCCATAATACCTGTACCCTTTAGGGCAGATATTTCAACAACCTTACAGCCAAGCTCCTCTGCCAGTACATCGGTTTTAATGACATCACCGTTTTTTCTAACAAGGTCCATCATATTTACCGCAACAACAACCGGAATACCAAGCTCTGTAAGCTGTGTTGTTAAATACAGGTTTCTTTCAAGGTTTGTACCGTCAATGATATTCAGAATAGCGTCAGGACGCTGGCCGATAAGGTAATTTCTTGCAACAACCTCCTCCAATGTGTATGGAGAAAGTGAATAAATACCCGGAAGGTCAGTAATAACAACATCATCGTGTTTTTTTAGCTTACCCTCTTTTTTCTCTACAGTAACGCCGGGCCAGTTACCAACAAACTGATTAGAGCCTGTAAGAGCGTTAAACAATGTAGTTTTACCGCAGTTAGGGTTGCCGGCTAAGGCAATTTTTAAACTCATAAAATTAATTCCTCTCTTTCAATTAACAATGGTCTTTTTAGCTTAAACTAACTTAGCCATAGCTAACTTAATCTGATAAATTATGGGGTAGCCTCCCCATAATTTTAAGAACAACCTCAAATTTATAAATTATTCTACCTCAATCATTTCAGCGTCGGCCTTACGCAGTGAAAGCTCGTAGCCTCTTACTGTAACCTCAATAGGGTCACCAAGTGGAGCTACCTTACGAACATGTATTTCGGCACCCTTTGTAATGCCCATATCCATAATTCTTCTCTTTACCGCACCCTCGCCATGAAGCTTAACAACCTTTACGGTATTGCCAACCTTTGCTTGCTTAAGTGTATTCATGCTTTATCCTCCTTTTATTTTTAATTATATGAAATAATTAAATAAAATTTGCTTATACCATAATCTTTTGAGCCATTTCCTTACTTACAGCCACACGAGTTTCTTTTACATTTACAATAAGATTTCCGCCCATTGTGTTTACAACAGAAACCTTACCCCCTACAACAAAGCCCAAGTCCGAAAGGTGCTTTTTTACTTCCGGCGAACCGCCTATCCTTTTAATTATATACTCTACTCCGGCATCAGCCAATGTTAAAGGTAACATATAATCATACTCCTTAATTATAATCACAACTATAATTAGTTTGTGCTAACCCGATATTATAAAATATAGTTAGCCCTTGCTAACCAACTATAATAATACATAACTTTACAGTAGTTGTCAATATATTTACCTCCATTTTTTATTTTTTGTTTACAGTAGCACAATTATTTAGGTATGGGTGCGCAATAATATATATGTATTGACTAGGCTAAATAGTCCTCCTGCCAAAAAAGCAGGAGGACAGTTTAAGGGGAAAGATATTATCAAATTTATTCGTTGTTTTTAAGTGCGTCTGTCATCGGTATGCGTTTAACTCTGCACATTTGCATAAACGCTACAACAGCATATGAAACTACGCCCAAAACAAACATTTCTATATATGTGTACCACGGCACATAGTATGGCAGCCATCCGGAATAATCGGAGAATATGTACACGCACAATGAGCCGATGGTCCAGTCGGCAATCGGTATTGTCAATAATATTGACAGCACTACTACAATAGTTGTTGCGGTTACATACAGCCGATTAATCTCACCGTTTCTATAACCCAGTATTTTCGTCATTGAAATTGACTGTGAGTTTTTCTCGATAATTATCTTAGACAGCAGGTAGATAATCAAAATAAACATCGCAATACCAAATACAAGGAATATGGTCATGTTACTGCCCATAGATACCTTTAGCTGTCGTGATGTTTTTGTTAAATCATCCTGAGTAATAACTGTAGCTATATAATCATCGTCAATATCCTTTATCTTCTGGTCAGAGAAGTAGCCGTTAAAATAATCACTGTCTTGGTCAAAGGTTTCGTTAAAATCACTTTGCTTCATAAATACAGCCAAAGTAGACGGATAATAGTAAACGCCCTGAACTGTAAACTTGTACTTTTTATTGCCGTACTCCTCTTTAAGAGTAATAACATCTCCTTTGTTTAGTCCATGCTTTTCAGCATATGCATTTGAAACAAACACAGACGGTTCGTCTTTGTCAGAAGATTTTATATTAATGTCAACATACTTGCTGTCGTTCTTTACACCGTAAACAGTTACGCCCTCTATTTTGTGGCCCTCGGCAGTAGTATCAAGACTTGTTACGCAATATTTTTCCGCACCCTTTGTATCGGTTTTCTGCGGAGCTTTTAAAATATACTGATTTTCACAAATTAAATTGCTTGTTATTTCATTCTGATAATTGTCAAGCAACGGGCCAAACATTAATCCAAACAGCAATATAAAGTTTGCAAACAATATTCCAATGAAAATTGTAATGTAGTTAGGTATATTCTGGAAGATTATTCTAAATCTAAATCTTGACATTATACCTATTTTTGTATTCAGTCTAATTGCCTTTTTCTTCTTACGCCTGCTTAAATCTCTGCGTATAAATTTCAGCGGAGATATTGAAAGCTTCCTGCTTAAAACAAACAAATTTATAAAGAACATAATAAGCAGCGGGACGATTGTTGTTTTAACAAAAGCTTCTGCGTTCCAACAGGTTTCAAAGGTTGGCAGGCTGTAGCTGCCATAGTACATTTGCGCCATATAGTCCTTAAAGAATGTATAGCCCAAAATATTACCGATTATCGCCGCTACAAGCATTACAATAAGAGGAGCTGTCATATAATGTCTTACAAGCTCACCCTTTGAATAACCTGAAGCTCTTAGCGTTCCTATAATAGTAGACTCCTTCAAAATTGAGTTACTTGAAGTAATTGCAAAAACAAAGGCAATAATAACAATTACAATGTACAAAAATACAGTAATCATAGCATTGTCGCCTGTCATATCATCACCAACAAAAATAATAGCTTGGTTAGTGTATTCAGGTATGTAATTTTTAACAATTGCATTTTTTGCCAATACCTCTAAAAAGTCATCGCCCATATCCTTAGCCTTATTGTCATCCTTTGGAGGATTGTCATACTGCCAGGAGTAGTTATAGTGCAAGTGTGTATCGCCAAAGCTGTCAAAGCATTGGTCAGTAACTGTAGCAACACCAAACTTTACAGCGTCAAACATCATATCGGTTGTATTTGAAAACAGTGCTTTATAGTCAGAAAGCGCAATCAAGCCTACTACATTCAGCTTTTTGTTTCCTACAGTCAGCATATCGCCAACCTTTATATTGTTGTTTTCTGCGTACATTCTGTCTATTGCAATTTCGTCTTTATTTTCTGCTAATCTGCCCTCCATTACGCAAGCACGGTCAATATCTGTACGGTTTGCAAAAATACGCAGGGTGCTGTCAACCTCTTTTGTTTCTTCTTCAACATAAAAATTATCATAAATTTTTACATCTTCCTTTTCAAGCGTATCTATAAGCTTACTGTCAGCCTTAGAGGCAAGCTCAAAGTTGCCGTCTTCCATATTATATTTTTGAAAGCTTTCGTCATAAGCGTTACTAATACTTTGGTTTGCAACCAAAAAGCCAGAAACAATACCTATCATACCTACCATAAATATAAAAATAACCAGGTATTTACCGAAGTCGCCTTTAAGCTCTCGTGGTATTCTTTTTCGCAGAGGATTTTTTACCTTTGACATTGTAAAACCTCCTACCATTCTAAGTCCATAGCTGATATTTTAGTTGGATTAACAAAGTTTTTGCGCACCATACCGTCACGCATTTTTACAACCCTGTCAGCCATACTTTCAATAGCACCGTTGTGTGTAACCATAAGTACAGTGTTGCCATACTTGTGATTAACATCTTCAATCAGTTTAAGAATTTCCTTTGAAGTTTTATAATCCAACGCACCTGTAGGCTCGTCACACAACAAAATATCAGGATTTTTTACAATAGCTCTGCCGATAGCAGTACGCTGCTGCTGACCGCCCGAAAGCTGATTTGGCAGCTTGTGTCTATGCTCATAAAGCCCCAGTGTGTTTAGAAGCTCGTCAACGTCTAAAGGATTGTCGCTTAAATACGCACCAACCTCAACATTTTCTTTAATATTCAAATTTGGTATTAAATTGTACATTTGAAAAACATAACCTAAGTGCTTTCTTCTGTACAGGGTAAGCTGTTTTTCATTCATATCTGCAATCTTTTCGCCGTTTATGGATATATAACCGTCGTCGGCATTATCTATTCCGCCTATAATATTCAAAAGCGTAGATTTACCCGAACCGGAGGGACCTAACAGCACACAAATCTCTCCCTTTTGAATTTCAATATCTATGCCTTTTAAGACTTCTGCACGGCTCTCACCCTGACCATATGCCTTTTTTATCCCCTTAATTTCCAGGAACATATTACCACCCTTTCTTTTTATTTATGATAAGTTAGTTAGCCTTAACTAACTTAATTATACTCTCATGTAGCAAAAAAACAAGCAAATATATAAATATTATAGGCTTACTCAAAATTCAGTGCAAATTATTTGTATTTTTTACAATTATAAACAAATGTATATTTGCCTGTCGGTTTGAAAAAATAATATATAAGGAGTGATAATATGAATAATGACAGCATTAATCTGTTAAAGGAATGTGACGCAGGCTGCAAAAATGCTACCAACAGTATGGAACAGGTGCTTGGCTTTATACAGGACAGCAAGCTAAAGGATGTTATAAACGACTATAACAAACAGCATATAGAAATAGGCAACCAGTGTCATAACCTGCTGAATAAATACGGCAGTAATGAAAAAGACCCGCAGCCAATGGCACGGGCAATGACCTTTATTACCACAGAGGTAAAAATGATGAGCGGTAACACTACACAAAAGGCAGCTGAAATTATGATGGACGGCTGTAGTATGGGTATTAAAACCGTAAGCGGTTATATTAACAAGTATTCAGGTGCTAACAGTGAAAGTGTGCGTATGGCAAACAAGATAGTAAAGGTTGAGCAGGATTTTATTGAGGATTTAAGAGGTTTTTTATAATTGTAATGACAAAAACACCAACCACCTGTAAAGGCTCTTGCCATAGGTGGTTGGTGTAAAATATCAGTAATTTTCTTGAAATAACGGTATTCACTAAATAATCATTCACACACAATGTCTTATTAAAAACAGACTGACAAAACTTTATTATTTACTGCTTGCTTTGTTGCAAAATATTGACCTTTGAGGATTCTTGCTTTATTCCAAAAGGGTTATCCTGCACCAACACTAAAGCAGCAGCCGGCACTAAAAATGCAATGGCAATAAGTGTGCTTTTTGCACCCAAAAAGAGGCTGACAATACAAGCAATAGCCACACCGGTGTGAAAGCTGATTAGAGTAAAGCCGTAAAACTTTGCTTTCTTAATTTTTTCACTGTCTTTATTGCATATGTACTCAACCAAAGAAGTTGAAAATTGCCTTAGGTTATTAGTTGAAAATATTGTAGAGCTTCCGTAGCCCTCTGCCCCGGAAAAAACCGTCCACTGAAATGACATGGCAAAAAACATAGGGTACAAATAAATAATCAACTCAAGATTATCCGGCATAACTGCCAGTGTTACCATTGCAGCCGAATCTATTGCAAGACACAACAGCTTAATATTCATTTTGGTATAATTTTTAACAAGCACCGACACCGCAAAGCCCGAAAAATAAACAGCAATGCCTATAATTCTTAGGAACACAGCGCCAAAATTTCTGCCTATAATATCAGTTACCAGTGTTATCATATTGGCTGTTTGTGCATTTCCCAGTAGTTCACAAAAATTCCAAACTGCATAACCTCCCATAAATCCACCAATCAGCGACATATTAAAGTGAAGTATTGTAGGAATCTTCTCTTTCAAAATAAACACTCCCTATCCTTTACAGAAAATTATATCACTAATTAAAAATTGTGTAAACCAATAAAATGCACATACATAAGGGTAATTATTCATTTTTAATGTTATATTTTCAAAACAAAGCAGCTGTGTTGCGCCCTCAAACAAACGCTATAACACAGCTGCTTTTAATTATGCTTATAAAAAACAACAGATTAAATAATTTTTTTTATTTTAAAAATAATTATACACGTTACAACCACAACTACACTAAGGAGTATTACTGCGGGATAACCATTTGCAAGTTCGGGCATATTATGGAAGTTCATTCCGTACCAGCCTGTAATAAGTGTAAGAGGATAGAATATAGTGGAAATCACGGTTAAGAACTGCATATTTTTGTTTTGCTGTTCAGAAACCTTTGACTGATATGTATCCTTTACCTGTGATGAATAGTCAAGCAAATGTATGGTTCGCCCCAGCAGTCTGTCAGCTCTGTCGGAAATGATACCAAAATATTTTAGCTTTTTCTTTGCAAAAAAGTTGTTTTCGTTTTCCTCCAGCTGTTTAGACATATCTACAAGCTCATCATAGTAGCTTCTTAGTATAAGCAATTCTTTTCTAATGGGCGACAGCTTAGTTTGAAAATTATCAGACTTGCCGTCCTCCAGCTCTTCCTCCATAAGCATAATAGTACGCTCATACTGGCCAAGCACGCCTAAATCTCTGCTCATTAGCTGAGTCATAAAATTGTAAATAAACATTTCACGACTTTGCCCCTGAGTGTTTCGGTTACGCTTAATTCTGTTGATAATATTTGAAGAAAAAACTTCATTATCTATAATGACAATATTTTTTTGATTAATCAGGATTATCACCTTAAACCTACTGCCCTTAACATCAAGAAGCTTTGGAATATCCAGCGTGCCAACTATGCATTCCTGCAATGATTCAATTTTACAGAACTCAATATTCTGCAAATTAAGGTCGCCGTCGTAAACAATATTAGCCTTTTCTATTGCCAACTGTGCATTAGCGGCATTTGCAACAAATATTGCCTCCTGTGGGTTTGCGTCGTATTCCTCCGGCGTTATTTCACACAGCTCTTGATTTAGGGCGTAAATTATAAGCTTATCCTGTGGTTGGGTCATACTTTCATTTTCTCCTTACCGTATGCTTCTGCATAAAATTCCATTTGCGAATCCAGCTTAGGGCTGTTGATTTCTCTTGAATAATAAATTCCATCGCTGTGCTGGATTTTACCCTTTGCGTCGTCTTTCATTATTACATCAAATATTCTGCAAATTTCATTCTTTATATTTTTGTCAAGAACAGGCGTTGCCACTTCTACACGCCTTACGGTGTTTCTTGTCATAAAATCAGCAGACGAGATGTAAACCTTTGCCTCATCACCTACGCCAAAGCGGTAAATTCTGGAATGCTCTAAGTAGCGGCCTACTACGCTTATAACCGTAATATTCTCGGTTTCACCCGGAATTTCAGGAATAAGGCAGCAAATACCTCTGACAATCATTTCAATTTTCACGCCTGCTTTTGACGCCTCAACAAGCTTATCAATAATAACCTTGTCTGTTAAAGAGTTAATCTTTATGCCTATGTAAGCAGGAATATCATTTCTTGCCTTGTCAATCTCATTCTCTATAAGGTCAACAACCTTATTTTGCAAGCAATGAGGTGCAACCATAAGCTGTGTGGTATTTTCAACCGTTTCACCGCACAATAGGTGATTAAATACCATAGCGGCCTCACTGCCAATTTGCTGATTTGCTGTTATGATCGACAAGTCGGTGTACAGCTTTGAGGTTTTTTCGTTATAGTTGCCTGTACCAATCTGCGTAATATATGAATGTCCCTCAGAGGTCTTTTTAGTTATCAGGCACAGCTTGGAGTGAACCTTGTATTTATTCAAGCCATAAATAACCTTACATCCGGCATCCTCAAGCTGTCTTGAAATTTTTATGTTGTGTTCCTCGTCAAACCTTGCACGAAGCTCAACCATAACAACAACATCCTTGCCGTTCTCAGCGGCGTCAACCAAAGCCTCTATAATCTCACTCTTGTTTGCAACCCTATAAAGAGTCATTTTAATTGAAACTACGCTGTCATCAAACGCAGCTTCCTGCAACATTTTTATAAACGGCTTCATACTCTGGTAAGGGTAAGACAAAAGTAAATCCTTTTCCTCTATCTGCTCAATAATACTCTTTGACATACTAATATCCTTTGTAAGTCTTGGAGTACATTTTGTATAGAATAAATCTTTTTTATCATAAAGATAGCTCTGCAAATTAAATACAAAAGAAAGATCCAACGGTGTATCAACCTTAATTATGTGGCTCTGCTCTATGTTAAACATTTGGCTAAGCTCTTTTTTAGTGTGGGTATTAATATCTCTGGAAAGCTCTATGCGTACCGGGTTAAGACGCTTTCTTCTTTTAATCATAAATTCCATATTTTGACGGTAATCTAAATCCTCATCATAAATATCAGAGGTATCAATGTCCGCATTTCTTGTAATTCTGATTATAGATTTTTCTGCAACTGTATACTTATTAAACAGCTTAGCAACAAAGTGAAGAATAAGCTCCTCACTTAATATAAAGTTACCCGGCTGTGACGGAATAGCAATAAGTCTTTTAAAAACGCTGTTTGAACAGGTAACAATACCTGTTCTTTCTTTACCGTTACGGGAATTTAAAAGCACAATCGCATACAGTTCCTTATTATTCAAAAACGGGAACGGCTGTTGCTTGCCTACTACCATAGGTGACAAAAACGGCATTATGTTGTCATCAAAATAATCCTCAAGCAGCTTTCTGTCTTTTTCGGTAATCTTATTAAAGTCCACCAGATTTACGCCGTTTGGCTGCAGCTCGCCCATAAGCTTAAAGTAAATTTCGGCTTTCTTCTTTTCAAGCTGCTTTACTCTTTTTAGAATAGATACAATTTGGTCACGGCTTTTCATACCTGTTTTTGAATCTTTAATATTTTCGTCCTCGTGCATCTGGTCAAGTAATGTTCCCACACGCACCATAAAAAATTCATCAAGGTTTGTCTGATAAATAGAGGCAAAAGTAAGCCTTTCTGCCAACGGTACATCACTGTTGCCGGCTTCGTCAAGAACACGCTCGTTAAATTGCAGCCAGGACAGCTCTCTGTTTTTATAAAAATCTTTCATTATACAGTTCTCCTTTAATGTCAATGTTGTTTAAAATTTTACCAGCACATTATTCTAAACCCATTATATTTATGTAAAAACAATGTAAAAATCGTTTTTTATTTCACAATAAACAATAATTCGACAAAATATTTTTCCAAAAAGTCATTTTCACGCCACAAATACTATTGTTAGGTGTACGAACCACATTATCGGTGTGGTTATTGCCGTACAAAAACAAATATGTCAGTATATACATAAAAATGCCATTAACCCTAAATTTCTTATGTTAATATAATACTAAGTTTTAACCCTTTTTTCAAGGGCTGCACATATTATTTTTATTCAAAAAAATACTGCACCCTGTTACACAAGGTGCAGTAAAGCGGTTATTTTATATCACCGTAAAATTAATTTTCTTTTTTCTTTGCGGACTTGTTCTTTATGTACACAACAGTTGTACCAAGTACAAGCGCAAGAGCCATACCGGAAACCCAGATGAATACTGTTTGGTTATCATCGGCAGGTGCTGAAACCTCGCCAAATGTGTAACCTGTAACAGGTGAACCTGATGTTTTGTCAGCTGTCTGAACTGTTGTAACAGTTGCAGTTGCTGTTGCTGTTGTGGAAGTTGCATTGCCTGAAACAGTTGTTGACTGAGAATCCAGTCTAGCAGCTGCCTGCTCAAGTGCCTTAACAAGATCATCAGAAATCTCGCCTGTTACTTCCATATCACAGTTAGCCTGTGCTGTTTTAATGGCTGTAATTGTGTCCTCGTCATATACGCCTGATGCCTTGCTTAGGTAGCCAAGCTTTACAAGAAGTCCCTGAACTTTGTCAATCTGCTCTTGTGTATACTGACCTTCAACCTGCTTTGCAATAGCAGCATCGGACATTAGGACATCGTACTGCTCCTGAGTAATGAAATCCTCAGCGCTCATATCTGAAGCTGCAAAATAATCATGCAGTGCAGCAAGTGTTGCATCGTCAAGCACACCTGTAATTTCACCTGTGTAGTAACCAAGAGCTGTTAGTCTTGTCTGCATATCTGCAATTTCTGTGCAGTTTTCAACATCGTTCTCACCGTATGTAATTACGCCGTCCTCCAGTGGAGTTGGTGGTAGAGTAGGTGCTTCTGTAGGAGCCTCGGTTGCTTTCTCAGTTGGTGCCTCAGTTGCCTTCTCTGTAGGTGCTTCGGTTGCCTCAGTCGCCTCTGTAGGAGCTTCTGTTAGCTTCTCTGTAGGTGCTTCGGTTGCTTCTGTAGGAGCCTCTGTAGGTTCTTTTTTATCATTGTTGGATGTATCTGCTCCATTTTTACTTGGAGCATTGTCACTTTTGATTGCGCCCATAAATTCCGGACCAACTATACCGTCAACTTCGATGTTAGCATCTTTCTGGAATTCTTTTACGCAAGCTGCTGTGTATGTGCCATAATAACCTGTAACTTCGTCATCAAAGTAGCCAAGCTTCTTTAGTAGCTTCTGAACTTCTTTTACTCTGTCGCCCTGTGAGCCTACCTTCAAGAAGCTGCTTGAGCCGTTTGAAGAACCGTTGCCCTTTGAAGATGAGCTAGAAGAATAATCAGTTACTTCGTATGAGCTTTCAGGCGGCTCTTTATCTGATCTTCCCAAAGAGTCGAATGAGTAAGTTACACCGTCAATAGTTCTTGATGTGCTGTCAATATACTCACCGTTTTCATAGTAGAAAGATTCACCGTCGAACTTAACCCATCCGCTTTCAGGATAGCTTACGCCGACAATCTTGTACCACTCAACCCAGTTTACAGCACTTAGATCACCGTAGATAATACCCCAGTTTGTACCGCGGGCATCAATAGCGTTGCCGCTACCTACATAAATACCTACATGACCCGGCATGTGTAAGCCAAGACCGTGAATATTTGGAATACCGTTTGAAACATAACCCCAGTCAAGACCTGCTGACTGCGAGCTTGAAACCATATCTGTACGAACACCGCCTACGCCGTTGTAGCTGCAGATCAAACCTGAACAGTCAACTGCGCCGTATGAAGCTCCGCCCCATACATAAGGCCATCCCTCGTTATAGGCGTTAAGAGCGTATGCACATAAACCAATACCTGTACTGGTTTCTGCTGACATTGAAACTGTACCTACCGCTAACACTGAGAAAATCATTATAATTGAAAGCAATAGCGAAAGTACGACTTTTCCTTTACACTGCTTGTGCATTGGACTAAACCTCCTTGAATTTTGGACTTAATATCCTAAATGTTACAAAACAAAACGGACATTACTGTCCAGTTGAATTTGTTACCGGATATGTATTTTTGCTGTAAATAAATTACAACTGGTAACAATTTAGTTACAGTCTATCACACAGACACATAAATTGCAAGGATTTTTTCAAAATACTTCATATTAACTAAAATATTGGTTATGTGTATGGAATATTTTATGAAACATTCAGCAATTTACTGGTAAAAATTAATTCATATTTTACCTGCAAATTTGTTTGAGAGTTATATTGCTTTTACCCAAACATCTGCATATATGTACTTATTTATTAAAAAATCCCCCAAATTTAATTAAAATTGTTCAATTTTCGACCGACCGCCCGCTTTTACTATGTCGGCTATGGTTTTAATAAGCCATAAAATGTCAGCTTTATTGCAGCAAAAGGTTACAATTTGTAACCTTTTGTCTTTCAATGGAATTTACTAAGGTCTTTTTATTGGAAAATTATTAATGGTATATTTTATTTATTCTCAAATGTTGGTTTCTTATTCATAATTTGAAGTTTTCTTTTTGTTTAAAAATACCCACCCAAAGAGCTTTAACTATTTTGCCTATATAATTACTCCACTATTTCAAAACCACTTGATTTAAGATTAGATACGGTACAAAGTGTATTCGTAGAAACAGCTGTGGCCAAAAAACAACTTATGCTGTTAAATCCCTCTATATATCGGTTAGTGCCGCAGTTTGGAAATATTCTATAGTCTATGTAAAATGAAATATAGCTTAACGTCTGTATGTATTTGTAACATCTTTAATTAATATTTTCATTCATAATTAACAAATATCCAAAAGCCAATGCCGTTACTTGTATATTTTCACTACAATAAGATATAAAAGCAAGGTTGTTATGAAATAATATGTACTTTTATATTAAAAAAAGAAAAACTCCGCCGACTTGGCAGAGCTTCTTTGATGATAATAGAATTAAATCCTATACATAAGATAAAGAAAAAGGAGTAACTTAATCTCACTAAGTGTTTAATTAACTTACTGTATTTATAATACCACAGATTTGTAAAAAGTCAATATGTTTTTGTTGTTTTTCAATAAAAATTTTAAATTCGTAAAAATAACTAACTCATTTTTGATATATGGCCATTTTTTCTACGCACATCAAAAGCCCCCCACAAAAAAGGGTGCACTTTTGATGTTATTTTGATGTTATTTTGTTGTTGTTTGCGTTGTAGTGGTACTTTACTATTTTGCAGTACGACACACCTAAATTAATTATCCTCTTGCTTTGTAAGCAAAGGGGCTAAATACTTACCTGTATAGCTTTTTTCACAGGCAACTATTTCCTCAGGCGTTCCGCAGGCCACAACCGTACCACCTCTGTCGCCGCCCTCAGGTCCAATATCTATAATATGGTCTGCAGTCTTAATAAGATCAAGATTATGCTCTATGACTATAACGGTATTTCCTCCGTCAACCAACTGCTGCAAAACCTGTATAAGCTTGTGAACATCTGCAATATGCAGTCCTGTTGTAGGCTCGTCTAAAAAATATACAGTTCGGCCTGTTGAACGCTTTGAAAGTTCAGTTGCCAGCTTTACCCTTTGAGCCTCGCCTCCCGAAAGGGTTGTAGCAGGCTGACCCAGTTTAATATATCCCAAACCTACTTCAAGCAGTGTTTTCAGCTTTCTGTAGATTTTAGGCATATTGGCAAAAAACTCTACCGCCTCTTCAACAGTCATTTCCAATACATCATATATAGATTTGCCCTTATATTTTACCTGTAGGGTTTCGTGGTTGTAGCGCTTACCCTTACACACCTCACAAGGAACATATATGTCGGGTAAAAAATGCATTTCAATTTTTATAATACCGTCACCCTGGCAGGCCTCACAGCGTCCGCCCTTTACATTAAAGGAAAATCTGCCTGTGCCGTAGCCACGAATCTTTGCATCCTGCGTTGACGCAAAAAGCTCTCTTATGTCAGTAAACACCCCTGTATATGTGGCAGGGTTTGAGCGTGGCGTTCTGCCTATTGGCGACTGGTCTATATTTATTACCTTGTCAAAATTTTCAATGCCTGTAATTTCTTTGAATTTTCCCGGTTGACATTTAGCACGGTTTAACTTTGAAGCTAAATACTTATAAAGAATTTCATTTACCAGTGACGATTTGCCGGAGCCGGACACGCCTGTTACACAAATAAACTTTCCTACAGGAAACTCTACATTTATATTCTTTAAATTATTCTGCCTTGCTCCTTTAACTACAAGCTTTGCACCTGTTCCCTTTCTGCGTTCTTCAGGCACCTCTATTTTTCGTGCGCCGCTTAGGTACTGACCTGTAATTGACTTTTTGCATTTCTTTATTTTATTAATATCACCACAGCATACAATTTCACCGCCGTGAATACCTGCACCCGGCCCTACATCTACAATATAGTCGGCCGCATACATTGTGTCTTCGTCATGCTCAACTACAATTACCGTATTGCCTAAATCCCTAAGCTTTTCAAGAGTACCTATAAGCTTGTCGTTATCCCTTTGGTGCAAGCCTATGCTTGGCTCGTCCAAAATATAAAGCACACCCATTAAAAATGAACCGATTTGCGTAGCCAGCCTTATACGCTGACTTTCTCCGCCGCTTAATGTTCCGGATGCTCTTGAAAGTGTAAGGTAGTCAAGACCTACGCTGTTTAAAAATCCCAGTCTGTTCCTTATTTCCTTTAGGATAGGCTCAGCTATTGCCTGATCTCTTTCGTTAAAGTGCAAATTATTAATAAACTCCAACACCTCTACAACTGATTTTTCACAAAGGTCAGAAATATTAATATCATTTACGGTTACAGCTAGGCTAACATCAGAAAGCCGTTTTCCGTGGCAGAACTTACAAGGCACTTCGCTCATATAAGACTGTATTTCTTCTTTAATCCACTTGCTTTGGGTATTTTTAAACCTGCGTTCAAGATTATTGATAACACCCTCAAATTCTGTTTCATATGTTCCGTCACCGTAGTCTGTTCTGTGGCGAACATAAAACTTTTCGCCCTTTGTTCCGTACAAAAGCACATCAATAATTTCAGGGGACAAATCCTTTAGAGGTGTATTAAGGTCAAAATTATAGTGATCCGCCAGTCCTTCAAAGTACATAGTGGCAATAGAACTGCCCTCCATAGCCCAGCCGCTTCCCTTTATACCGCCTTGGGCTATACTTTTGTCCCAGTCCGGAATTATCCTGTTGGGATCAATTCTCATAAAAACGCCTAAGCCTGTACAATGAGGGCAAGCACCCATTGGGTTGTTAAAGGAAAACATTCTTGGCGAAAGCTCTTCAATGCTTACGCCGTGGTCCGGACAGGCATAGTTTTGTGAAAACAGCATATCCTCACCGTCTATTACATTTATAACTACTAAGCCGTCTGACAGTTTAGAAGCTATCTCTATAGAATCCGCTAGTCTTGGACGAATTTTTTCAGCTACAACAAGTCTGTCAACTACAATTTCAATAGTATGCTTTTGATTTTTTGACAGGGCTATTTTTTCGGAAAGGTCGTATATAATGCCGTCTACCCTTGCTCTTACAAAGCCACCCTTTTGTGCCTTTTGCAGCACCTTTACATGCTCTCCCTTTTTTTCACGCACAACAGGGGACATAATTTGAATTTTTGTTTTTTCAGGCAGTTCCATTACCCTATCCACAATTTGGTCAACGGTTTGTTGCTTTATCTCTCTACCGCACACAGGGCAATGCGGCACGCCTACCCTTGCGTACAGCAAACGGAGGTAGTCGTATATTTCTGTTACTGTTCCTACGGTTGACCTTGGATTTTTTGATGTAGTTTTTTGATCAATTGAAATTGCCGGGGAAAGGCCGTCTATGCTTTCAACATTCGGCTTTTCCATTTGTCCCAAAAACATTCTGGCATATGACGACAGGCTTTCTACATATCGTCTTTGTCCCTCGGCATAAATTGTATCAAATGCCAAAGATGATTTACCTGAACCTGACAGACCTGTAATAACTACAAGCTTATCTCTGGGAATTTCAACATCAACATTTTTCAGGTTATGTTCCTTTGCTCCCTTTATAATAATCTTCTTATTTTGCATAACTACTCCTTTAGCTTATACAAATACTGTTTGCTGACAGATTTAGTATTGAGCTATTAACTGTAAATATACGAACACAATTTCGCTTGTTGCTATTATATCACAAGTTAATTTATAATTCACCATATTTATTTAATTTTTTACTAAGCAGTTATGTGGATATACTTTTTTCTTATTTGTGAAGTGGTTCACTACAACAGCTTACTTCTCATTTTCTCCAGTATTTTTTTCTCTCTGCGTGACACCTGTACCTGTGACATATTCAGAATTTTCCCTGCCTCGGTTTGGGTTTTGTTTTTAAAAAACCTAAGTGTAATAAGCTGTTTATCTGTTTCGTTCAGTTCGCCTATTATTTGTCTGAGTGCCATTATTTCCGTAAGCCTCTCCTCCGGCGGCAGCACAGGAATATCCAGCTGTCTTTCTCCGTTTTCATCCTCACAGGTTAGTGAAAGTGGCTGTGTGCCTGCGTTTATAGCCTCGGCAATCTGCTGTGGGTCTATTCCCATTAATTCTGAAATTTGCCCTAAGGTAGGCTCATAGCCTTGCTTATCTCTAAACTCTTTTACAGTTCTGTTTACTTTCATAGAAAGCTCTTTTAGACTTCTGCTTACCTTTACAGTGCCGCCGTCACGAAACAGTCGGCGTATTTCTCCCAGTATAACAGGCACTGCGTATGTGGAAAAGCACAGTCCACGCTCTTTGTCAAAATTATCAACAGCCTTTACAAGCCCTACACAGCCTGCACTGTAAAGGTCATCGTATTCAATTCCTTTTCCTTTAAAGCGCGCGGCACAGGCGTGTACAAGTCCTAAATTACTTTCAATAAAATCATCTCTGTTCATATTGAATCTCTTGCAGAGAACCGTGGCATTATGTATTTTTCCATTGTTACCGTTGTTCCCCTGCCGGGTTTTGATGTAACTTTTACCTTATCCATAAAGCTTTGCATAACGGCAAAGCCTAAGCCTGCCCGCTCACTGCCGCCGGTAGTAAACATAGGCTCCATTGCCTGCTGAATATTTTCTATGCCTACACCTTTGTCTTTTACTTGGATTATCACTTTTCCTCCCTCGATTATTTGCACTTTAATATGTACATCACCTATGGTGTTGCTGTAACCGTGAACAATAGCATTTGTTACCGCCTCTGAAACTGCTGTTTTTATATCGGACAGCTCTGCTATGGTAGGATCAAGCTGTAATATAAAACCCGACACTGCACTGCGGGCAAATGCCTCGTTACAGCTTTTGCTGTCAAAGCAAATTTTCATTTCGTTTATTACATTCATTTTAATGCTTCCTTTCCTTTGTACTCTAAAACCCCCAAAGAGCCTATTCCGGACAAATCTATAAGTCTTTTTAAATGCGGCGGCACATTACAAACCAAAACCGTACCGCCTATAAGCCGCATAAGCCTATAGCGCCCCATTATAAGACCTATACCGGAGCTGTCCATAAACTGAACGGCGGAATAGTCAAGCCTTAGCAGTGTTGGGTGGTGTTTTTCAATTAGAGCGTCAATTTCTTTACGCATTTCTCTGGCTGTGTGGTGGTCTATGTCACCCAAAAGCATAGCAGTAAGCTCCCCTTGGGATAAAATTACCTGCACATACATTTTCCTCATTCCTTTATTTTTAACATTTTTCCGCAAAATATACCTAACTAAACAAAAAATCTTCCACCCTAAGGCAGAAGATTTCTATCATAAAATATTCTGTTTTGTTTATAGGTAATTGCAAAATCCTCTGTAGTAAAATTTTACAATACTTCCCGTAAAAAATTTATCAATTTTCAATGTCGATTAAAACATTTTTATTGTGCTTTTTAAGACAGCGTACAATCAGCGGACGAAGCTGTGAGGCAAGATATAACGAGCCGCACACAATTACCGCACCGTCGTCGCCTGCTATATTCAAAGCCTTTTCAATAGCGTCGGTAAAGCTATCCATAGGATAAACAATATCAAAAAATTTAACAGCCTTTTCTGCTAAGTCTTCACTGCTTTGCTTGCGTGGATTGTCCGGCTCTAGGGTTATAACTGTATCAATAAGGCCGTCCAAATATTCCAAAGATGAATTACTGTCTTTATCCTTTAGCATACCCATTATACAAACTATTTTTTTGCCACGCAGGTATCTTCTTATGGCAACAGAAAGTGCCTCCATACCGTTAGGGTTATGTGCGCCGTCAATAAGAACTGTAGGCTCTTTACATAGAAGCTCCAGTCTTGCAGGCATTTCTGCCTTTGCAAAACCGTCTTTTAGATTTTCGTCTGTAATATTAAAACCACAACGATTTCTAAGTATTTCTACAGCAGAAATGGCAAGAGCCGCATTTTTCAGTTGGTGGTCGCCAATTAGGTGAATTAATAGCTCATTATTTTTATAAAGCATTTTTGTATATTCAATAGTCATTTCAACAGCTTGAAGCGGCAGTGTATCTGCATATACAAGATTATTTTCTTTTTCATGTGCTGTTTTTGCAATAACATCATCGGCCGCATCACCCTGAGGGTAATATACGGTATTCCCGTTTGGCTTAATTATGCCTGCCTTTTGCCCTGCAATTTCTTCTATAGTATTGCCAAGCACCGCTGTGTGGTCATAGCTTATAGCTGTAATAACAGAAACAAGGGTATTCTTAACAACATTTGTACAGTCAAGCAAACCACCCATACCTGTTTCCAACACTACAACATCACAATCGGATTCTGCAAAATATTTAAAGGCAAGTGCTGTAATATATTCAAACTCTGTTATAATTACGCCCTGCTTTTTAAGTTCTTCAAGTAGAGGATATGTTTCCTCTACACATTTTGCAAGGCTATCTTTTTCTATCATCTTATTGTCAATTTGTATTCTCTCTCTAAAATCAATTATATAAGGAGATATAAACAAGCCGGTTTTGTAGCCGGCGCTTTTAAGCACAGCCGCAATCATTTTGCTTGTAGAACCTTTGCCGTTAGTGCCGGCAATATGTACAAACTTAAGCTTATCTTGAGGATTGCCCATAGCGTCAAGAAATTTTAGTATTCTGTCCAGTCCCGGGCGTGACCCAAAAAGCATTAACGAATTAATTTTATCAAGTGCCTGTAAATATGTCATTTTACTCCATCTCTTTCAGTTGCCAATTTATAAATAATACCCTTTTTTATACCGGTTTCCTTAGCCGCTTTTTTAGACGCTTCGCTTAACGAAATATCCTCTCCGGCCGCCAGTGCTATTGCCAAATCTGCCGCTTCCTTTTCTGTGTATACCTTATTGTTGTCAACAGGCTTAGCACCGTCTATAACCAGTACAATTTCCCCTTTTAAAGGTGCTTCACTGTAGCGCTCAACAGCCTGTTCTAGGGTTGTTCGTATAACCTCTTCGTGTATTTTTGTAAGCTCTCGAACTATCGCTATACTTCTGTTGCCAAACGCCCCCAACATATCACGAAGTGTTGCATTCAGCTTATGTGGAGCTTCGTAAAAAATCATTGTTCTTGTTTCATTTTTTACGGACTCCAGGTGCTCCATTCTGCTTTTTTTGTTTACACTTAAAAAGCCCTCAAATGTAAATCTTCCTGTTGGCAAACCGGATATTGCTAAAGCGGAAATTACCGCACTTGGCCCCGGAACAGCCTTTACCTCTATACCGTATTCTTCACACTGCTTAACCAAAAGCTCACCCGGGTCGGATATGCAGGGCATACCGGCATCGGTTACAATAGCACAGTTTTCACCGCTTAATATACGCTGACAAATTATCTCGCCACGCTGGTGTTTATTATGCTCAAAGTAGCTTACCATCGGCTTTTTAATACCAAAGTGATTCAAAAGCTTTAAGGTTACTCTTGTATCCTCAGCCGCTATAAAATCAACATTTTCTAAGGTTTCGACTGCTCTGGGAGACATATCCCCCAAATTTCCTATAGGCGTGCCTACTACATATAAAATTCCCGACATTATAAACACTCCTTAAAAGAACCGTAAATTTTCATCATTTCGTCTGAATACTCTCCGTTGCTGTTCTCTATAAAAAGCGTTGGCAGTGTTACCAGTCCACCGGGCTTTCCGCCACGCCTGCCCTCTACGAGAAACAGCTTCGGCGCTTTATCTACACGCTGTTGAACCATTTGAAGACGCTTTGGTTCAAGACTGTATTTTCTAAAAGCTACAAGAACATCGGTAAGCCGCTCTGGCCGCAAGCACAAACAAAACCTGCCGCCAAAACGAAGCAGTCCGGACGCCACTCTTACTACATCGTCAACAGTACAGCTGCTTTCATGCCGAATAATTGAATGTGATTGCCCACTGCTGACTACTCCCGTTCCTATAGGCTTATATGGTGGGTTGCAGGCTACAACATCAAAACTGCCAAAGGGCAGAACGCCTTTCAATTTATTAAGATCGGCATTTATTACCGTAATTTTATTCTGAAGATTATTCATTTGTACAGTCCGCTGTGCCATATCAGCGCCGTTTTGCTGAATTTCAACAGCGTAGGTGTGATTATTGGGTGTTTCCTTATTCCACAAAAGCGGTATTGTACCGCAGCCTGTACCTAGGTCTACAGCCTTGTCGTTAGGTCTGGGCTTAGAAAAGTTTGCCAGCAAAATGGTGTCGGTAAAAAAATGGTGTTCCTTTGACACTATAACGCTTACCCCATTGCCCAATGGCTGAAGCTCTTCCCCTTTTTTCAGCAATAATGTCACCACCTGTCTGTATTATCAGCTTATTATAACACTAAAGCACAATATATTCAACTTTAGCCCTTTAAAAAACTTATTTATCATTTTGAACACAGCAACATTCAATCACACAAATTTAACAGTGCAGACATTAAATCTTAAAAGAAAAAGAACCAACCATCTCCCACAGAAAAGGTCAGTTCTTCAAATTGAATATACTAACTTTACTTATAAACACTACTGGTTTAAAAGCTTGTGAATATAAAAAGCAAGCATCAGGTTAAGCTTATCTTCATAGTTTAGTTCACAACCAAGTATTTCTTTAATTTTTTTAATTTTGTAATTAATAGTGTTGCGGTGTACGAAGGTTTTTTTAGCTACCTCCTGAACGCTTGAATTGTTTGTTAGATAGCACTTTAGCGTAGGAACATAGTCAGTGCCGTTTTTTTTGTCAAACTCCACCAGCTTACCCAAACGCTCAACCAACAAATCGTTCAAAACTTCTGTGTCCTGCACAGACAGCAGAAGCTTGTACACACCAATTTCACTGTAATGATACACATTATGGTTATTCATTAGGGCCACTTTAACCGCTGACAGAGATTTTGTATAGCCGGACGCCACTTTTAAATAACCGCTGCACACAGGGCTGATACCTGCATATATATTGTAGCTTGGAAACTGGTTTTTACAAAACGCAATAAGCTCATTTAAAAAGCTTTCTGACTGTTCAGGTGTAAAGCCGTCAATTACCGAAATAAGGTACTTATCCTGCGTAAACAGACTAAATTTTTTTGTAAGCTTTCCTAACTGCTTATGTACAAGAAAGCGAAGATTTTTCTTGTCAAAATCCCTTACCTCTTCGTCACCGGTAGTAAGAAGTATCGTAACTACAGAATAATTATCGCTGTCTTTAAAATCCTTTCTGTCTAGTGTATTGAAATATGCATCTCTGTCCCATGGAGAAAAAATAAGATTTTTAAAGGCGTTGGCCAAGCTAACCTCATTTTCCTCACTTGCCACAATACGATGGCAGTAATCGTATATAATATCCACTAAGTGCACAGACCAAGGAATCGCAAACAGCGGAAGCCTGTTTTCCTCACAGAAGTCTATAACCTCTTTTGGTATAGAACAAATATACGGACCAATATTTACAACCAATCCCACAGCCTTTTTGTCATACAGCTTTTTTACAAAGTCCAACAGCCAGCTGTCGTCACTGCTTTGCTGACCAATGCCTGTTACAAAAACGAGCTCACTGCCATGCAGAAAATTCGGCACATCTCTATCCTCTATCAGATGTACCCAACGCACATAGCTGTCTAGGCCGTCTGAGCCTGATATTAACTTCATTCCATAGGTATTCTCACAATTCCGGCACAAATTCGCCATAGTTATAGCCATATTAATTCCCCCATAACAAGCGGCAAAGCTCGCTTAAAAAATCAAAATACCCATATCCTTTAATTCACACATTCATTATAACATTGAATTATAATAAAATCAACATTGCAAAAACATATTTTTAAAATTAATAATTCTCCATAAAATCCCATTAACTAATTTTTATTTGCAGGAACAGTACAAGCATTATTCATTATCAGAGTTTAAAATTATAACTGTAAGTTAATTGAGAAAAGAAAAAGTGCAGACATTCAAAATGAACATCCGCACTAACTGTATTGAGCTTTAGTTTAATTTAAATCAACAAATGCACAAAGCATTAATTTTTAGCTGTGGCTTTCTCTGTTGAAACTTCAGAAGTTTTTGTTGTAGCCTTCTCTGTTGATTTTTCATCTGACTTCTCAGTAGTTTTTTCTGTTGATTTCTCTGTGGCCTTTTCAGTAGCTTTTTCTGTTGAAGGCTCTGCATCCTTTAATTCTTTAAAGTTTTCATCATAATTAACTAAAACATAGTTATTGTTGTCAAACAAATCCTTAATATCATTTAGATCTGCACAGCTCTCCATACCATAATAACGAGAAAAATATCCGTTATCATAAAGCTTATTATCTGATGAGAAAATAAGGTCACTTGTAGTTACAACGATATATGTAACACCTGTGTCATTATCACCCTTCTTCATAGCCTCTGCACCCTCAGAAACATACGACTGGTCATTCTTACACTTAGCAGTAGTTGTCAGCTTATATACGCCTGCAAGTGTATTATCTGAAACATCATCAGGGTCATAAGCATATACATACTTTTCAAACTCCATTTTAGTTTCAAATGAGAAACTATAGCTATTCAAATCTCTCTTTTTACCACTGCTAAACTTGTAGTCATAATGAGCTATTGAAACATCATCCTTTGTAGCAGTGTTGGCCTTTTTTCTTATTTCCTCTTTTACATCGCCAAGGTCTGTGCCCTCAAGTGACTTTCTTGCACCGTACAGTCCATCAACCTTATACTTCTTGCTTTCTTCCTTTAGGAAGTATGAGCTGTCATCAGAATAAAGGTTAGCCTTTACAGTAACCTCATCACCATTTTTTAGCTTACCGTTGTTTTCATCTTCAAATGTAAAGTAAACATTACTTGTAACGGCTCTTTTGCAGTCATCTGTGTTAACGCTTGCGTAGCCGCTGCCGTCCTCACCGCTGAATGTAACCTTAACATCCTTAAATGCATCAAGCTCTGTACCGTCTTTTAGATCCTGAACCTTGCAGGTAATTTCAGTGTTGGTAAATGTTACGCCAAGTTCAGTTGCCTTGTCTTCATCATACTTGGTAATAACCTTAAAGGAATCATCGTTCTTTAGCTTGCCGTTTACGCTTTCGTCCTCAAGCTCAAAATCGATGTCGCTTACCAAACTGTAAATATCACTGTATTTATCGTTATTGATGTAAGACTGCACCGCATAGTCAACATTTTTGTAGTTCAACTCAAGCTCAACCGAGCCTTTGCCGTTGCATCCGCTAAATACAGGATGAAGCAGGTAATTAGCTTTAACATCGATACTAATTCCACCACAGCCTGACAGAACAAACACCGAACACAGTGTCAGCAGGCACAGTACAAGACACGAAAGGCTTGTAGCTATTTTTTTACTTTTTATCATTGTTCATACCTCTCCTTAAGATACAATAAATTTTAATTTAATTATATCAAATGTTTTTTGAATAAACAATATACAAGTTTGAAATTTGGCATTATTAGGTAAATATAAACAAAACAGGCACATAATATTATCTATTCTGTTTACAACTGCCTACAAATTCTCTTGTCAATTAAATTGCATACTCCATAATATAATCGTCCATATAAAATCCGTTGCCAATATCTGACTTTTGTTCATCAACAATTTTAAAACCAAAATGCTTATAAATATCTATTGTATTTTTATTATATTTGTTCACTGTAAGGTATATACTTGATTTTTTCTGTTCAACTGCAATATTAATAATATACTTTAGCATTTTACCTGAATACCCTTTTCCCCTGCTTTGCTTTTCCAAATACAGTTTACTTAGAAACAATTTGTCACACTGAGGCTGTACCCCAAAATAGCCCACAACACTGTCGTCAACTAAAGCAAAATAATAAGAATATCCCTGATTTATTTGCTGTGTTAGCCCCTTAACAGACTGAAATTTTTCTACCATATATTCCACCTGTTCAAGACCTATAATCGGTATAAAATACTCGTGCCATATTTCATTGGCCTTTTCAGCCAAAACCTCAATATCGCTGTTTTCTACTTTTCTGATAGTTAACTCACTCATTTATTGTTCCTCCTAATTTTAATGTCAATGTAATTATCAAAACAGGCAACAGCATATGCCGTTGCCTGTAAGAAACCATATTTTTATAGTAATCAGTTGCTAGACCAACTACCTCTAAAGTATTCATTATTCCATCCGGAAGCCTTATACAAAGGTGTACTGCTGCTAAATGTTAGGTCTTCTGTCTGGTTCCACTTGTTATCCCAACTGTTTTCAGATGTTGCACCGTTCATTCTGACAAAAACAACATTTGTACAGTCACTTGGAAGTTCAGCCTGATAAATACCGCTTGAGTTCTTGGTCATATCAACCCACTGACCACTGTTGCTTGTACCCCAAGTCCATATTGCAAATCTTTCATCACCTGTCTCCAATGCAGAGAAATCAAGATATACTACATTATCCGATACAGATGTAGGGGCCTCTGTAGGTCTTTCTGTAGGTGTTGTTGGTGTAGACGTTGGTCTTTGTGTCGGTGTTGTTGGTGTGGTTGGGTCTGTAGAACCAACAGCAACTACCTCGCCAACCTTGTAGGTATTGTCATAGCCAACTAAGTATCTCAGCACAGCAACAACGTCTGCAATGGAAATTTTGCCGTCGTTAACAACATCAGCCGCTTTTTGCTGCTTCTCAGTAAGTGTAACATCACCTAACAATGCTTTCTGAATAAGTGATGCATCCTTTAGATTAACAACGCCGTCGTCGCTTACATCACCTATCTTATATGTGTAGTGTACAGGAGGCATTGTTGGAGTGGTCGGGCTTGTAGGAGTAGTTGGTGTAGTTGGTGTGGTTGGTGTGGTTGGTGTAGTTGGTGTTACGCTCTCGTTGTACTCTTTCCAAGAATTTCCTGATGCAAACAGATGAGCTGCACCACCTATTGACAAACCAGGCTGCATATCTGCAGGATACCTGTTTGAGTCAGAGCCTGTACCGTCAGACCATATTACCTGTGCGTCCTCGTAGCCGTCAGGTAAATCGTAAACAAAGTAACCGCTTGTAGTTGATTTATTAGTCAGCTGTACACCAGGCCAAGCTGCAATTTCTTTGGCTGATTCACCATCACCTGTATAGATGTAAGCATATACATTGCTCCAGTTGTATGAGCTGTTGTCAAAGTAGATTGAAGTACCTTGATTTGACTTTAGGAATGTATATGTCTTTGTAATTGTTGTACCTGATGAAGAATCAGTTCCTGTTAATTTTAGAGTTTGTGATGTTTCAAAAGGCTTGCCCTCACCCAATGTAATCTTTGTACCGTCTGTGTAAGCAGTCTCACTGCTGCCATCTACAGAGTACTTAGCATTGTTTACATTTGAAGCATTAAGTGTAACTGAAAGTGTATTTGTCTTGTACTTATATGTACTGTTTTCGTTACCAGGTGTAGCAGAAATACTTGAAATAGGCTTAGCATCATAAATAACTGCAATACCGGATGAACCTATATTACCTGAAATACTTGATGATGTAACTGTAAATGTGTTACCCGAAACTTGGTCTTTATATGTACCCGGCTTTGCATAACCACCGCCGTTTTCTACAGAAACATTACCACTGCCGCTACCCTTAACTATAACAGCACCGCCATCTTTACGGGTAATTACGGCACAGCCGTTTGAGCTTAGGTAGTAATCAGCCTTGCCTGCATTTGCATTATGGAATTTATTAACCTCTGCAACTTCTTTGCTAGTAAAGTGTGTGCTGCCCTTTTTACCAGACATAATATCATCTTTAACCTTTTCTGACGGTCTGGAGAAATACAGTGCTGCAACGTCGTTACGGCTCGCCGCTACCGCATAAGCACGGTCAATAACATTTTGTGACATTTCATTTGAATAACCCCAGTCATGGTTATTTGACCAAGTGTCGTGGCTTTCACCCCAATAAACAAGCTTATTATCTGCTATACCTCTTGCGGCCCAGTTTCCGTAGCTTGACGGTACGCCACCAGAGTTGAATGAGTCACGCAATAATTTTCCGTAATTACTGTCTGTAACACTAAGGTAGTTAGTGTATTCTTTCATCAAACGGTTAGCATAATCACTATTGTCATGGCTTTCATCAGAAGACACAGGGTTATCAAGGATTTCACCGTAATGCCATAATCCTGATCCTTGGGTAACAGCCGGCCAGAAATTACAGTTTTCACTCGGCAGGCCAATATGCTTTGCGGCATCCCAACGAATACCGTCAACACCCATACCTTTTAACTCATTAACATATTTGCGGACACACTGCTGTACATATTCATTTTCAGAGTTAATATCAGGCATACCAATTTCACGCTGATGTATTTCCCTACGGTTTAAATAATTAATGCCACCACTTTCATGATGCCAGTACTGACTGTCTTTAAGATCGTTCTGAATATTGGAATGATCACCCGCCAAATGGTTAGCAACAACATCTACTACAATTTTTATTCCGTATTTATCGGCTTCACTACATAGGGACTGCAAATCTGCTTTAGTACCTACATCATTATTACCGGCATAGAAACCTAACGGCTGATATAGTAACCACCAAACACCTGAGCCACCGCCCACCTGTGCAGGTGATGTCTGTATAGATGTAAATCCTGCCTCAGCAATCTGAGGAAGCATTGCCTTTATGTCGTTATACTTCCAGCAGAAACAGTGCAAAATTGTACCGTCTTGTATGTTGCTCATCAATCCGTAACTATTGCTGCTACTTGACACAGCCTGCGTACTCACTGACGCCGCACTGGTGCTTACAGCACTTGTTACAGCAACCGAAGCAATCATAGCTGCCGCAAGCATAACGCTTACCGCTCTGGTGCCTCTTTTCTTTTTGTTTAGAAACATTTAAGTCTCCTCCTTCTTATATATCATCAGTAAAATTATACCATGGCGACTAAATATTTTATATTGATTTTTTTGCAGAAGTTAAAAAGACAATTTTGTACAAATTATATATAAATTATTGAAACAAACAGCTTAGTATAAAAATCATTTTAAACTTCAAAAGTGTATTAATAAAAATGCATATAAAAAGCCGTTTTAGCAGTCATATGCGGCTGTAATCAAAAGTAAAAAACGGCTAAAGACTTATAAAGTATTTTGTCTGCGTAACCGTTGAAATGAAAAATATTATATGGTATAATGTTGGAGAATTTATTTGGTATATGTAACCGCATTTTTAAAGGGGAATATAATTGATGAGGAATAAAAAAGCAGCTGCCTTAACAATGGCGGCAATGTGCCTGCTTGTTGCTTGTGGAGCAACATTTTCGCTTAACGCTGCGGCATACAACGGAAAGTGGGATGTAGGCAACTACAATGATTACGGAAGCTATGACTCCGGTTATGACTACGGAGGATATGACAGCTATGATAGCTATGATAGCTACGACAGCTACGACAGCTATAGCAGCAACGACTATGACTACAGCTACGACGACAGCAGCAGCTATGACAGCAGTAGCCGCAGTAAAAGTAAAAGCGGCAGCAGTAACGATAGCTACGACTACGATGTCAGCGGTTTTTTAGGCATTTCAATGATTGTTTCAATAATTATGAATATGATGCCTGTCCTGTTTATAATCGCCATAATTTTTATATTAAAGAGCGTTGTAAAGAAATCTGTAAACAAACAGACGGGCAACAGACCTGCACAGCCTTTGCGTGTGGCTAAGCCGGGTAATCATCAGGCACAAATTCTGCTTGCTATTAACAAGATTGACCCACAATTCAGTGACATCCAGTTTGTTTCTTGGGCTAAAGAAAACTTTATTCTTTTACAGCAAGCATGGACTGCCAGAGATTGGAGCAAGATAAGACCTTTTGAAAAGGAAGAACTTTTCAGACAGCACGAGCTTCAACTGCAGGAATATATAAATACACGCCGTATTAATTACATTGAAAATATTAATATAAGCGACGCTTATCTGCATTTGTACAGACGGGATAATCAGTACGAATACCTTACAGTTTATATGTCAACACGCATAATTGATTATATTGTTGACGAAAGAACAGGAAATGTTATTAAGGGCAGCAAAGACAGATACTGCTATATTGATTACCTAATGACATATATGCGTAAGAAAGGCGTTAAAACCGACGTCAACACCGGCACCAAAGCCAATGTTTGCCCACACTGTGGCGCACCGCTTGACTCTATTTCAAGTGCAGGTCAGTGTAACTACTGCGGATGTATTGTTACCAGCGGCGAGTTCAACTGGGTACTTGCAGAAATGGATGCACTTCGTCCGGGCTTGTCTATTAATGAACAGGGTGTAATTATTTCTGAAACAGATAATTACGGTAATATGCAGGACAACAACCCTAATAAACCGCCGGAAAATATGTAAGCATACATTATTAACAGACTATTTAGGGGACGATTAACCGTATCGTCCCCATTGTTTTCACTTAAGGAGAATTGCAATGAAAGTAATTAATAAATTCAAACAAAACAAAACTGTTTTTTCACTGGAGGTTTTCCCTCCTAAAAAATTTACAGACAGTATTGAAACAGTATATGAAACCCTGGACAAGCTAACAGATATTAATCCTGACTACATAAGTGTTACCTACAGTGCAGGCGGTGGCGGCAACACCGAACACAGCTGTAAGATAGCGTCAATTATAAAGAACACCCATAATGTGGAGTCTGTAGCGCACCTAACCTGCCTTACAAACGATAAAAATGACATAGACAAGGCAATAACTGATTTTAAGGCTGTAGGCGTTGAAAATATTTTGGCTCTTAGGGGCGACAAAAACCCTGATTTAACTCCTAAAAAAGATTTTACATACGCAAGCGATTTAGTATCATACATAAAAAGCAAATATCCTGAAATGGGAGTAAGCGGTGCCTGCTATCCGGAGGTACATATGGAATCGGAAAATGAAATACAGGACATACTTAACCTAAAGAAAAAGGTTGATGCCGGTGCAGAATTTTTGATTTCACAGCTATTTTTTGACAACAACGTATTTTATAAATTTGTTGAAAAGGCAAGAATTGCCGGAATAAATGTTCCTATAGAAGCCGGAATTATGCCTGTTACCAGCAGTAAACAAATTTTGAGAATGGTAGATATGTGCGGTGCGTCACTTCCTAGAAAATTTTCTATGATGATGCAGAAATATGGTTCTAACCCGGAAGCTATGCGTGATGCCGGTATCGCCTATGCAGTTGACCAAATTGTTGATCTAATAGCAAACGGTGTAGAGGGTATTCATCTTTACACAATGAACAATCCATATGTTGCAACAAAAATTGCAGAGAATATTAAATCTCTGCTTTGATTTTAAGTAATCTTATTTTAAATTTGGGTGCTACTTTGGGGAAGTTTTTATTTTAAAATTTCTTTAGCTTTTATTTTATAAATAAGTAAATAAGCACATACTATATTCGACTTGGTTCTTGGAAAAATTTTCTGCAAAAATTTCTTTAGCACTTATTTTGAAAAAATAAGCACATACTATATTCAACTTGGTTCTTGGAAAAATTTTCTGCAAAAATTTTTCTTGCACTCACTTTCTGACGAAAGTGAGCACATGAAGTGAGCACATGAAGTGAGCACATAAAGTGAGCACATATATTTGACTTGATTTTTGGGAAAAATTTTCTACAAAAATTTTTCTTGCACTCACTTTCTGACGAAAGTGAGCACATGAGGTGATTTACTTGATAACATTGGGTGGACTTGATTATGACGAGGCTTTGCGGTATATGGGGGTCAAAAAGGGTAAGGCGGACGCTAACACCCTTGCTATGCTGCCACAGTGCGAGCAGCTTGTTATTAAAAACAGTATACCACGATACCGCTACGGAATTTTCGATATTGAAAAAACAGGCAAAGGCATACAGGTGCTTAACACCAATCTGCTTCTTACTGGCAAAGACATAGAGCGTCACTTAAGCGGCTGTTATGGTATTGTGCTTATGTGCGCTACACTTTCGGGAAATATAGATAATTTAATTCGTACTGCACAATTACAGGATATGTCAAAGGCTATAGTAATTAACAGCTTGTCCAGTGTGGCCATTGAACAAGTTTGCAATAAAGCGGAGAAAGAAATATACTCCACCCTTGACTCCTCGTGCTATAAAACATGGCGTTACAGTCCGGGCTACGGTGATTTACCTATTGACATACAAAAAGAAATTTTAACAATACTTGACGCTCCCAGAAAAATAGGACTATGTACCGCAGACAGTATGACCCTTACCCCTATTAAATCTGTTACAGCTATAATAGGGCTTTCGCACACTCCGGTAGCTCCGGCAAAGCGGGGGTGCTTATGCTGTAATCTAAGAAACACTTGCCAATATAGAAAGGTAGGAAACCATTGTGTTCAATAAACTAATTAAGGAAAAAGATTTTATTATTTTTGACGGTGCAATGGGCACACAGCTTCAGGCAAAGGGGCTTAAAACCGGCGAATGCCCTGAGGTTTTAAGCATTACTCACCCTGAAATTGTACGAGATATTCACAAGTCGTACATTGACGCAGGCTCAATGGTTGTTTACAGCAACACCTTTGGTGCTAACAGCTACAAGCTTGCTGAAAGCGGTTACACCGTTGAAGAAGTTGTTAGGGCCTCGGTAAAGGTTGCAAAAGAGGCAACTGCCGGTACAGGCGCGCTGGCGGCACTGGACATAGGCCCTATCGGACAGCTAATGGAGCCAACGGGAAGTATGTCGTTTGACCAAGCATACGAAATATACAAAGAGGTTATTCTTGCCGGTGCAGATGCCGACCTGATAGTTTTTGAAACTATGACTGACCTTGCCGAGCTAAAAGCCGGTGTTTTAGCCGCAAAAGAAAACAGCAGCAAACCTATTGTATGCACTATGACCTTTGAAGAAAATATGCGTACCTTTACAGGCTGTAGTGTAAGCTCTATGGCTCTTACACTTGAGGGATTAGGTGTAGACGCAATGGGTGTAAACTGCTCATTAGGACCTGTACAGCTGCGTGGCGTTGTAGAAGAACTTACAAAATGGACAACATTGCCTATTATCGTTAAACCAAACGCCGGACTTCCTGACCCCGCTACAGGAAAATACGACCTGCCGCCTGAAGAATTTGCCACCGATATGGTAAACGGCATTGTACCGTTAGGTGCAACAATTTTAGGCGGCTGCTGTGGTACTACACCGGAGTATATTAAGCAGTTAAGCCTAGCCCTTAAAAACGCTAAGCCTTATAAACGCAGTACAGTTGTACCGTCCGCTGTTTGTTCGCCAAGCCGTACAGTGGTAATAAACCAGCCTAGAATAATAGGCGAAAGAATTAATCCAACAGGCAAAAAGCTGTTTAAAGAGGCTTTGCGCAATAACAACCTTGACTATATTCTGACACAAGGTATCGAACAAATTAACGCCGGCGCCGAGATTTTGGATGTTAATGTAGGCTTGCCTGAAATTGACGAAGAACAGATGATGATAAGAGCTATTAAAGGGCTTCAAGGCGTTGTTGATGTTCCACTGCAAATAGATTCGACCATTCCGCAGGTACTTGAAAGCGCCCTAAGAGTTTACAGCGGTAAGCCAATAGTAAACTCTGTAAACGGCGAAGAAAAATCCCTTGAAACCGTATTGCCACTTGTAAAGAAATACGGTGCCGCTGTAGTTGGTCTTACTCTTGACAAAGACGGTATACCAAAAACGGCAGAGGGGCGTTTTGCCATTGCCGAAAAAATAGTAAAGCGTGCCAACGCACTTGGTATAAAAAACAGCGATATTTATATAGACTGCTTAACACTGACTGCATCTGCAGAACAGGAGGGTGTGCTTGAAACCCTAAATGCCCTTGAAAGGGTTAAAAAAGAATTAGGTGTAAAAACGGTTTTAGGTGTATCTAATATATCATTTGGTCTGCCAAACAGAGAGCTTGTTACATCTACATTCCTTACTATGGCACTGCAAAAAGGACTTGACCTGCCTATTATCAACCCTAACATAGACGCTATGACAGGCGCAGTGCGTGCATACAGACTGCTTGCAAATATAGATAAAAACTCCGTAGAGTTCATTCAAGCATACAATAATGTTGACACCAAAAAGCCCCAATCTGAAAAGAAAGAAATATCCTTAAATTATGCCATAGAAAACGGTTTAAAAGCGGAGGGTGCACAGGTAACTGAAAAACTGCTTGAAAGCCACTCCCCTATGGACATTATTAATGATTATCTTATCCCTACACTTGACAAAGCCGGCGCAGACTTTGAAACAGGAAAAATCTTTTTGCCGCAGCTGATACAGTCGGCCACCGTAGCCCAGGCTTGCTTTGATGTTATAAAAAAGAAGCTTATAAGCGAGGACTCCGCCCCTGTCAGCAAAGGTAAAATTGTTCTAGCCACCGTTAAAGGCGATGTTCATGACATTGGTAAAAATATAGTTAAGGTTCTTTTGGAAAATTACGGCTACACTGTAATTGACCTGGGAAAAGATGTAGACTACGAGGAGGTTGTAAAAGCAACCGTTGACAATAATGTTAAGCTGGTGGGCTTGTCTGCACTAATGACAACAACTTTAAAGTCTATGGAGGAAACAATAGCACTTCTAAGGAAAAACTGCGACTGTACCGTTATGGTAGGCGGAGCTGTATTAACACCTGACTATGCCGAGAAAATCGGTGCCGACTACTACAGTAAAGACGCAAAGGAAAGCGTAGACATTGCTAAAAAGGTGCTTGGCTAACAGCATTGCAAAGCTTTAAGGGGTATAAAAATGTATACACAAGAAAACTACAACGAGTTGTTACAACAGCTAAAAGAATTAGCCGACCCAAAATATCAGAAATTTCACAGCGGTTTACTTCCCGGTGTAGACAATATACTTGGAGTATCTGTCCCTAAGCTGCGCAAGCTTGCAAAAGAACTAATTAACAGCTGTGACAACATAGACGATTATTTAACCCTGGCAGGCACTGAGTATTACGAGGAAACAATGCTTGAGGGTATAGTTATAGGCTATGTTAAATGTTCTTGGAATAAAAAGCTGAAATATATAAATGACTTTGTCCCTAAAATAAACAACTGGGCAGTTTGCGACGCATTTTGCGGAGGAATAAGGCCTCCCAAAAACCGGCTTGAAAATTTTAGAGATTTTATTGAGCCATACCTACACAGTGAAAATGAATTTTATGTACGCTTTGGTGTTGTTATGCTTATGCAAAAATTTATAACAGATGATTATATTGACTCCACTTTGCATAGTTTGGAGCAAATAACACGCAGTGAATATTATATTCAAATGGCTGTAGCTTGGGCTTTAAGCGTTTGCTATGTAAAATTTCCGCAACAAACCCTAGCGCTTTTTAAGCAGTATTCCCTACAACCTGCCGTACAAAACAAGGCAATACAAAAATGTCGGGAAAGTTTAAGGGTAAGCAAGGCCGACAAAGCCATGCTGCTGAATTACAAAATTAAATAATATATGGTTATAAATTAAAACATAATTTCACAAAAAAACAGCGGTCACCCGGCAAAAGTGGCTGCTGTTTTTATTGTATAAAGTTTTTAACAAATATTTGCGATAAACAAATGGCAATCAGAATATATATAGCGGCAATGAATTAAAGCAATTTGATAAATAAACATAAAAATCGGGAACACCAACGCAGATGCTCCCGATTTTATATTTTGCTATCAAAAATACAAATCAGCTATTTTCTACAGCAAACACTGCTATATACAGATCTACAGTGTTTTTAATTACTTATTTTTACCCTGCAGCTGTGCAAATATTTTGTTTGCACACATATAAACATTTCCGCCGCCCATTGTCAGGATTAAATCCCCCGGTTGTGCGTGACTGCATACATAATCTGAAATTTCATCAAAGGTCTTTCTGTAAACACTGCCCTCAATTTTAGCACATAAATCCTCAGCATAAATATTGTAGGTGTTTGTTTCTCTTACAGGCAAAATTTCAGAAATAATAATCTGGTCCGGAATTGACAGAGCCTTTGCAAAATCATCAAGCAACATATATGTTCTTGAGAATGTGTGCGGCTGGAAAACGCCCCATACCTTTCTAAAGCCCATTGACATTGCAGAGTTAAGTGTAGCTGTAAGCTCTGTTGGGTGGTGGGCAAAGTCATCAGCAACTGTAATGCCGTTTACATTTCCCAAAATTTCAAAGCGTCTGTGCACACCTGAAAATTCAGCAATACTTTTAGCAATGTTTTCAGGCTCGGCACCTAAATAAAGCGCAACGGTAATAGCCGCCAATGCATTAAGTACATTGTGCTTACCCGGAACATTAAGTGTAATTTTTGTAATAAGCTTGCCGTCAGACATAAGGTCAAAGCTTTGGCTTACGCCCTCCCCTTTTTGGTAGTTTGCAGCATAATAATCATTTTTGGAATCAAAGCCATAAAACAGCTTCTTTAAATCAACATCGGCAGTACACTCAACGCTGTTTTTATCGTCGCCGTTAATTACCAACAGCTGACTGGTTTGCTTTGCAAATTGGTTAAAGGATTTTTTAATATTGTCAAGATTTTTAAAGAAATCCAAATGGTCTGCGTCTACATTTAAGATAACAGAAATTGCAGGGTGCATTTGTAAAAATGTATTAACATACTCGCAGGCCTCGCAAACAATAATGTCAGACTTGCCAACTACGCTGTTGCCGCCTATAAACGGCAGTTTGCCGCCTATTATTGCCGACGGATCCATTTTACAGCCCATAAGCACCTGTGTAAGCATTGCTGTAGTTGTGGTTTTTCCGTGTGTACCTGAAATTGCTATGCTTTCTTTGTAATGGTCAGAAACAAAACCCAGCATTTCACTGCGTTCTACAGTTTTAATGCCCTTTTCCCTTGCCGCTACAAGTTCAGGGTTGTCTTGCTTAACGGCGGCTGTATACACTACAAGCTCGGCACCCTCTATGTTTTCAGGTTTATGTCCCATATGCACGGTAATGCCATAGCTTTTTATTCTGTCCAGTGTATCCGACTCGTTACAGTCGGAGCCGGTTATGTGGTAACCCTTAGAAAGTAAAATTTCCGCCAATGGACACATACCCGAACCGCCAATTCCAACAAAATGTATATTTTTAACATTCTTTAAAGCTTCTCTATCCATTTATTAAAACACTCCCAAATTAAACACATTTATACTCTGTAATTATATTGCTATTTTTACAAAAAATAAATACCTTTTAAAAAATTTGTGATATAATATACTTATGTTGAAATATGGATAATATTTTTAGTAAAAAATTAAGGGTGTTTTTTGTGAATTTAAAAAAGAATGAAACATACAAAACAGTGATAACCGGTATGACTACCGAAGGCAGCGGCGTAGGCCGCATAGACGGAACGGCCGTGTTCATTACTAATACTGCCGTAGGTGATGTTATTGAAACAAAGATAATAAAAACATCAAAAAATTACGCTATAGGCAGGGTTGAAAACATACTGGAGCCGTCACCTGACAGAATAGAGCCGGACTGCAAATATTTTAAGCAGTGTGGCGGCTGCACCTACAGGCACATTTCATATGATGCAGAGTGTAAAATAAAAAAGCAGCGTGTAGAGGACGCTGTAAAGAGAATAGGCGGTTTTGAAAGCCTGAAAATAAATGAACTTGTAGCAGGTTCAAGCAGAAACAGCTACAGAAATAAAGCCCAACTGCCTGTCGGAAAAGATAATAACGGTAATTTGGTTATGGGCTTTTACGCATATCACAGCCACCGCATTGTTGACAGCACCAACTGTAATTTACAGCCGCCTGTTTTTTCGGAAATAGGCGATATTGTTCGCCGTTGGGCTGTGGAAAACAACATAGAACCATACAACGAAGCTACACACAAGGGATTGCTTCGTCATTTATACATTCGTTACGGCGAATCCACAGGTGAAATAATGGTGTGTCTGGTTATTAACGGTAATTCCATTAACAACACAGACTCATTAATACATCAATTAAAAACAATCAGTGGTTTCAAAAGCTTACAGCTAAATATAAACAAGGAAAAAACCAATGTTATACTTGGGAAAAAATGTATAACTCTGTATGGCAGTGGCTTTATAACGGATATTTTGTGTGGGCTAAGGTTTAATATATCGCCGCTGTCTTTCTATCAGGTAAACAGAACACAGGCAGAGCGTTTGTACCAAATAGCACAGAATTATGCCCGGCTTAGCAAGGACGATGTACTGCTGGACCTGTACTGCGGAACAGGCACAATAGGTTTGTCTATGGCTCACAAGGTCAAAAAACTGGTAGGAGTTGAAATTATTCCGCAGGCTATTGAAAACGCCAAGCACAACGCTCGGCTAAACAACATTACCAACGCCGAGTTTATATGTGCCGACGCCGCAAAAGCCGCACAACAGCTGAAAAAAAGTGGGTTAATGCCTACTGTGATAATCGTTGACCCACCACGCAAGGGCTGTGATAAAGGGTTAATAGAAAC
The DNA here is from genome assembly GCA_902789345.1 of uncultured Ruminococcus sp. Taxonomy (GTDB): domain Bacteria; phylum Bacillota; class Clostridia; order Oscillospirales; family Acutalibacteraceae; genus CAG-964. The sequence goes on from CADANT010000003.1 coordinate 60,483, forward strand.
AATTTCTCACATATCGCCAAAAAGGGTTGTATATGTATCCTGTGACAGCGCCACAATGGCAAGGGATATAAAAATATTCAGCACACTTGGCTACACCCCACAGGAGGTAACCCCGGTAGATATGTTCCCCGGCACCAGCCATGTGGAGTGCGTTTGTTTGATGATAGGAGGTGAACTGAATTGAGATTTGAACTGAATGAATTTCACAGAAATGTACCTGATACTGAATTGATTGAAGATTTGCAACGAGTTTCTGATCTTTTAAAGCAGTCTACAGTTACTATTGATGATTATAACCAATACGGAAAATTTCATGCGACAACACTTACTCGGCGATTCGGCTCGTGGTTTAACTGTTTATCCAAAGCTTCATTAAAACCATCTAGGTCAAAAATCGGAATTACAGATGAAGAATTATTTGAAGAAATTGAAAAAGTATGGGTTAAGCTTGGAAAACAACCAAAATATTCAGAAATGAGAGATATATCTAAATATTCGGTTGGAACATATGAAAAACGTTTCGGAGGATGGCGAAAGGCATTGGAGAAATTTGTAGAATACATAAATGCTGAAGAAAATGAATACGAATCCGCACCAATCGAGGTGCTTGAACCATCAAACTGTCAATATACAAAATCAAATAATACAATTGAACTTGCATCGACATCAAAACACAATACATCCAGAAACATCAATATTCGATTGAGATTCAAGGTGTTAGCTATCGATAATTTTAAGTGTCGTGCTTGCGGCGCCTCACCAGCAAAAGATCCTTCTGTTGAACTTCATGTAGATCATATTATTCCATGGTCGAAAGGTGGAGAAACCGTGATTGAAAACCTACAGACACTATGTTCAAAATGTAATCTTGGCAAAAGTGATCTGATGTTGGATTGATATCTTCCCAAAAATTATATGCTAGCTGGAACGGGAGTGGTCAGTTGATATGTTTCCGAATTTCCCCGAGGAAATTAGATATTAATCCTATTTTCTCGGTTTATGTGGAGTGCGTTTGTTTGATGATAAAAGAGAAAAGTAAACAGCGGTTTGAATAAAAAATGCAAAGCCCCCTATGGGTACGGTCTTTTGCCGTGCCATAGGGGGTAAATTGATTAAAGAAAATTACATTCAAATCAAATTTCAATTAAAACAAGCTGCAAACAAGGTCGCAGTATTCTACCGGCTTTTCAAGTGGCAATCCGGCAATAAGCAAGCCTTGATTATAAAGAATTTCAGCCAGTTTTCCTGCCTTTTCCTTGTCGCTCTCATAGGCGTTCTTCAGCGCCTCAAAAGCAGGGTGATCGGCATTAAGCTCAAGCACCTTGCTGGCCTTTGGCTTTGGCTCGTCGCCAGGTGTTTGTGAAAAGTACTTCTCCATTTCTATTGAAATTGCGCCCTCAGCGGACAGGCAAACCGGGTGTGACTTTAGGTTCTTTGAAATTACAGCTTTTGTTACCTTATCTTTAAGCTTTTCGGCAACAAAGTCAAGCAACTCTTTATTTTCCTGTGTCTGCTTTTCTGTTTTTTCCTTTTCCTCATCACTCTGAAGCTCTGCATGCTCATCAGCTATAGACATAATTGTCTTTTCGCCATATGTTATAAGTGACTTTGCAACAAACTCGTCTATATCGTCTGTGAAATACAAAAATTCGTAGCCCTTGTCCTTGCACAGCTCAGTTTGTGGAAGCGCCTGTATTTTTTCTGCTGTTTCGCCGCAAGCATAGTAAATATACTTTTGACTTTCAGGCATTCTTGAAACATAGTCGGCCAGTGTTGTGTAGCCGTCTACAACCGAGCTTTTGAAAACAAGCAAATCTTTTAGATTTTCGTTGTTCATACCGTATGTTGAAGCTATACCGTATTTTATCTGCAAACCAAAGGCTTTCCAGAAGGTTTCGTATTTATCCGGGCTGTTCTTCAAAAGCTTTGTAAGCTCTGATTTAATTTTCTTTTCAATATTCTTGGCAATTATGTTCAGCTGTCTGTCATGCTGTAGAAGCTCACGGGAAATATTCAGTGACAAATCCTGAGAATCAACAACACCCTTTACAAATCTAAAGTAATCAGGTACCAGCTGTTCACATCTGTCCATAATCATAACGCCGTTTGAGTAGAGCTGTAAGCCCTTGTCGGCTTCTTTTGAATAATATCCATACGGAGCAGCAGCAGGTATAAACATAAGAGCCTTATAAGATACTGTTCCCTCGGCACTTACATTTATAGTTACAAGAGGATCTGTCATATCCATAAACTTTTCTTTATAATAGTTGTTATATTCCTCTTGGGTAACCTCGTTTTTATTCTTTCTCCATATAGGTACCATACTGTTAAGCACCTTTTCCTCTGTTACCTGCTCATACTTAGGCTCTTCGCCCTCTTTTGCTGTGTTTACAGAGGTTTCAACATCCATTTTTATAGGGAAGCTGATGTAGTCGGAATACTTCTTAACCAATGACTGTATCTTGTAGCTTTCAAGATATTGTGAGTAGTCCTCCCCTTCGGCGTCCTCTCTTATGTGCATTATAATTTCAGTACCGCAATTTTCCTTTGCAGTTTCTTCTATTGTGTAGCCGTCGGCACCAGAGGATTTCCACTGGTAAGCCTTGTCACTGCCGTATTTCTTTGTATTTACGGTAACTTCGTCTGCTACCATAAAGGCAGAATAGAAGCCTACGCCAAACTGACCTATGATGTCGGACTTTTCGTCCTCGCTTAGGTCATTTTTAAATTGCAGGCTGCCGCTTTTGGCAATGGTACCTAGGTTATCCTCAAGCTCCTCTAAGCTCATACCAATACCGTTGTCAGCAACAGTAATGGTTCTGTCCTCTTTGTTAAGGTAGATTTTAATAAACAGCTCCGGCAACTTCTCAGCTGTGGTATCTGTTAGAGATACAAAGTGCAGCTTATCAAGTGCGTCACTGGCATTTGAAATAATTTCTCTTAAAAAAATCTCCTTATGAGTGTAAATGGAGTTAATCATTAAATCCATTAATCTTTTGGACTCAGCCTTAAAATTTTTCTTTTCCATTATCCGTTACCTCTTTTTTAATTAAAGTTTTTTATATGCAAAATATTAAATCTATCAGCACTTTTCAGGCTGTGGATACTCTACGCCAAGCGTATCTACAGTAATGGTTTTTATAACCTGCGGGTCAAGAGGCTTGTCTGAATAGTCGGTGTCACACTCGGCAATTGCGTTTACTGCCTCCATACCCTCTGTTACCTTACCAAATGCAGCATAAGAGCCGTCTAGGTGCGGTGCGTCCTTGTGCATAATAAAGAACTGTGAACCTGCTGAATTTGGCATCATTGAACGAGCCATTGAAAGAACGCCGGCTGTATGCTTAAGGTCATTCTTGAAACCGTTTTGTGCAAACTCGCCCTTTATGCCGTAACCAGGGCCGCCACAGCCGTTTCCGTCAGGACAGCCGCCCTGAATCATAAAGCCGTATATAACCCTATGGAATGTAAGTCCGTTATAAAAGCCGCTGTTAGCTAAGCTTATGAAATTATTTACTGTATTAGGTGCAATTTCAGGGTAAAGCTCGCCCTTAATAATATCACCGTTTTCCATTTCGATTGTAAAAATTGGATTGCTCATTATATTAATATTCTCCTTCGGTTTAAATAATCTATAAACACAGTTACGCAGATATTTTTACAAATCATATCCGCTTACAAGCAGTGTTTACTGTCAGTGTTTAGTATTATATATCATACTCAAATAAATTTCAAGCACTCTAACCCTTAGAGTGCTAATTTTTTGTAAATTTTGTAAGTATTCATTATTAACAAACCGTGAACATTAATTTTATAAATAAAATATTTAATAATACAGCGTATTATATTGAAAATATTGTACAATTTGTGATAATATAAGTTAAAGGGTGTATGCTATGCTTTATGATTATATTAACTTAGACAAAGAACAAAAGGAGCCTTTGTATATACAGCTGTACAGCAATATTAAGCTAAATATACAAAACGGAAATATACAGGCAGGCAGTAAGCTGCCGTCAATACGAAAGCTGTCGGCGGATTTAAACATAAGCAAAACTACCATAGAAAATGCTTACTCTCAGCTTTGTGCAGAGGGGTATATTACCAACAGACCCCAAAGCGGCTTTTATACTGCCGATGTTGCGGCAAACAATATTAAAAGCACTTATCTGCCCCATATATCCGAAACCAACAGCTCCTCTGCCGAGTGGAAATACGACTTTACAGGAAAAAGCGTTGACATAGGTGACATAAGCTTAAAGCTGTGGAAAAAGTACATTCGTTACATTATTAACTGTGACTACCTTATAACCTCCTATGGCGACCCTCAGGGCGAACAGCGGCTAAGGCAGGCGTTGTCCAAGTATAGTTACAGTGTTCGCGGAGTAACGGCAGACTGCGGTGAAATTGTTATAGGTGCAGGCACACAGCCGCTTTTGTATATACTTTGCGGAATGCTAAGACAGCACTACGGAAATATAATTGCAGTGGAAAGCTATGGCTTTTCGTATGCCGAAAGGGTTTTTGCCGACTGTAACTACAGCGTTGTAAAAGCAGAAACAGAACGAAGCAGTATTGATGTTGACTTTCTTAAGAACACCGGCGCACGAATACTTCTTATAAATCCGTCAGGCAATTTACAAAGCGGCAAGGCTCTTAAAGTTAGCAAGCGCAACGAGCTTTTGCGCTGGGCAGAGGAAAACGACGCCATAATAATAGAGGACGATTACAACGGGGAGTTAAAATATTCATCAAAACCTATTCCCGCTATGCAGGGCAGCAATAAAAACAGGGTAGTTTACATTGGTTCTTTTTCAAAACTGCTTTTGCCGTCAGTCAGAATAGGATATATGGTACTCTCCCCTGAGCTTTTAGGCTATTACACAGCCAACAAAGAAAAATATAACCAAACAGCCTCCAAAATGGAACAGCTTGCACTTGCTAAATATATTTCAGACGGTCAAATGGAACGCAGTTTAAGACGACTGCGAAAAATATATAAAGATAAAAGTGAGTTTACCTTAAAACAGCTAAAGCAAATTTCAAAATTTGCAAAATTAACACTGCTTGAAACCTCACTTTCGGTTAACATTAAGTTTAACAATCCTGTTGACCTTGTTAAGTTAAAGAAATTGCTTTACGAAAATAAAATTAAAGCTATTTTTCGTGACAATGACGACAATTCTTTTTCAATTTCTTTTTCGGGAATAGAAAAGAGCAACATTGAAAAGGGAATATCAATTATAGGGGAAATTATAAAAAATTTAACTTCCTGATTACAAGGAAGCATTGCTTGAAAATAAAAAAGCACAATGGTGCTGCTACCGGAGCAACACCATTGTGTAGTGACTATAGGCATAATAATTATTCTGTTAATAGTCTTTCGACTGACACCCCCAAAACCTCTGCAATAGCTACAAGCTCAATATCAGAAACCATTCTGCTTTGAGTTTCTATTTTAGATAAGCCGGTAGGTGACATTTGAACCCCCTTCTCTGCCAGTGCAGCTGCAAGGTCGGTTTGTCTTAACCCTTTTTGCTTTCTTAAAGCAAGAACATTTGCGCCTATCACATTTTTTGTGCCTTTCATAGCACAATTCTTATTCATACCATTCACCCCAATAATCTTACTATGGGTAATTATAACAATTAACCCTACCACAATTTTACACTAACTTTAATAATTATTCAATAGTTATTTAGAATATTATAAAATTTTGACATATAAATTTGTTAATACCAAAAGGAGATAATAATATGACAAAAGTAGACGAATCAGCAGTAAATTTTATAGACGGAATAAAAAGAACCCTGTGCGGTTTGCCGGAGCTTTCCCTTAAGGTTTTACAGCCGCAGGAAACCTGTGTAATAGTTGTAGATATGATTAACGGCTTTGTAAATGACGGCCCATTGGCAAGCCCATTTATTAAGGAAATTAACCAGGACATTGCTAATTTTGCCTCAATAGCCAGAGGAAAAGGCATTGATGTGTACGCACTGGCAGATACCCATACAGAGCAGTCTCCGGAATTTACCAGCTATCCTGTACACTGCCTTGCCGGAACAGATGAGTGTTTGCTTACTCCGGAATTAAATGATGCAGGAAACATTACCGTCATAGGCAAGAACTCAACCAACGGCTTTTTGGAAGATGAATTTAAAGAGAAAATACTTAACAAAGCGTATACCGCCTACATTATAGTAGGCTGCTGTACAGACATATGCGTGCAGCAGCTTGCACTTACTTTAAAGGCAGAATTTAACCGTGAAAATAAAATTGCAAGGGTTATTGTTCCAAGCAGATTAACAGCCACATATGACGCCCCGGAGCACAACAGAGAGCTTTGCCAGCTTTTCGCCTTATATAATATGAGTATAAACGGCATAGAAATAGTAAAAAAAGTTATATAAAGAGGTACAATTATGAACAGCAAACTAAATACAAGAAATTTAACCATGCTTACTGATTTTTACGAAATTACCATGGCTAACGGATATTTCAGGTACAATCTAAAAGACACTGTTGCCACCTTTGATATGTTCTTCAGAAAAGTACCGGACAACGGCGGTTTTGCCATAATGTGCGGACTACAGCAGGTTATAGAGTATCTTACTAACTTAAAATTTACTGATGAGGACATTAGTTACCTTAGAAGTAAGTACATTTTCAGTGAAGAATTTTTGCAATATTTAAAGAATTTTGAATTCAGCTGCGATGTATATGCAGTGGAGGAGGGTACGCCTATCTTCCCTAACGAACCTATAGTTACGGTAACAGGCCCTGTAATTCAGGCGCAGTTTGTAGAAACGGCTATACTGCTGTACATTAACCATATGAGCCTTATTGCCACAAAAGCAAACCGCATTGTCAGGGCAAGCGGCGGCAGAGCTGTAATGGAGTTTGGCGCAAGGCGTGCCCAAGGCGGTGACGCCGCTATATACGGCGCAAGGGCTGCATATATAGGCGGTTGTGTAGGTACTTCAAATGTAATATCTGACTGTATGTTTGACATTCCGGCTATGGGTACAATGGCCCACAGCTGGGTTCAGCTTTTTGACAGTGAAGAGGACGCTTTTAGAGCCTATGCCGAAACCTACCCAAGCAACTGTGTGTTGTTGGTAGACACCTACAATACAATTAAAAGCGGCGTTCCAAACGCCATAAAGGTATTTAATGAGGTTTTGGTACCAAAGGGCTACCGACCAAAGGGCATTAGAATTGACAGTGGTGACATTGCATATCTTTCCAAAAAAGCAAGAGTAATGCTGGATGAAGCAGGCTTTGAGGACTGTTCCATATGTGCCTCAAACTCACTTGACGAATATATTATTCGTGATTTACTTGAGGAGGGTGCCAAAATTGACAATTTCGGCATTGGTGAAAAACTGATAACAGCCTCCAGCGAGCCTGTTTTCGGCGGAGTATATAAGCTGGCAGCTGTAGAAAAGAACGGTGAATTTGTACCTAAAATAAAGATTAGCGACAATGTAAGCAAAATTACAACACCTTGCCAAAAGGAGCTTTGGCGCTTGTACGACAAGGAAAGCGGCAAGGCTATAGCCGATGTTTTAACCCTTTTAGACGAAAATATAGACGACACAAAGCCATACACTATTTTTGACCCTGACAACACCTGGAAGAAAAAAGAGCTTACAAACTTTAATGCAGTTAAGCTGCGCAAGCAGATTTTCAGTAAGGGCAAATGTGTATACACCTCCCCTAGCGTTAAAGAAATTAAAAGCCACTGTGAACAGCAATTGCAAACACTATGGAGTGAAGTAACAAGGTTTGATAATCCACACAAATATTATGTTGACCTTTCTAAGCGTCTGTGGGACATTAAGCACGCACTTCTTACAGACAATAAAAAGTAACATTGCAATCAATTAAAGAGTATAAAAACAAAAAGCAGTACCCCGTGCCAAAGCCTTTGCTTTAGCCGTAGGTACTGCTTGCTTTTATACAATTTATATTTCTTACTTTTGTATGCCTTGTAAGTGGTTAATATACTGCTGTGCAGTTCTGCCGGAAATACCACCGTGGTACATTTCCCACTGCTTTGCGCCGGCAATAAGCTCGTCTTCGTTCATTGTAATTCCGGTTTTCTTAGCAAGCTCTTTTACAATGTTCAAGTACTGGTCACGAGTTGGCTTTGAATAATTTATCATACAGCCAAATCTGTTTACAAGCGACATTTTTTCTTCGATAGTGTCCGAACGGTGCAAACCACCCTCAAATTCCATATCGTTTTTATCTTTCCAAGTTTCTTTAATTAAATGTCTTCTGTTGGAGGTAGCATAAATAAGTATATTGTCCGGCTTAGTTTCTACACCACCCTCAATAACAGCCTTTAAGAATTTGTACTCTATTTCAAACTCCTCAAAGGAAAGGTCGTCCATATAGATTATAAATTTATAGTTTCTGTTCTTTATTTGTGCTATTACATTTGACAAATCCTTAAATTGATGCTTATATATTTCAATCATACGCAAACCATAAGGATAGAATTCATTTACTATAGCCTTAATGCTGGTGGATTTACCTGTACCGCTGTCGCCGAACAGTAAAGCATTGTTAGCTTTTCTGCCCTCAACAAACGCCTTTGTGTTTTCAACAAGCATTTTCTTCTGCTTTTCGTAGCCTACAAGGTCGTCAAGCATAACCTTGTCCATATTGTTAATAGCTTTAAACTCAACATGGAAGTTGTCACTGCCGGCTATTCTAAAGGCCTTGTTCAAGCCGAACATTCCTACACCATAGTCGTTATAGAACTTGGTTACAACATCGAAAAACTCCTGTGCGTTTGTAGTTTTTTCAAGGTCGGCACTTAGCTGTCTAACCTTTTCACTTACATTTTTATTGTACATTAATTCCTTTTTAACAATAGCCTTGTAGTTGGAGATTCTTGTAAAGCAGTCAATTCCCAGAGATTTTTCAATTTCTGAAAAATCAAAATCAAACAATTCCCTGAACGCTTCAAAATCGTTTAGGGCAAAGTAATTAACGCTGCCGTCGTTAGCTCCTACCTTTTCACAGGTAATGCTGAAAGGATTTTCGTTTGTAATAAGTATAAAAGAAAGGTAGTTGTGCCACAAATTTTTATCAAAGCCATAGTCTGTAGCCAATACAAGCAATCTTTTAATTTGGGTAAATATTTTTGCCGTAAGCTGACTGGAAGAGTAGCTGCCGTTTCTGTAGCCGGAAAAAATATCCCCCATTTCCATTAATATTGAGTCCTTTGGCATATCACCGTAAATAAGCAATTTTGAAATTATTCTGTCCACTATATAACACCCCTAAATGTCAGTTGATAACAAAAATTTTACCACCTATGTTTTGTACTGTCAACTTGAAACAACAGCTAAACAATTAAAATTTATTAAACAGTAAAATCCGATTTTAGGTTTAATAGAATTTTGCGATAGCACAGGACTGATTACACATACGAAAAACAGTACGTTTTAAACAATAAACAATTTTACATAGACTTCTTGTTTTAAAATTTTAATTTTTTTTGCGAAATTAGAAATTTTTTTTAACTTTATGTTGATTATTCAAAAAATGTATGTTACAATATGTTTACTTCTTCCTGTAGAAATTGAAGAGTGTGAAATTGTAGAAAATGATTTTATTATGCCTCATCATCACACTGAAATTGAAATTCATTATATAAATAACGGTACCTGCGACTACTACATTGACGGCAAAAAACACAGTGCAAAAGAAGGTGACATTGTTTACCTAAAGCCTGACACTGTACACTCTGTGTACAAGTCCTGCGACAGACTTGAGTACACAACTGTTGCAATTTTGCCAAGCTTTTTATATGCAGAAAACTCCGGTTGCTGCACAGAAAAGTATTTTAAACCACTAAAGCAGGGCGAATATGAGGTTACTTGCGTTATTTCACCTGAAAACAGCTCTTACAGTCAGCTAAAGGATTACTTAATGAAAATTAAGGAGCTTATTGAAAATAAAGAAAATCTTTTTGAGCTTGAGCTTAAAATTACAGTTTTGAGCTACTTCCTATGTCTGTACAAGAACGGTTATATTAATAAGCGCAGCAGTCACGAAAAGTCAAAGTACAAGAGCGAAAATGCAATTTGCAGCGCTATAGACTTTATTGACCAAAACTACAACAGATCCTTAACTGTTGATGAGATTGCTGACCATGTAGGCATAAGCAGCAGCCACTTTATGAAGCTGTTTAGAGAATATACACACACTACCTGCATCAGCTACATTAACAAATGTCGTTTAACAAAGGCTGTTGAGCTGCTTGAAACAACACGCTTCAATATTCTTGACATTGCTACAGCTGTTGGTTACAACAACATTTCATTGTTTAACAGAGATTTTAAGAAAATTTATGGTACAACACCTAAGGAAATCAGAAAGAACGCAAAAATTCAAGAGAAGAACGGTAAAAAGCTACAAATTACATTACTATAATATTTTTATTGCTTTTTACAAATTATTTTGCACTATTTCAGGCAGTCACTGTGTGGCTGCCTGTTTTTATGGTTATAATGCAATATTGATGTTGCAAATAATAACAATATATGATATTATTTAGGTAACTGATTTTTTAGGAGGATTATAAATGTCAGGACATAATAAATGGAGTACTATTAAGCAGAAAAAAGGTAAAAATGACGCTGCCAGAGCAAAGATATTTACTAAAATAGGCAGAGAATTGGCAGTAGCTGTCAGAGACGGTGGCAGTGCTGACCCTACAGTGAACTCCAAGCTAAGAGATTGCATTGCAAAGGCTAAGGCAAACAATGTACCAAACGATAACATTGAAAGAATTATAAAGAAAGCTTCAGGCGATGGCGACGGAAATAATTACGAAGCTATTACATACGAGGGTTACGGTCCAAGCGGTATAGCTGTTATAGTTGAAACACTTACAGACAACCGCAACAGAACTGCCGGTGATGTAAGACATTACTTTGATAAATTCGGCGGCAATATGGGACAACCGGGCTGCGTATCCTTTATGTTCTCACAAAAGGGCGTACTTATTGTAGACAGAGAAGAGTGCGAGGCTGACGAAGACAAGGTTATGGAAGACGCATTGGAATGTGGTGCAGCTGATGTTGAGGTTGAGGACGATATTTTCACAATTTACACAGAGCCTGCTGACTTTAGCGCTGTAAACGAAGCACTTACTAATATGGGCTACACCTTTGCAAGTGCAGAAGTTGAAATGGTACCGTCAACATATACAAAGCTTACCGATGAGGAATCTGTAACAAAAATGCAGAAGCTTCTTGATAATCTTGAAGATAATGACGATGTGCAGAATGTATGGCACAACTGGGAAATGGACGAATAAATTTTGACTTTCCATAGGGCGGTTATCCGCCCTATTTCTGTATAAACAATTATTTTAAATTAATGTGTGGTGAAGAAAATGGGCTATGATTTTAAATTTATATGTGACTGTCACTGCCATAGCAAATGGAGCTTTGACGGCTGTGAAGAAACAGACGATATGTGCAGGCAAGCTGCCCGGCTTGGAATTGATGTAATAACAATAACTGACCACTGTGAAGTAAACGGCTGGAGCAACCCACAGGACAGTGAATTTGGCAACTTTCAGGCGCTTATACCACAGTCTGTAATTCATATGAAAGAAAGCCAAAAAAAGTTTGCAAACCAAGTGAAGCTGCTTAGAGGAATTGAACTTGGACAGGCTATGCAGGATTTGGACGCAGCCGACAAGGCATTGGCGCTTGATGATTTTGACTTTGTGCTGGCGTCTGTACACAATATACGGGATACTCAAGACTTCTACTGGCTGAATTACACCCGGGAATTTGCAGAGGATATTCTTTACAGCTACTTTAAAGAGGTTTTAGAGGTTGCAAAGTGGAATAAATTTGACAGTTTGGCACACCTTACCTATCCCCTGCGTTACATAACAGGCAGAGAGAATATAAAAATAAACATAAGCAACTACTACAGCTTAATTGATGAAATTTTTAAAACTCTTATAAAAAACAACAAAGCATTGGAAATTAACACCTCGGGACTGCGGCAGGAAATCGGAACAACTCTGCCTGACAAGGACCTTTTGCAAAGGTATTACAGCTTAGGCGGCAGACTTATGACAATAGGCTCCGATGCCCACAAGGTACAGGATTTGGGCAAGGGCATAAACCGGGGACTCCACATATTAAAGGACATTGGATTTAAGGAATATGCATATTTTGAAAAGCACAGTCCCGTTATGGTGCAAATAATTGAAAAATAAATTTGAATACCAAAACCATATAGGTTAGTTTTAGCCAAAAAGCATCGACATATTTCAGCAATATGACATAAAAACCTTGTAAAAGGTACTTGTATTAACAAGGTTTTTCATATATAATATATGATGATATAAAGATAATTGCGTAATTTAGCAAGGTGACTTGCCCATATAAAATTAGGCATTTTAGAAAGGAAGTTTGTGCTATGAACAGTGCAGAAAAACTGCAGCTTCAAATTTTAGCCTGTAAGTCCCGTATGGGTGCTATTATAGGCACATTTAATGCAAAATCAGGTCATCCGGGCGGCTCGCTTTCAGCAGCTGATATTTATACCTATTTGTATTACAAAGAGATGAATGTTGACCCTACCAACCCAAAGTGGGCAGACCGTGACAGATTTGTACTTTCTAAAGGTCACTGTTGCCCTAGCCTATATGCAACATTGGCACTTAAGGGATATTTTGACTGGGACGAGCTTACAAAGCTTCGTCATGTAGGTGCAATGCTGCAGGGACACCCGGATATGAAGGGTACACCTGGTATTGATATGAGCTCAGGCTCATTGGGACAAGGCGTATCTGCCGCTTGCGGTATGGCTTTGGCAGGTAAAATGGATAATAAATCTTACCGTGTATATACTCTGCTTGGCGACGGCGAATGTGAAGAAGGTCAGGTTTGGGAGGCAGCAATGTTTGCAGCACATAAAAACCTAGACAACATTTGCTTTATAGTTGACTGCAACGGCTTGCAGATAGACGGTACAGTTGAAGAAATTGGCGGTATAGAGCCACTGGACGAAAAATTTAAGGCTTTCGGCTTTAATGTAATTAAAGTAAACGGTCACGACTTTGACCAGCTGGAAAGTGCTTTTGAAAATGCAAAGTCCACAGAGGGAAAGCCTTCTGTTATAATTGCAAGCACTGTTAAGGGCAAGGATGTTTCATTTATGGAAAACCAGGTTGGCTGGCACGGAACAGCACCAAACCAAGAGCAGTACGAAATTGCTATGGGCGAGCTTGAAGCAAAACTAAAAGAGTTGGAGGCACTTGTATAATGGCACAGGTTATTAATAAAGCAACAAGAGAAAGCTTTGGTCTTGCACTATGCGAGCTGGCTAAAACACACGATGACATTGTGGTACTTGACGCAGACTTGGCTGCTGCAACAAAAACAGGTATTTTCAAAAAAGAATTTCCTGAGCGTTTTATTAACTGCGGTATTGCTGAGGGCAATATGATTGGTGTAGCCGCAGGCTTGGCTGCTGCAGGCAAAAAGCCGTTTGCCGCATCTTTTGCTATGTTTGCTACAGGCAGAGCCTTTGAACAAATCAGAAACTCTGTAGCTTATCCTAAGCTAAATGTTAAGATTGCAGGTTCACACGCCGGTATTTCTACAGGTGAAGACGGTGCTACACACCAGTGTATTGAAGACATAGCTATTATGAGAGCTATTCCGGGTATGGTAGTACTTAACCCTGCCGACCACTATGAAATGGTTGAGGCTGTAAAGGCTGCTTATGAATATAACGGCCCTGTTTACATTCGTTTAGGCAGACTTGCCATAGACAGCTTTAACGACCCTGACAACTACAAGTTTGAGCTTGGCAAGGGCATTACACTGCACGAGGGTAACGATATTACAGTTATTGCTACAGGCTTGGTAGTTAATGAATCTCTAAAGGCTGTTAAGGCACTTGAGGCAAAAGGCATTAATGCAAGACTTATTAACATTCACACAATTAAGCCTATTGACCGTGAGATTATAATTAAGGCCGCTAAGGAAACAGGCAGAATTGTTACTGTTGAAGAGCATAATGTTATCGGCGGTTTAGGCGACGCAGTATGCGATGTTGTTTCTTCTGAGTGCCCTGTAAAGGTAACAAAAATCGGTGTAAACGATGAATTTGGTTATTCAGGCCCTGCAAAACAGCTTCTTGAAATATTTGGACTATGCCAAAGCAACATTGAAAAGGTTGTTGAGGATATAGTTAAAAACGAAAAGTAATTTTACTGCAAATTATTTTGCGGTTTTTATGTAGAAAGTCCGTCAGTCAAAGTAGACTGACGGACTTTTTTGTTTCATTATTACTGCAACATTATTACTGCAACATTGATGAATTAAAATCGGATTTATTCCTTACTGTTTATTTTTTCCCATACCTCATCGTCAAACTCACGGTCCTTAAAATAGTAACGCCTGTCATCATCGGTTATTTCTCTTATAACCTTACAAGGATTTTCGGCGGCGCATACATTGTCCGGAATATCCTTTGTAACTACACTGCCTGCGCCTATTACAACATTATTTCCGATTTTCACCCCGGGCAAAATTACACTGCTGCCACCTATCCAAACATTGTCGCCAATGGTAATAGGAATACCGTACTCAAAACCCTTTGTTCTGCCGTCTGGGTGAATTGGGTGACCTGCCGTATATATAGACACACTGGGACCCAGCATAGCGTTTTTACCAATAGTTATTTTTGCAACATCAAGCATAACACAGCCTGTATTTGCGTAAAAATTCTCTCCAAGGTAAATGTGCGTTCCGTATTCGCAGTGAAAAGGCGGCTCAAAATATGCAATTTTCCCAAAGTTAATTCCGCTTTTTCTTAAACATTCTTTTCCCTTTTCAGGCTCAAAGGGCATTACTGTATTGTACTCACGAATAGCTCTTTTGCATTCAAACTGTTGGTTTATTACTGCCTCATCAGAAAAATATGCCATTTCGTGATCTCTGCGGTAAATATTATCCATTATTTTCTTCTCCTTATCGGTTTTTACTTTACTGACTTAATTATAGCCTATATTTCATTCCCTGGCTACATTTTTTAAGCAATAATCAGCACTGTAAGTAAACATTACCGTTTACTAAGGCTGTTACATTAAAAGCCGCCGCAATATTAACTGTAATGTTGTTAATACTGCGGCGGCTTTAGGTTAATCATTTTTACTTTTTTTCTTTTTAATATGAATTTCAGGCACCGCAACAGTGTCATACTGCACGGTATCGTCAAACTCCTCTGTTTCGGTATCTTTGTTTGCAACCTTGCCCGTATGAATTTCAGGAAAAGCAAGATTTTCTGTATAGACTATATATTTTTCTTTATCCTTATTCTTCACAATAACACATCCTTTTATTTTTAAATAACATTAATAAATATGGTTATAATCAGACTGTTTATAAAATCAGCAAACAGACTGCCTACTATAGGGATAATTAAATACGCCTTTACTGACGGCACATATTTTTCACAAATTGCCTGCATATTCGCCATTGCATTAGGTGTAGCACCCATACCAAAGCCACAGGTACCGGAGGCAACCACTGCCGCGTCGTAATCTCTGCCCATAACATTGAACACAACAAAATATGAAAAAATAAACATAAGCAGTGCCTGACCTGCAAGCATTATAACAAGTGGCAAAGCAAGGTCTGCAAGTTGCCATAGCTTCAGGGTAATCATAGCTATGCCCAAAAATAACGAAAGGCAAATACCGCCAAGGTCGTTAATTTCACCCATATGAATTGTGATTTTACCTGTGTACTCGCTTATATTTCTCATTATGGCGGCTACTATCATTGCACCTATATAAATAGGGAAGGTCATACCTGTAAGTGACAAAAGCTGTGAAACAACTGTGCCCAAGCCCACAGCAATTATCAGCTGAAAAACAGCCGGCGCATACATAGAAAAATGCCTTTCGTGCTTTTCTTCTTCCTCTACAAGCAGGCTGTCATCTTCGCTTTTTACAGTATCTAAAAGGTTATGCTTTTTTATTAACCTGTTGCCTACAGGCCCGCCCATTAGCGAGCCGGCAATAAGTCCAAAGGTAGCGGCGGCCGTACAAACGGTAGTTGCACCACTTACGCTTAGGTCTTCAAGTACAGGTCCGAAAGCACCGGCGGTACCGTGACCGCCTACCATAGGTATAGAGCCTGTTGTCATACCCGTTAGGGAATCCAGTCCCAACAGGTTTGCAAGACCTATTGCCGCAAAGTTTTGACCGGCAATAAGAACAATTACCAATATTAAAAATATTATAAGTGATTTTCCTCCGCTTTTGAGCACCCTTAGATTTGCCTGGAAACCTACAGAGGTGAAGAAAAATACCATACATACTTCTTTTAATGTATCGTCAAAATCAATATACAAAACACCGGTTATATACAGCACAAGGGTAAATACCGCAAACAGCAAGCCCCCTATTACAGGCGAGGGTATGCAAAATTTTTCAAGAAATGAAATTTTCTTTTTTAAAAAGTTACCAACTATCAGAACAACCACAGCCACTGCGATTGTCTGATACATATCAAGTGTTATTTCCAACTATATCGTCCTTTCGCAGTTTTACTCCGTTTTTACTGTTATTCCTTTTTCACTGTAATACCTTGCGGCACCTTTGTGAAAAGGAATTTTTATGCCCTGTACGGCGTCGTGTTCGTTTATTTCAATATTAGCAGAAACCGTCAGCTGTAGTTCTTTGGCATTGTTAAACACAAGCTCGGTCAATGCCTGCACCTGCTCTTCCGAAAGCTTATTGCTTGCAACAAGCAGTGCCTTTACTCCCACTGAGGTAATATCGTTTTCTTGACCGCTGTATATATCCTTAGAAATAGTACAGTCAATATACGAATACGCCGCCTTTAGTTTATCGGCCTTTTCTTTATCAATGCTTAGCAGACGGATATTGCACTGTTTTGAAAGCTCCTGTATAACTGTTGCATTTATGCCCACCGTACAGAAGAATGCATCTATTTCCCCTGCGGAAAGCTTTTTTGCCGCCTGTGCATAGTCGAGGTTTGTTTTATTTATCATTTTTGAAGTAAAACCATACACAGAAAGTATTTGGTTGGCATTAAGCTCTGTACCCGACTCCTTTTCGCCAATACTTACAGTTTTACCAAGAAGGTCGTCAATACTTTTAATATTTGAATCTTCTCTTACTATTATGTGGCAAGCCTCGGTAAACAATCCTGCCACAGCGCCATAGCCCTTGTAGGACTTTGACGATGAAAAGGAGTTTTCACCGTTATAGGCATCATTAACTATATCTGACTGTGCAATGGCGGCATCAATATACCCCTGCGACAAAAGCCTGACATTAGCGGCAGAGCCTGCTGTGGTTTTCACCTCTATATCTAATTTACCTTGGGAATCTGCAAGCTGTTTCAGCGATGTAGCAGTTTCGTGATAAATGCCGCCTACTCCTGCCGAACCAAGGCGAATTTTTTGGTCGCCTATTGAACAGCCACAAAGCAGTACCGTCAGCAAAACAAGCAATACTGCAATTATTTTTTTCATTTAAACACTCTCTTTTCTATAAATCAAGCAAAAATTATAATTAACATACTTTCAGCATTAAAGCTTAGCGTAACAAAAATTTATATTAAATAATATTAAATTAAATGTACAAAGTATTTAAGAATTAAAAATAATTAGTTATTTACAAAATACATATACAATTTACTTCACACCAAAAGCAGTAATTTTGCCCAGGTCATTTTGGTTAAAAGTACCGTTTTTCAGTCCCAGCTCCACAGCATTATTTACAGTGGCGGTTATCAGACTTCCTATTCTGGCAAAGCCCAATCTATTTGCTGTTTCCTTTATAAGGTCATCTTTGCCTATACTGCCCTGTTGATTAAGCACCTCTGTGGCGGCGTTTAAAATTTCGTATGAGGAAATATCGTCGATATTTCTTTTCAGCCCCTCACTGCCGGCGGTGCGGTAAATTTTATACTCTGTTGGCTCCTGCACCGGTGACCAACAAAATATATTTTCACCGTCAGCTGTTTCGGTATGCTCAATTTTTGCAAGAATTGTACTTAAATATTCCTCGGTTTTACTTCCGGAGCGGCTTATGCCATAGGCAGAAAGTACCTTTTTAAACAACAGCCTTTTGCTTATAGGTGACTCTGTCATAATTATTTTAAACATCAGCTTTTGCAATTCTACAGCCGACGCCGGCTCATAAAAGCTGTCTATGTCGCCAAAGCTTTCTATTTTGTACTCAACATAAGATTTAGCAGACGGTGACTGCAAAGCTTCGGTATCTATTTTTTCAAAGCAAGTATTTGAGGCAGGCACGGTTTTGGGTAAACTGTTTTCGTCCTTTTCGGCTGTAAGTGCAAAATCAATTTTTTGCTTAATCTTCTCTATAACACGCTGTGGGTTGTCAAACCATTCAAGTGTCCACACACGCATAACACTCCAGCCAAGTCCGCCCAGAATATCAGGCTGTAAAACAAACCTGTCTTTAGCTGTGGCAGAGCTTTTACAGTTTACACCGTCTGTTAATATACCTAAAATATAGGTATCAGGATTATTAGGGTCAATTACGCCTATATCTATTTTATACTTTGAACAGCCTATATTAGTATTAACCTTATATCCCAATTTTTCTATTGCTGCTGCAATATCTGCTGTAATTGTACTTTCTTTTACAGATGAATCCTCACTGCCGGCTATGACTATATTTTTATTTTGCTGTGCAAACTTTAGAAAGCCTTTTAGGCCTGCTACACCCTCTGCCCTTGTTCTGGATGTATCAATTTGTTCCGGTGTAATAGTTGCATAAACAATCATTTCTTTTCTTGCTCTTGAAATAGCAACATTAAGTCTGCGCCAACCGCCCTCTCGGTTTAGAGGGCCAAAGTTCATTGACACCTTGCCGTTTTTGTCAGGGCCATATCCTACAGAGAACAAAATTACATCTCGTTCATCTCCCTGTACATTTTCCAAATTTTTAACAAAAACCGGCTCATATGATTGCAAGTCATATTTTTCAAGCTCCGGGTTTTCAGCAAACGCCTCTGCAAGCAGATCCTCTATAAGGTGCTGTTGTATTACATTAAAGGTAACAACGCCTATACTGCTGTTTCTAAGGTTTTCGTCACTAAGACGACGCATAATTTCAGCAACAACCGCCTGTGCCTCTGCCCTGTTTTCCTTGGTATTTCCTTTGTCATAAAAGCCGTCAATATGTACCAGGCTGACAGCCGACACACGGTCATTAGGTGACGGAAAAGTATACAGCTTGTTGTCATAATACTGCATATTGCTAAAGGCTATCAGACTTTCGTGCCTTGAACGATAGTGCCACTTTAAATACATTTGCGGCATTGAAATTGACAGGCAGTCGTCAAGCAGACTTTCTAGATCCTCGTTTTCAATGTTTTCTTCATCAATTCTGTTAGATTTAAAAAATCCTGTTGGCGGCAGCTGTTTAGGGTCACCTACTACTACAACATTTTCACCTCTTGCAATAGTACCCACTGCCTCACAGGTAGGCAGCTGTGAAGCCTCGTCAAAAATAACTAAATCAAATTTTGGAAATTTCGGGTCAATATACTGTGCTACAGAAATAGGGCTCATAAGCATACACGGGCACAGTCTTCTTAAAAGTGACGGTACACTGTTAAACAGCTTACGAATAGACATCATTCTGCCGTTGCTTTTTATTGCACGCTTTAATATTCCCATCTCTGACGATGAGCTTACTGCTCCGCTTACCGGAACATCTGCCGAGAGCTTGGCAACAAGCTCCTGAACGGTTAAGGTGCTATAGTCGTCTATCAGCTTGTGATAAGCCTCTATTGTATTTTCAAAGCTGTCGCTTCTAAACATCTTTAAGCTGTTGTCCTGTGTTATGCCGTTAAGCACAAGCATATAAAACAGCTGACATTCAAAAGCCGGTTGTATCTCTTTACTGTTTAATTGATTGTTTTCTACGGCTGTATGAATACACTCCAGTCCGTTTTCTTTAAGGGCCTGCAATGCTGATGTATATGCCGTCCAGTCAAACAGCATATTGGTATTGCTGTTAATATCACACAACTGTTTTTCAAGGGTGTTAAACCAGTCTTCATTGTTTTCCTGTTCTTTATTAATCTTACAAAGCCGGGTAAATTTATCCCACTGCCCTAAGTAGCTTTCAACCGTATTTACACCGTTTGACAGTGCGGTGTAATTTACACCTTGTGCAGCTGTAAGCACCGTACCGATTTGCGGCAACTTCTTCATATGCTGTATTACCTTGTGAACAGCCTCTGCCTTATTTAGTGCAGCTCTAAGCATATTCCAGTCGGTTTCACTTCCCCTTGTCCAACCTGAAAGAGGGTTTGAGAAGTAGCTGTTAGAGCTGTCCAGCTTATTCTTTAGCATTTTAAAGGCACACAGTTTATTGTAGTGTGAAACAATGTTTTCCTTTGTGATGCTTTCCGGGTTTAGGCTGTACATTTTAAGTTCGTTTAACAGCTTCTTTTGCTTAGAGTTTTTAGATAAGAACCACATATTCTCAGCACTTTTCCAATTTTCAAAAGCCGTTGTAAAATCGTAAGAAAAAACATTAGCCGTAAATACCCCTGCTATTTCCTGTTTTTCTTTTTCGTAAGCAAGGCCGTCATTATAAAAAGAATTTACCTGGGTGGTAAAGGCGCTGTAATCGTTTCTTGCAATTAAATTACCAAGCAACGGCGCTTGTATGAGTAACGCCTTGCACAGCTGTAAAACATTCTCTATTTCTGCTCTGTTGGTAGACTTTGGCAAATTTAAGCTGTTTAATATCAGCGTTAAAGAATCGGAAGTACTTTTATAGTTGTTAATTAGCTCTGAAGAAAGGTCATAAATATTTTGGCGGGCTTCAATAGAATATTCTGTAAGCAAAACACATCTTAACGGGTGGTTTGCAGTATCACCTACAGCGTCTAATGAATGCGCATAATTATCAACCATTTTTTCAAGCTCAGTGATTTTTTCCTTATTTATATCATGTACAAGTTCGGCAGAAATTTTTAATTTGTCCTTAAAGTCACTGTATTGCTCATAATGCTCTATAGCCTCGTACACAGAATATCCGCTTTGTCTTACTTGATGCAGTCCGTTAATTACATCGTTCATACTTGTGCGAATTTCATTTAGTTTCTGCGCTGTAGCTCTGTATTCGTCAGGCTGTTTTATTCTGCCTACTTCAAGTGCATTATTTAGTTGCGAAAGCACACTGCTTTTACTTGATTTATTGGAATGCAGTTCTAAACAAAACGGGTCAAGTCCAATAGCCGCCAAGCGGTTTTGAACAACATTAAGCGCCGCCATCTTTTCAGCAACAAACAAAACCGACTTGCCGTGATACAGTGCGTTGGCTATCATATTGGTAATAGTTTGAGATTTACCTGTTCCCGGAGGGCCGTGAAGAACAAAGCTTTCACCGTTGGCAGCGGCGGTTATAGCCAGCATTTGAGATGAATCCGCACTAAGTGGGATTGCCATTTGGTCGGGTGCAACGGTGCTGTCAAGCTCCTCGGGAGTAAGCTCCATTTGCTTAGGCTCCCAGCTTATTTTTTGGTCAATAAGCGACGCCACTACTTTATTTTCCTTTAATTCCTCTGCCCTGTTATGCAAGTCGCTCCACATAACAAACTGTCCGAACGAAAATTGTCCTATACAAGCGGCGTCAACAATATTCCAACGCTTTTTATCAAGTATGGCATTGCGAATAGTGTTGAAAACAAGGGGAATATCAATTCCGGATTCGTCCTCGGGCAACGGATCTAAGCTTGGAATTTTAAGCTCAAATATCTGTCGCAAATATTCAATAAGCGTAATATTTATCTGTGTTTCTTCCTGTCGGCTTTTTATAACATAGCCTTTATTTTTGGAGCTTTTCAACAGCTCTATAGGCACCAAAATAAGCGGTGCATATCGTGGCTTTTCTGACAGGTCGCTTTCAAACCATTTTAAAAATCCAAGTGCGGCAAACAAGGTATTACTGCCGTTTTCCTCTATGCCGGACTTTGCCGAACGATACACAGTCTTTAGACTTTTTTCCAATTCTTCTGCGCTTAAAAAAGTCCGCAGTCTGTTATTTTTAAATTCCTGTTGTGCAATGTTTGATATTAAGTCATTATCATTTTCAATTTCATACAATTTAACATCACGAACAGACGCTGTCCACTCTGATGGTACCTCCATAATTCTGAAGCTTGTACCTGCCGCCAGCTCATCTTCAAGCAAGGCAATGTCAGAAACCATAAATTGTATGGAATTTTTTGTTCCACGAAAATTCAGCAAAGAATTTCTAAGGCTAAAATCCAACAGCTTTCTTTCCCATATCTGCTGTCTTGTAAGCAGCTTTTGGTCACAGTTAATCACACCCACATCTGTTCGTTTCAGCTCCTGAGGGGCTGAAATATTTTCGGCTGTATCTAAGTTTTCCTGACCTGCCTGGGCTGCAAAGTCTTTTTTTATTTGCAGAGGTATAGGACGAATACCACTGCCCCTAGACCTTTGAATATCTATAGCGTAGCAAAATTCATCTTCATTCAGCAGATTATCCTTGCCATGCTTGAGTGCCTTTTCAAAATTTATTCCTTTGCCTGCACAAAAGTCTGTACACTCTGCCAGCAAAATATTTTCACTGCCGGCTACGGTTCTTTTTTGCAGTGCCGCAACATCGTCAACAGCACAGTCTGCAAATGTTTCTTCCTCCAGCCAACAGCCGCAAAAAGCGTGTCCTTTTATAATAACGATAATCGGGTGCAGTCCCACAGCCTCAAGGCAGCTTGCGTACAAAACCGCCAAGTCCAGGCAAGTGCCCTGCTTCTGTTGAAGTACAATATGCGGTAAGCGAATTCTTTGTCCTACCGTTTCATAGCTTGCCGGAGGGGAGTTATAAATAATACCGGCAGACTGTAGTGCCGCATATATTGCCGCCATTTGCGCCTTTACATTATCCGGGTTGCGTGTTTGGTAGCCTGTAAAAGAGGGGTACTTTCCCCATTGTTTTAGGTAGCCCGACGCCGCAGAAATCACCTCTGAAATTTTTGGGTGGTTTGGGGTAACAAAAGCGGCAATAATTTCAGGTATAAGTAAAACGCCGCCCCACTGGTCATAAGCCAGCAATTCAATGGTTTTGTCACATTGAAAAACAACAGCATCGTTTTCATAGAGAGTAAACTGTACTTCACCAACTAACTTTTCTGTAAGCGAAAAAAGAAAATCTGTAGACAGCCTTATATTAACCGGGTTAATTTCTACAGACGAATGTGGCGCTATTGACTGAATATTATATGAAAATTCCTTTGCAAAATTAGGCTCAAAGGTTATTTTTAAAGTAACATTTTCCAATACCCGGTCAGAGTCATTATTAACTGTAACATCTCTGATAACAGGCACATAATTTTGCTGCATTGCAAAATTAATTGAACTTAGCAGTACACCGCCTACCGTAATTTTACTATCCATACAGCAGCCTCCAAATTTATAATAGATTTTATTACAGTATAGCACAATTTTACGGTATTTTCAACAAAATTACAGAGATACTTCTTTTTATTATAAAAGAAATAGCTATATTTTTACAGATGTTTTTTATTTTGGCATAAAATAAAAAGCCGACAATAATGACGGCTTTTTATAACTTAGTTATTAAATTGTTTAAGGAGTTTTCCTAATAGCTGAGACATGTAATCTTATCTTTTTAACCTTTTATCTGTCTTTACGGAAAGGTGAGTACCCACCGACTGGAACACCTGAACAAGCACTATAAGTAAAATAACAGCCACCAGCATTACCAGGTATTTGTACCTGTAATAGCCGTAATTAATAGCTATTTTACCTAAACCGCCTCCGCCTATAATTCCGCTCATAGCTGTGTAGCTAAGAATGGTAGTTATTGCAATGGTAATGTTTGAAATAAGTGACGGTACGCTTTCGGGAATCATAACCTTTACAATTATTTTAAAGGGTGACGCACCCATACTTTGTGCTGTTTCTATGATGTTTGGGTTTACCTCTCTTAAGCTTCCCTCTACCAGTCTGGCAACAAAAGGAAATGCGGCTATTACCAACGGTACAATAGAGGCTGTTGTACCTACTGTGGTGCCTACTATTAATCTTGTCAAAGGAAATACCATAATCATCAAAATCAAAAACGGTACAGACCTAAGAATATTTACAATAATGTTTATAATATGCATTAAAGTTTTCGGCAGCGGCAAAACGCCGTCTTTGTCGCCTACAACCAGCAAAACACCTATAGGCAAACCGATTATTACTGAAAACACTGTTGCAATTACGGTTATATAAAGGGTTTCCCACAAAGCAAAGAGCATTTCACTTTGGATAATCCCCCACGCTTCTGTTAGCGTTTCAGGTGAAAATATATTTTCAAACATTATCGCACCTCCTCAATGGTTATTCCGTCATACTGTTTAAGATATTCCCTTATTTTTTCAAATGCATTTTTATCTTCAATTCCAATTTCAATGTTGCCGTATATAACCCCGCCGATTTCTCTTGTTGACACCGACACAAGGTTAATAAGCATATTTAAGTCAAGGGTCATCTTAGAGATAAGCGGTGTTCCTACTGCACCGTTTAAAACAATTCTTGCCAATGTGCCATAGTCGGCGTTTACCACAGAACCGCCCTCATAGTCCGGGTACACCAAATGCTTTGCTATTTCTGACTGCGGCTGTGAGAACACCTTTGTAACATAGCCCTCTTCGGCAACAACTCCGTTTTCAAGTATAGCTACCTTGTCACAAATATCCTCAACAACGCTCATTTGGTGGGTAATAATAACCACTGTAATTTTATACTTTTGATTAATTTCTTTAATTAGACTTAATATTGACTTTGTTGTTTTAGGGTCAAGGGCACTTGTTGCTTCGTCGCACAGCAAGATTTTAGGGTCTGTAGCCAACGCTCTTGCGATAGCTACCCTTTGCTGTTGACCGCCGGAAAGCTGTGCCGGATATGCCTTTGCTTTGTCCGGCAAACCTACAAGCTCCAAAAGCTCCAGCGCCTTTTTCTGTGCCTCTGCCTTTTTTACTCCTGCAAGTTCCAAAGGGAAGCTGATATTTTTAAGAACATTCCTCTGCATTAAAAGGTTAAAGCCCTGAAAAATCATTGCAATGTTTTTTCTTTCCTGTCTAAGCTGGGCGGCAGAAAGATTGTTCATATTCTTTCCGTCTATAATTATTTCACCGGAGGAAGGTCTTTCAAGCATATTTATAGTGCGCACAAGGGTGCTTTTTCCTGCGCCGCTCATACCTATGATACCGTATATGTCGCCGTCTTCAATATTTAATGACACATTTTTTAAGGCGTCAAATTTTTCCCCGTCAACTATAAAGGTTTTTGAAACATTTTTTATTTCAATCATTACAAGACCTTCTCTCCGATTTGATAAAATTTCTTACTTTAATGCGTCAAGTGTTTTCTGCTTGCCGCCGTATAGTCCTATAGGTTCAACATGAACTGTTGTAACTACAACCAGGTGTGTTTTATTCTGCTGGTTAAAGTCGTCCAAGTATGGCTTGTGCTCAACATAGTTAGCGTCAAATTCGCCGCTTTCTACAACATTGTTTGGCTGAATATAATCTGTAAACTCTGTTACCTCAAGTGTAATATCCTTCTTGGCAAGTATCTTCTTTACCTCTGCCAAAATTTCTGCGTGTGGTGTTGGTGAAGCCGCTACAGTTATTTTTTCACCCTTTAAGGCATTGTAATCAATACTGCTGTCGTAGCCGTCGGTTGGGTTATCTACCACGCTTACAACTGAACCGTCGTACTTTTTGGTAATAAAGTCTGCCACCTGCTTGCTTTCAACAGCCGCCTTTAGGGCTTTGATTTTGTCTGTTTTTTCGTTGCCCTCTTTTACAACAATAACATTGCCGTAGGCTGATGATGAATTTTCAATTCCCAGTGAATCCTTTACAGGGTTTAGATTTGCCTCAAGTGCGTAGTTAGAGTTAATAACCGCATAGTCAACATCCTGAAGTACATTTGGCACCTGCGCCGCCTCTACCTCGTTAAATTTAATATTCTTAGGATTTTCTTTAATATCCTTAATTGTTGCAGTAATGCCTGCATTTTCGTCCAACTTAATGTAACCAAGCTGCTGAAGCAAAAGCAAAGACCTTGCCTCGTTTGTTGTATCGTTAGGTACAGCTATTGTAATGCTGTTTGTACTTGTGTTACTGCTAGCTGAACTTCCTGAATTATTGTCTGATGAGCAGCCTGCAAACGCCGCTGCCACTGTTGTTACTGTAATTGCTGCTAAGATAATAGATACTAATTTTTTCATTTTAAATTCTCTCCTTTAATTTTTAAAACATTAAATTTTATTTCTAACTTTATTTATGTATCATTAGCAACAACACATTCGTCCAAATCTGTAATTTTGCCGCAAAAGCTGTTGAAACAATCTTTTCATTTTCATTTCCTCCTAAACCAACACAAGTAACTGAAAAAAGCGCCTGTGTCTGTTTTTAATATATTTCATTGCATAAAAATGCCGAAGAGCTTTAACCCACCGGCAAGCCTGCAATTCAATTTACAGCCTATTCGCAGAGAGCATATTATAACAAGCTAAGTGCATTTTAAAGCACATTGTCATTATGCATTTATAAGCAGTTGACGTTGTTGTTCCTGTCATATTTAGCTCTCCTTTCTTAAACCTATTTTATATATAGGTTTTCTATGTATTATATGTTATCACACCTTAAATGGTTTGTCAACATAAAATTTAATTTTATATTTTAAAAGCAATTTGTTTGATATTGTAATTCCGGTTAAAAATTCATTACATATATATCAACACTAAGCTTTCTGTCAAACTTTATGCCTGCGTTTTTAATAGTACCGCTGTAGGTAAAGCCGGCCTTTATATGAAGATATATACTTGTTTCGTTTTCACTTGTAATCAGCGACACAACGGTAAGAATGTTGGGGTTGTTTTTGGCTGTATCTAAAGCATAATCCATTAGCTTAGTGCCAATATGCATATTTCTGTATCCGTTCTTTACATAAACAGACAGCTCTACAGTACAGTCATATGCATCACGCCAACTATACCTTGACAGTGAAACATATCCCAAAATCTCCCCTTTATCTTCAAACACAGCTAGCAAGTACTTACCTGTATGCTGTCGGAACATATCTTCAAAGAATGAAATTTGTCTGGGGTTAATATCAAAGGTTGCTGTTGTATTTAACACTGCATCGTTATATATATCCATTATATATGGTATGTCACTTTCCACAGCCGTTCTAATCATAGCAAATTTTCCTTTTCCAGCGCTTGTTTTAGGTCGGCAATAATGTCCTCTGTATCCTCAATTCCCACGCTAAGTCTAAAGAAACCATTGTGGAACTCCTCCGGATACAAATACTGTCTTTCATCATTTTCACCTAAAAATACAATTAAGCTTTCATCGTGTCCCAAAGAAACAGCCGATGTTATAAGCTGTAGGTGACTTACAACACGGTTATAAGTATCGTGGTCTGCCTTTAAGCCAAAGGAAAGCACTCCGCCAAAGCCGTTTTCCATTTGCTTTACGGCAATATCATGGTTAGGGTGGTCCTCCAGTCCCGGATAAGCTACAAAGCTTACACCCTTAACTGTTTTTAGGAATTTCGCTACTTCCAGTGCGTTTTTGTTGTGCTGACGCATTCTAAGAGGTAATGTAACAGAACCACGCATAATCAGCCAAGCGTTAAACGGACTAATGGTAGCACCTAAATTAACCTGTGACTCTGCTCTGACAATATCTAAATACTTCTTTTTGCCTACAATAGCACCGCCCATAGCGTCGCCGTGACCGTTTATGTATTTTGTCAGGCTTTCTACTGCAAAGTCTGCACCCAATTCAATAGGTCTTTGGTTAAACGGTGAAGCAAAAGTATTGTCCACCGACAGCAGAGCGTTATTTTCGTGTGCTATTTTTGCAATTTCTTCAATATCAGAAATTGATAAGGTAGGATTACCCGGTGATTCAATATGTATAAGCTTGGTGTTTGGTCTGATAGCCTTTTTTACGGCCTCTAGGTCAGAAGTATTTACTATTGTAGTTTCTACACCAAACTTATTTTTAAACAGCTCGTTTAATAGTCTGTAAACAGCAATATATGTTATGCTCGAAAAAATTACATGGTCGCCGCTTTTAAGCATTGCAAAGAACAAACCCGACAACGCAGCAACGCCGCTTGCCAAAATAACGCAGTCCTCTCCGCCCTCAAGTGAGGCAATTTTTTCCTGCAAATACTGCTGGTTTGTTCCGCCGTTTCTTGTGTAAAGATTTTTGTCGGCACTGCTCCAGTTTACCTCGCTTGGGTCATAAGGCAATTCATAGCTGTTTGCCAAAGTAAGTGGTTTTTGTATAGCGCCTGTTTCCTTGTCTACTCCGTTTCCTGTATGTACAGACCTTGTTAAGAAACCTAAGTTTTCGTAATTTTTATTGCTCATTATTATCACCTTTCTTTTTATTAGTATTGTTTGTTTTTTATTTTATATATTTCCTATATGTTTACTAGGCTTTATTTTAGCATTGATTTCCTATAATGTCAATAGGATAATTACTAAAAGTTTATATTTATAATTATTGCTGTTATTTTAAAAACCGGCCTTAAAATTATGTACAAAAGCGACCGTTTCTATATTAAGAAACAGTCGCTTATTTTTTGCTGTATTAAATTTTTATCTGCTTAACAGCTTGTTTAAATCCTCCTGCGGTGTGATGCAGGTGCCAATAGGATTAACCTTGCCGCAGCTAAAGCCATGGAAATCTGTGCCGCCTGTTCTAAGCAGGTTGTGTTTTTTGGTATATTCCAGCAAAACCTCTGTGTCCTGCTTTGTACCACGAGGGTACCAGCACTCAATACCGTCTATACCACATTCAATAAGCCTTGGTATAGCAGGAACCGTATCGTAAACAGTTGGATGTGCAAGCACAGCCGTACCCCCTGCCTTGTGTATCAGCTTAATAATTTCTTCTACATCCGGGTATTCAATTTTGGTTTTTGCAAAGCCTGTTTTCCAGTCGAATATTTCTCTGTAAAGCTCTCCGTACACTTTATCTGTATAGCCTGCCAACATTAGTGCTTTCATTATATGACTTTTAAATGTGGTAGCACTGTTTTTTGACAGCTCCAAAACCATATCCATATCAATATTAAACCGCTTTGTTATTTCCGACATAGCCTTTACCATAGCATTCATACGACTGTTGGCTATGTTATTAAAGGTTTCGGTGAAAACCTCAGGATTTTTATAGTTATAGCAAAGCATATGTACCAGCCTGTTTCGCTGAAAATCGTAGGCAGAAATTTCAACGCCCTTAACAATTTGCACGCCGTAAATACTGCCAAAATGCTCTGCCTCTTTTACCCCCATTACAGTATCGTGGTCTGTTAGCGCTATAGCGGAAAGCCCCCTTAGCTTTGCAAGCCTAACCACATTTTTAACCGATGTAGCCCCGTCTGAGCATACTGAGTGACAATGTAAATCAGCCGACACAAAAACACTTCCTAACTTATATTATAAAAACAAAGCTCCAAAATGCCGTCTAACTAAAACAGCACCCTATAGCCTTGACACAGCCTTATTAACAAACAAAAAATATAAGGCTTAATTAAATCTGCTGACAAATAAATTATAGCAGATATTTATACAAACACAAGCGAAATTTCCGAAAACACAATTATAGGTAACTATAAAACAATTACAGCACATATTAACCTTTGTTTATCTTTAAGAATTTATCGTTTTTTTGAAGAAACGCTTGCTTTACAGCATAATAGCTGTATGCTATAATGAGCTGAGATAATAGAAATATTAAGGAGATACACAATGAAAAAAATGGGAATAATTGAGCTTGCCATAGGAGCATTAATGCTGCTGTCAGCACTGATTACATATATTCCGGAGATTGAATGTATGTATGAGCTGACTTTTCTCTCAAATTTAATAGGCGGCGGTCTTTTCCTAGTTGATGGGATATTAAATATAACAGCAAAGAAAACCTTACATAACCAATTTTTCCTCATAGTGAATATAGCCCTCTTTACTGTTTTCTTTATTTCGGTAGGCGGCACACTTTCCGGATTTGCCCACTTTAATTTTAGCGGCGGAATGTTTTTACTTCATGTTATAAACCCAACAGCAGTAATGATATTTTATTTGCTTACAAAGGGCGAAAAGGATTTCCATATTAAAAGCGTTCTGTTGGCACCCTTGTTGTTGATGCTTTTTATGTGCTTTGATTATATTAGATTTTTACTGACAGGCAATTTAATTTACGGTTTGTTCCCGGCTGAAGAAGTTGACTTTCTCACTGCTTTAATAATTGGCGCAGTTACCTATTGCTTTGGTTTCTTGGTAAGCCTTGCTGTATATTCGTTAGGTAGGCTATTCAAAAACAAACTGCCTTTTAACAAAAATTAATTTATAAAACCTTTTGAACAAACTAATTATTTATACGGTGCAAATCAGCCGCCGCAACAGCTTATTAAACAACTGTTGCGGCGGCTGATTAATTATGGTTTTATTGGTCATAACAAAATCACACAGGTATGAGCAATATACTTGCAACACTGTAAGTGCTATTTTTTAAAATAAATCATTATACGGTCCTTGTGCACCATAACATAATCATTAGTGTCTATAAACCTTAAAAACTCTTTTTCGCTAAGCCATTTGTAAGCAATGGTTTCTCCCTCTTGAAGTGTTACAGACTCTTTATCACAGTCAGTTACACACAGGTATCCATAATAAAAGGCATTTTTCTTTTTCAACTTGTAAATAGGCACAAGATTTTCCGCCACAATGCCGGTTTCCTCCCTAAGCTCACGAAGTGCGGCATCATAGGGCTTCTCCCCCTTTAAAACACTGCCTCCTGCGCCTGCTTCAAAAAGCCCCGGACAATTTGGCTTTGAAAAATCCCTTTGCATAAGCAGATAGCTGCCGTCTGTGTGTTTTACCAAAACCTCGCTTACCAAATGGTACATTCCTGTAGGTATAGGCTCTCCACGCACAAGCTCACCTACAATATTTTCATTTTCGTCGTATGCGTCCCACAGTTCCATACCTAACCCTCCTTGCAAACAGCCTGTAACACAAAACAGCCCATAATTCCCACAAACACCAAAAACGGCAAAGTTATATTACTATACCGTTACAATGGTCAATTTCGTGCTGGATTATCTCTGCTGTAAATCCGCTGAATTCAGCTGTAAGTTCCTTAAAATCTTTATTCTGATATTTCACGGTAATAACCTCATACCGTGTAACCGCTCTTTCACCCTCAAGTGACAAACAGCTTTCAGAAGCAGTATATGGCTTTTGCTTTTGGATTATTACAGGGTTAAGCATTGTACAACAAACATTGTCTGCAAAAAATGTAATTATGTTTTTTCTAACGCCTATCATATTAGCCGCCAAGCCAACGCACCTATAGGCGTTTGCCTTTAGTGTGTCCTCTAAATTCTTAGCTGTTTGCAAATCCTTTTTAGTTGCAGGTAATGACTTTTGTGCTAAAAACAAAGGGTCCTTTACAATTTCCTTAACCATTATTTTCTCCTTTTACATAAAATCGTTATGCCGCTCTTGAGCAGTCCTCATCTGCAATATTCCTTTTAACCGCCTGTGTGCGTTCAATGCTGACAGGCTCTAACAAAACCAAAAAGCTCTTAACCTTTTTAGCGTGCTTATTTTTCTTTACAGCATTCTTTTTAACTTTAATGCATTGTTTTGCGTAAGCCTTACTGTAGGCAAGCATATTTTTCTCGGTTTTTGTTGCGGTAGAAATATCCACAAAAAGCATTACGGCAACCACAGCAGTATAAAATATAAATTTAATTTTATCCTCAAGTATGCACATAAGCTCGCTGCTTATAAGCCACATAATTCTTCTGACAGCCATAAGAACTAAAAATAACAAACATAAATTAATCATACTTAAACATCTCCTTTAGTTTCCATTATACCGAAAACTGTGTCCCATAATTGGTACAGACTTAAGTATGATTATTTCATTAATTAAAAAATTAAATACAAGAAATTGCCTAATTCTGCCTTTGCTATCGTGCGTTTAATTTTTTATTTACTCTTATGATTATTTTCTGTACAGCTTGTTAATTTTCCTAATTGTTGCTTTAAATTCCTTTACAACAGCCTTTGGCGAAACAATTTCAACTAAATCCCCCAAGCCGAATATCCAGCCAAAAAATTGCTGACTTGTATAAACGCTTACAGTTATATTGCTGTGAGTATCGTCTGCTTTAGTAATGTGGTAGTCACTGCCAAAGCGGTCTATTATTACACCTATAAGTGAATTGTCAATTTTCAGGATTACCTCTTTTGGGGCATCGCCGCCAAACATACCAAAGGTCTTTTTAGTATATGTAGAAACATCAAAGTCCTTAAAGGCTTCACTGCCCAAGCGCTCCTGCGGAAGTACAACAGCATTTTTTATCTTGTCTACTCTGTAGTGCTTTATTTTTTTAGCATCAGCATCATATGCAACAAGGTAATATTTTTCATCATTCCACAGCATACACCAAGGGCTTACAGTATAAAGCTTACCGTCATATTTAGGCTTTTCAATTACCTTTTTATAGCCGTTAAACTCCACAAACCACTGGTAATAGTTAAAGCATATCTGTTTTTCGTCTTGAATTGCACGGTAAATTTGGTCTATGCTTATGTAAATACTTTCGTTGTCTGTTTTTGAACGCTTTTCAATAAACACTGTACGCTGGAGCTTTTTTGCCTCGTAAATACTTACTTCCTTCTCCAGCTTTTTTATAAGCTCGTTGGATTTCTTTTTTGTAATAAACCTTGTAGACTGTATAGCATCTACCATTAGCTTAACCTCTGCAAGCTGATATTTTCTGCCGGCTATTACTCTGTATTCGTACCTGTTGCCCACCCGCACATTTCCAACTTCAAAATCCATTTGATCCAGTGCAGACAGGTCGGCATACAGACTTTTTCGTTCTGATGTAATACCGTATCTTTTAAGCTCCTCCACAATTTCAGAAATAGTCAAACCATGGTCATCATCAGTTTTATCAAGAAGAATTTTTCTTAAATAAAAAAGCTTAAGTCTCTGACTTGTGTCCCTTGCCATACAGTCACCCCTATAAAATATCTATCCTTAATTAACAACCCAAAATATAAAACAAAAATCACATTGGGCATGAGTATATTTTTGCACACCCACGCCCTGCTTATAGTTTTGCGCTGTCACAAATATAGGACAGCGCAAAACAGCATAATAAATTACTCTCTTATTAAATTGTTTGCAGCCAAATATTCATCATAGCCCGAAGTAATATCCTTTATGCCATCCTCTTGAATGAAAATAATACGGTTTGCCACCGTTGAAATAAACTCGTGGTCGTGCGAAGTAAACAATACGATACCCGGGAAGTTTGCCAAGCCCTTGTTTACTGCTGTAATAGACTCAAGGTCCAGGTGGTTGGTAGGCTGGTCAAGCACAAGAACATTTGCACCGCCCATCATCATTTTTGAAAGCATACAACGAACCTTTTCACCACCGCTAAGCACCTTAACAGGCTTAAATACATCTTCACCGCTAAATAGCATTCTGCCTAAGAAGCCGCGCAAATATGTTTCTGTATGGTCGGCGCCGTTGTTGTACTGCTCCAGCCAGTTTAAAATAGAGTCGTCACAATCGTTAAAGAACTCTGAATTGTCCTTTGGGAAATACGATGTGCTTGTGCTTACGCCCCACTTAAATGTGCCTGAGTCCTGTGTGTCCTTTTCCATTAAAATTTCAAACAGGGCCGTAACAGAGGTTTCTTTGTCGCTGATAAAGGCAATTTTGTCGCCACGCTCAACTCTAAAGGAAACATTCTTTAATACATCTTCACCGTCAATTTTCTTACAAAGTCCCTCTACAGCAAGAATCTCCTTGCCTACCTCTCTGTCTTGTGTAAAGCCTACAAACGGGTATCTGCGGCTTGAGGCCGGCATTTCTTCAACTGTCAGCTTGTCAAGCAGCTTTCTTCTGGAGGTAGCCTGCTTTGACTTTGACTTATTGGCTGAGAATCTTTGAATAAAACTTTGCAGTTCCTTAATTTTATCTTCATTTTTCTTGTTTTGCTGTTTTATCATAGCCTGTACCATTTGGCTTGACTCATACCAGAACTCGTAGTTACCTACATACATTTTAATCTTACCGTAGTCAATATCCACCATATGGGTACATACAGTATTAAGGAAATGTCTGTCATGGCT
The DNA here is from genome assembly GCA_902789345.1 of uncultured Ruminococcus sp. Classification (GTDB taxonomy): domain Bacteria; phylum Bacillota; class Clostridia; order Oscillospirales; family Acutalibacteraceae; genus CAG-964. The sequence continues at coordinate 94,792 of CADANT010000003.1, forward strand.
TACAACAATTACAGTACCCTCGTAATCCATCAGGAAATCCTCAAGCCATGAAATAGCCATAATGTCAAGGTTGTTTGTAGGCTCGTCCATCATAAGTATTTCCGGGTTTCCGAAAAGTGCCTGTGCAAGCAAAACCTTTACCTTCTCGTTACCTGTAAGGGTTGACATTTGTGAGTATAAAATATCCTCGGTTAGTCCCAAGCCCTGTATAAGCTTAGAGGCATCGCTTTCTGCCTCCCAACCGTCCATTTCGGCAAATTCCGCTTCCAGTTCACTGGCTCTTATGCCGTCTTCGTCGTTAAAATCCGGCTTTGAGTACAGCTCATCTTTTTCTTTCATAATGTTATATAGCTTCATATTGCCCATTATAACCGTGTCCAAAACGGTGTACTGGTCATATGCAAAATGGTCCTGCTTCAGAACGCTCATACGCTCGCCGTCAGGAATAATTACATCGCCTGTAGTAGGCTCAAGTTCTCCTGTTAAAACCTTTAAAAATGTTGACTTACCTGCGCCGTTGGCACCAATTACACCGTAGCAATTACCAGGGGTAAATTTTAGGTCAACTTCCTTAAATAAATCTGTTCCGCTAAAATTAACGCTTACATTAGATACTGTTATCATTGTATACATCCTTTTTCATTTATTTATGCAGTAGGTCTGCAATTTTCTTATGAATATTATTATATCATTTATTTCCATACTGTACAACCAAATATTAAAACTTATGGAAAAAACACCTATAATTAATTCAGCAGCTTCTTTACAGTCTGTACACCATAGGTAATGAGGCTGTAAATACTGTGTTTTTTTAATAAAGCATTAAAATTTCAGCACAATAACTCATATTAGTTATATGTATAACTTTACTAAATTTATAATTCTATTTTCAGTAAAACTGTAACAGTAATCGAATTTTAAATAATTATTTGACAACTGTATTTTAAAGATTATATAATGTGTTTGTAAGCTTCATACAGGTAGATGTGTGGGGTGTTTTTAAGGAATTATTTCACTTTTATTGAAAGAAGGTATTTTTTTAATGGCAACAACAAAGAAAACTACTGCTAAAAAAACTACAACTGCAAAAACTGCAGAGAAGGCAGCAGATACAACAACTGCCGCAGCTAAAAAGGCTGCTGCAACACCTAGCACAACAGCAACTGCAAAGACTGCTGCAACACCTAGCACAACAGCGACAAAGGCTGCAGATAAAGTTGAAGAGGCAAAGGCTGTAGTTGAGAAAAAGGTTGAGGAAACAAAGGCAGCTGTTGAAAAGAAAGCAGAAAAGGCTGTAGCTGCTGTAGAAAAGAAGGCAGAGGAAGTAAAGACTGCCGTTGAGAAGAAAGCAGAGGAAGTAAAGGCTGCTGCTAAGGCTGCAGAAAAGCCTGTAAAGGAAGCCGTTGCTAAGGTTGCAGAAGAGCCTGTAAAGAAAGCCGCTGCTAAAAAGCCGGCAGCTAAGAAAACAACTACAAGAAAAACTACTAAGAAGGCTGTTGAGCCTACTGTTGAGTTCGTTATACAGTACGACGACGGCGAAGAAAAATATTCTGACATAGTCGAAAACGCAAAGAAAACATACCTTGCTGACAACGAAGATGCTGAAATTAAGGATATTAAGGTTTACCTAAAGCCTGTTGACAAGAAGGCTTACTGTGTAGTAAACGGTACAGATGAGTTTGAAATGGATGTTTATTTCTAATTCTTCTAAAATTTACATATTGAACCAAAGGTGACAAGCTGTATGCGGTTTGTCGCCTTTTTATTTTCCTTATTTTCTACACAATGCACTAAAGGGCTATAGGTTCATTTTGCAAAAAATCCGGAATTGCAGGCGCATAATACCCGCAATTCCGGATTTTTATATAAGCTATAACACGCTGAAAAATTTATGGAATACTCCAGAAAAATCATACCTATTTTTTCCGTGAAAGAAATATTACAGCAACTACAGCCGCCACCATTACAATAGCTAAAATAACAATAACAATAGTCTTACTGTCTCCTGTGTTGCTCACTGCCCCACTGCTGTAAGCAAAGGCAGAAACCACAGACATTATAACAGTAATTGCCATAACAGCCAACGCAGAAATAAATTTTAAAAATCTGTTCACAATACCTCACCTCGTTTCAAACAGAATTTAACTCATTTTTCTAAATAATTTTCAAAAATTCATTTAGATTATAACAAAAACGGGAAATATTGTAAAGCTAATTAAATATCTGCGTCAGCACCTTTAAAGGCGGTGTATATTTTTTAATTTTAACCTGAATATGAGGCTTGCCGTCTAGCTTTAAAACCGCCTGACCTGTTAGCTTGTCAAGCAAATCTGCCACCTTTTTGGTACGCACATCAGTCAGGAATAACAGCATTGAAGTATCCAGCTGTTTAATTTCGTATATTCCGTATGATGAGGCTGTATTTCTTATGAGAGCCACCTCAATTAGTCCCATAACCGCTTGCGGAACATCACCAAACCTGTCTATAAGCTCATCAATTACATCGTCGGCATCCTCTTTGGTGCGAATATCTGCAATACGGCGGTACATAGCAATTCGTAATTTCAGTGAAGATATATAATCCTCCGGTATATATGCCGGAATAGGAACATCAATGGAGCACTCTATATCCTCAGGCAGAGTTTCCTCTCCCCTTTCTTCACGAATAGCCTCGTTTAGAAGCTTTAGGTACATATCGTAACCTACTATTTCCATATGACCGTGCTGTTGTGCACCAAGCACATTGCCTGCACCACGAATTTCAAGGTCACGCATTGCTATTTTAAATCCACTGCCAAACTCGGTAAATTCCTCTATAGCCGCCAAACGCTTTGCCGAAACCTCGGTAAGAACCTTCATAGGTCTAAAGGTGAAATAAGCGTAGGCTCTTCTTGACGACCTGCCTACCCTGCCCCTTAGCTGGTGTAGCTGTGACAATCCCATATAGTCGGCATTGTCAATAATAAGAGTATTGGCATTTGGTATATCTACGCCTGTTTCAATAATTGTAGTACATACAAGTACATTTATTTCCTGCTCAAGCATTTGCCGCCAAACCTCAGACAACTGCTGTTCGCTCATTTTACCGTGGCCTACCCCTACCTTAGCCTCGGGTATGCCCTCCATTATATCATAAGCACAGCGCTCTATAGTGTCTACACTGTTATGCAAATAGAACACCTGTCCGCCTCGTCTAAGCTCACGGCGAATAGCGTCAAAAATAACCTCTCGGTCATACTCCATTACATATGTCTGTACAGGCTGTCTGTCCTGGGGTGCTTCCTCCAAAACAGACATATCTCTAATGCCGCTCATAGCCATATTCAATGTTCGTGGAATTGGCGTTGCAGAAAGTGTAAGAACATCTATATTTTTACACATTTCCTTAAATTTTTCTTTTTGAGCAACACCGAAGCGCTGTTCCTCATCTATAATAACCAACCCTAAGTCTCTAAACTGAATGTCCTTTGATATTAAGCGGTGGGTACCTATTACCATATCTACCTCACCACGCTTTAAAGCCTTTATTACTTCGTTTTGCTGTGCGGCGGTTCTAAACCTGGAAAGCAGCTCTATTTTCACCGGAAAACCTTCAAATCTTCTTAGAGCCGTTTGGTAGTGCTGCCACGCCAAAATGGTCGTAGGGCAAAGCAGTGCACACTGCTTTGAATCTGCCACACATTTAAAAGCGGCACGAAGTGCAACCTCTGTTTTGCCAAAGCCAACATCACCGCACAAAAGTCTGTCCATTGGTGCGGTGCGTTCCATATCGCTTGTAATTTCGTCAATACAGCGCAGCTGGTCGCTTGTTTCCTCATATTCAAAGTGTGACGCAAAATCGTGGTGCCATTCGCTGTCCGGTGAAAAAGCATAGCCCTTTGCGTTCATTCTTTCGGCATACAGCTTTGTAAGCTCGTGTGCAATATCCTTTACCGCACTTCTAACCCTAGACTTAGCCTTTGCCCAGTCGGTACCGCCAAGTTTACTTAGCTTTACCCGGTTATCCTCTTTTGGGCCTATATATTTAGACACCATATCAAGCTGAGTAACAGGCACATACAGCTCGTCGTCTTTGGCATAAAGAATAGTAATGTAATCCTTAATAATGCCGTCCTTTTCAATTTTATTTATCCCCTTGTACACACCAATACCAAACTTTGTGTGTACAACATAGTCGCCTATGCTAAGCTCCTCAAGCGAATAAACCTGCTGCGCGTTTTTAGGCCTTTTAGGCTTTTTCCTTTGCGGGGCAAATACTATTCCATGGGTAATCAGCTTAAAGCCTACAGATGGGTATTCAAAGCCTGCTGACAGTGCCCCCTCCATAACATATATGGTGTTTAGCAACGGATTTTCAATATCCTTTACAAATACAGCCGGGTAATTGTCGTCTTTTAGCTGCTGCTCCAAAGACGCCGCACTTTTAGCCGTACCTGCAAGAATAACCGTCGTCATACTGCTGTTAAAGTCCATATCAAGGTCTTCTTTTAGCACCTTGTATGAACCACTCCACAAGGACAGCTGTTTTGCAGTAAAGCTAATAAGCTCTTTTAACTGAAAATCATAGGAACCGTGTGTAAAGTTATCCAAAAATACTGTAGTACAACCGTGAAAATACTCCCACACATCATACTTCTCAATGCAGTAGGTTTCAAAGCCTTTGCAAAGTGTGCCTGTGGCAAAATCGTCTTTAATTTCAGCATTGTACTGGGAATAAAATGAGCTTTGCCTTGCCTTTACCTTTGTTTGTTCAGATATAAATACAATTCTGTTTTCTATATAATCAAGCAATGTTGCAGGCTTGTCGTAGACCAAGCCGATAAACTTATCTATTGAGCCTACAGTAACTCCACTGCGCAGTGCGTCAGCCTCCGATTGCAGGGTTTCCTTTGCTTTGGCTGAGTTTTTACCTCGTAAAAGCTTTAGTTTATGCTCTATTTTGTCCGCCAAAGCTGTTTTGTCACTGACCAATACCTCTACCGACGGCGTAATGGTTATGCTTTCAACATAATCTAAACGGCGTTGGGTTTGAATATCAAAAGTATTTATAGTGTCAATTTCGTCACCCCAAAATTCAATTCTTACAGGCTTTTCGCTGTCCGGCATAAATAAGTCTACTATACCGCCACGCTGTGCAAACTGACCTGCTCCCTCTACAATGTCACACCTTTCGTAGCCGTTAAGCACAAGTGTTTCCATAACACTTTCAATAGAAATTTCGGTGCCGCTTTTTAGGGTGGCTGTTGCACGCATTAAAACTTCCTTTGGTATTGTAAACTGTGCCAGTGCGTCTATGGTAGTAATAACAACATCAGCATCGTTTTCAAGTATTTTACAAAGCACCTTAATTCTTTGGTGCTCATACTCTCTTGATTTACTTTTTATATCTCTAAATATAAAATCCCTCATAGGGTAGATATAAGCGCTTTTACCCATTGCGGTTATGTCCGACGAAAGCACCTGGGCTTCGTGCTCGTCTGCAACAACCACAAATGCTCCCATTTTCTTGGAAAATGGGAGTGAATTAATTATGTGAGCCTTGTGTACCCCTGTAAGCCCTGTAACAGCTACAGCACACTGCCCTTTGTCAATTGCCTTTTTTAGGGTTTGGTACTCAGGTACTTTTTCTATTATATTGTCTAAAAATTTCATTTTACACTCCTTATGAGTTAAAATCAGCCATTGCTTTGTCGATATTTCCGGCAATAATATATTCAACCGCACCGCAGACATTGTCTGTAACCTTGTCTAGGGCTTCGCGCTCGGTTACGGTAAATCTTGACAAAACCCAGTCTGCCAGCTGCCAGTTAGGATTTGGCTTTTCGCCTATACCTATTTTCACCCTAGGGAACAAATTGCTTCCGCTTAGCTCTATTATGCTCCTCATTCCCTTTTGACCGCCGTCACTGCCCTTGCGTCTTATACGTATTCTGCCTACATCTAATGATATGTCGTCAAACAGAACAATAACATTCTCAGGCTGAATTTTATAAAAACTCGTTGCCTGTACCACTGCCTCACCGCTTAAATTCATAAATGTTTGGGGCTTCATCAGCAAAGTTCTTTTTCCTGCAATAGTGCAGTCGCCTATTAATGCCTTGTACTTCATTTTACTGACATTGCAGTTGTATTTATCAGCAAGCTTATCAAGTGCTATAAAGCCTGCGTTGTGCCTGGTATTTTCGTATTGCTTTCCGGGATTTCCCAAGCCTACAACAATATATTCCACTGCACCGCCCTGTGCAGCTGTATTTTTACCAAATAAATTAATCATATTCTCACCAACATTCATAAATTAAAACTTGTATTAATGTGTAACAGAACAAAAAGGATACCGGAGTAATTCGGTATCCTAAAATATTTCATAATAGGGTTAAAGCACAGCAACAGCCCAAAATTTTTAGCACTAATGCAAATAATACACTTAAGTAAAAATTTACACACTAAAAAATATAATCTTTAAGCTGATACAAGCTTTCTATAACAGGCTTGCCTGTAGTAAGCAAATCCTGCTTACTTTGGTGACCTGTTGACAGGAGCACACAGTCAGCGCCTATTTCATTGGCAAGCTGACAGTCATGCAGGGTATCCCCCACCACTACAACCTTGCTGTAGTCCTTTGTAACCTTGTTTATAACACTGACAGCACGCTGTACCTTGCTACCTACAGTATTGTCACCGGAACCGGATATATAATCCATATACTGGGCAACGCCCAGCCTATTGGCAGCCTCTTCAACTATTTTATGGTTTGAGGATGAAACAATTATTTGCCTTACGCCTATATTTTTAAAATGCTCCATAAGCTCTAAAGCACCTGTATTCAAAGGATTTTCACCTATGTGCTTGTTGTAGCCAGATGTAAACTCATTTTGAATAACATCAAAGGATATTTTGCTAAGGTCAAACAAATGCTCATAAAATTTATAAATAGGCGTATCTAAATAGCTGTAATACTGCTGCATATTTATTGTGGGAAGTCCACGCTTTATAAGCATATCATTTACAGAACAAAGTGACGCATTAACATCGTCAACTATTGTACCGTTCCAGTCCCAAACCAAACAATTATATTTCATAACAACAATTATGCTTCACAGCCAATTTTAAGCGCTTTTCTGTTAGGCTCCAGCAAATGCTTTCTTTTTGGCGGAATACACTTTAGCAGCGCCTTGTCAAGTGACTCTGCGGTACAAAAGCCCGTTTCCTTGAACAGCTTGCCTAAAAGAATAATGTTTGAAAGTCCCTCAAGGTCATTTTCGGTTGCAAGCTTAGACGCCTCAACATATACAATGTTAATGTCTGTTCTGTCACATTTAGCAGGTATCATAGAGCTGTCAACTATCATTGTTCCGCCCGGCACTACTCTGTCCTTAAATCTTTCAAATGACGGAAGATTAAGAGCAACAAAAGCGTTTGGTGAAACAACACACGGAGAGCCTATAGGTGTATCTGAAATACATACACTGCAGTTTGCTGTACCGCCACGCATTTCAGGGCCATATGAAGGAAGCCAAGTAATATGTTTATCGTCATACAAACCGGCATAAGCTGCAAGCTTGCCGGAGAACAATACGCCCTGACCGCCAAAGCCGGCAAACAGAATATTAAAATCCTTACTCATTTTCTAGTCTGGCTCCTTTCTTCTCGTCCTTATAAACACCCAAAGGATAATAAGGAATCATATTTTCTCTAAGCCATTCTAACGACTCAATAGGATTCATACCCCAGTTAGTAGGGCAAGTAGACAAAACCTCTATAATGGAAAAGCCCTTTCCGTCAATCTGGTTTTGGAATGCTTTTCGTATTGCTTTTTTAGTATCGTTTACATTTTTTACTGTATCTACAGAAGTACGCTGTGCCAGTGCAACACCGTCCAATGTTGAAAGCATTTCGCACATTCTTACAGGGAAGCCTGCCTTGTTGACATCTCTGCCGTAAGGAGTGGTTTGCGTAACCTGTCCCGGCAGTGATGTAGGTGCCATCTGACCGCCTGTCATACCGTAAATTGTGTTGTTTACAAATATTACGGTTATATTTTCGCCTCTTGTTGCGGCGTGTACTGTTTCTGCTGTACCTATAGCGGCCAAGTCGCCGTCGCCCTGGTATGTAAACACAACATTTTCAGGGTGAGCACGCTTAATTCCTGTTGCAACAGCAGGTGCTCTGCCGTGAGGTGCCTCGATCATATCGCAGTTAAAATAATCATAATTCATTACGGCGCAGCCTACAGGAGAAACACCTACGGTGTGTCCCTCACAGCCAAGCTCGTCTATTACTTCGGCTACAAGCCTATGGATAATGCCGTGTGTACATCCGGCACAATAATGAAACGGAACATCAGTTAAAGCGTGTGGCTTTTTAAAAACTACCTTTTCCATTAACAGCAGCCTCCAACTTCAATAATTTTGTCAAGAACCTCGTTAGGTGTAGGAATTTTACCGCCTGTTCTGCCTACAAAGCTTACAGGTTTCTTACACTCAACAGCCAGCTTTACATCGTCAACCATTTGACCCATACTCATTTCACAGCTAATAAACGCCTTGGCTGTTTCCTTAAGAGTTTCAAACGCCTTTACAGGGAACGGCCACAGAGTAATTGGTCTTAGCAAGCCTGCCTTTATTCCCTTTTCTCTTGCCATATCTACAGCAGTGTGGGAAATTCTTGAGGACGCACCGTATGCTACTACAACAATGTCTGCATCATCAATCAAATATTCGTCCCACTTCTGTTCATTTTCTTTTATAATGTCATATCTCTTGTATCTCTGTACAATTAAATCCTCCAGCTCCTTTGGAGAAAGCAGCAAGGAGTTAAGAATATTATGCGGCCTTTTATTGTGGTGACCACAGCAAGCCCATGGCTTGTCAATAATTTTATTTGCTTTAGCCTCCGGAAGCTTTACAGGCTCCATCATCTGACCAAGCATACCGTCTGCCAGTATCATAGCCGGTATTCTGTATTGGTCGCCTTTGTCAAATGCAACGCCTACAAGGTCAACCATTTCCTGAATTGTAGCCGGCGCATATACTAAAATCTGGAAGTCACCGTGTCCTGTAGCCCTTGTAGCCTGCCAGTAGTCTGCCTGTGACGGCTGAATACCGCCTAAGCCCGGACCGCCACGCTGTACATTTACAATAAGCGCAGGAATATCGCAGGCAGCCATATAAGAAATTGCCTCTGTCTTTAGGCTGATACCGGGTGAGCTTGAAGATGTCATTGCACGCACACCTGAGCCGGCAGCGCCCAAAACCATATTAGCCGCCGCTATTTCAGACTCAGCCTGAAGATATGTACCGTCAACCTGAGGCATACGCTTTGCCATATAAGCAGCAAGCTCTGTCTGAGGAGTAATAGGGTAACCGAAAAAGTGCCTGCAGCCTGCCTGAATAGCAGCCTCTGCCAACGCCTCGTTACCTTTCATTAAAAATTTATCTTCCATCAAATTCATATCCTTTCGTAATTCACCTTAACGGTATACGGTTATTGCCACATCCGGGCACATTGTTGCACAAGCCATACAACCTATACACTTATCAGCATCTGTTAATGTTGCCGGGTGATAACCCTTAGCGTTTATCCTGGTTTTATCCAGTGCAATAATCTTCTTAGGACAAGCGTTTGCACACATCTCACAGCCCTTACATAAGCTTTCATTCACTTCAATACGAGCCATTGCTTAATTCCTTCCTTTCATCATCATTACATTAATACCACTAGATTATATTCAATATTTATACTATGCCTGCTGTCCAAAGGGTGGTTTAACTATTGGTTCAACATAATATAAATCGTAATTTTCAAGCTTTTTGTCATTTATTAATTTGTTTGGTGCGGTTGTACACAAAAGAGGTACTTCCAGCTTACGGGCAACCTCATTGCCGTAGTCAAAGGCTTCTGTTATGGTTTCTGCCGTAGTCTGATTCTGTAAATGCGAATTGTTCACAACACAGCTGGGCTCTAACCCACAGGCACACATAATTTCACCTAATATACCCAGTGCCAGCTCCGGTGTGTTAATAAGATTGCGATATTTATTTACCACATATATAAAAGAATACTCCTCTGACTTTATTTTTGAAGCGTATCTTCCCAGTGCAAAGGCACCGGCGTCATCTCCGCCCACATCAAAGATAAGAACACTGCTATTGTCACTATCCAGGGCGGTGTCTATCTTAGGTGAAAGTGCAGGGGTATCAACATTTGTTCCGGCATATACAGGAGCAATTACATCTACTCCGTTTTCCTTTAAAACCTCCTGATAGTCGGAGCTTCTGAAGTAAGGATTTACAACATCAAGGTCTATCAGGGTAACGGCTTTGCCCTGCTTTGCAATATCCAAAGCAAGATTAAGTGAAAAATTTGTTTTGCCACAGCCGTAATGTCCGCATACAATTATAATTCTTTTTAAATCATTTAATTTCATAATACTCTCACAAATTTTATAAATTATATATTTATTATAAACAATTTATTACTCTGTAATACCTAACAGCCTTTGAAACAAAGCTACTGTAACTTCAAAAACATTGCAAGGCGTTATTATTCTTAAAACCAGCCCTTAATCAGTGCCATAACAGCGTCTACACCCAGCACTACGCCGCCTACAATTATCAAAAAAAGAATAACCGAAACGATCCTTACAATTCTGTTTTTTGTACTGTAATAATCCTCACCGTCAAAGTCTTCTATCTTAGGTGCTTTTTCGGAGAGCTTTTCGCTGTTTTTAAAGTCTTCACTTTCAACTTTAATGGCATTTATACCTACAAGAAGTTCAAACGCCTTTGAATAAGCACCGTACGGCACCATAATTTCATACTCTGCCAAATTACTGCCTGTAACTGCGTCAGAAGAAAACTGTTTTTTAGCTATTTTTTCACTGTGAGGAATTCCTTCATCATCAAGCGCCGCACAAATACGGTCCTTTTCAAAGCCGCTTGCCTTTACAATAACCGTAGGAAAGTTTTCGGCAGGCTCCCCGTTTCTCAGCTTACCTTTGCCGCACTTAGGACATATCTGTACATTTTCATCTGTAATTGTATTACATTTTTCACAATACTTCATAAGGCTCTCTTTCAAGTTACTTTTCTATAAATTAAGCTCTAAAGCTCATATTACAGTATAGCAAATCGGCACCTAAAAATCAACATAAACATAGGGTTTAAGGTCACCTAAGAGAAACATTTTACTGATTATTCATTTTTACAAAATCAGGTAAACAGTCAACTTTTGCCCAACATTCGTCAAGCATAAGCACAAACAGTCACTATTAAAATTATACAACCTTAATTTTGAAAGTCAACAATATATATATTAAAAATTACTAGAAAATTACGGTCAAATAGTTGAATTTGACCATTAAATTTTAAAATATAGATTTTCATAAAAAGGACTGCCTATGCATATTTATTTAGTGTGTTGTCCCTCTGTACATAAGACGCCGTTATTTATCCATATTGCTCTTTTATTTGTGGAATAATTTATAAATACCCACAAAGCTTGAAAAAGTGCTTTTGTGTATATGACATAATTTTTTTACACCGGGTGAGATAATAACAGCAAGGAGGTGAGCGATATAACAAAAACAATATACATAGATGTTCTAATCGGCACCAACATTATTATAAATTATTTTATATTGGCCGCTGTCGAAAAAATAACAAAAATTCAGCCTAAAATTTTCCGAACTGTTTTAGGCAGTTGTTTTGGAGCAGTATGCTCGTTAATAATTTTACTGCCTGACATAGGCTTTATTCCAAATCTTCTGCTAAAGCTGTCAATATCCGCCTGTATTATACTCATTACCTGCGGGTTTCACAGCCTGGCAAGCTTTGCAAAAAACCTGGGACTGTTTTACCTGATAAGCTTTGCCTTTGCAGGCATAATGCTGTTTGTGTGGTTTATGCTTACCCCAAAGGGAATGGTGGTAAAAAATTCCGTGGTGTATTTCAACATTTCACCTGTAATAATGGTAGTAACCACTGTTGCCTGCTATTTTATAATACGGCTTATAAGTCGTTTTGTAAATAAGGACAAAAGCAGTATTGAAATATGCAAAATCAAAATAATAAACAACGACAACTACTGCCAGTTTTACGGGAAAATTGATACAGGCAACACCCTGTGCGAACCCTTTAGTCAATACCCCGTTATAGTTGCAAGTGAGGACGCAGTAAAAGCAGTTGCCGAAGACGCCTTTAGCAATTTGCTGACTCACAGTGAGCCTGACCAAGTGCTTAAGCATAAATACAGACTTGTTCCCTATACCTCTATTGGCGGCAGCGGCTTATTGCCTGCATTTTTGCCAAAGGAGGTATATATTAATGATAATTACTGCTCCAAAAAGGTGTATATAGCCGTATGTAAAAACAGTGTTTTAAAGGGTGAAATAAAAGCGATGGTAAACCCTGAAATAATTGAATATGTAAAGGATGATTATTGTGATATTAGCAAAACTGTATAATATATTCTTTAAAATTAAAGAAAGTCTACTGGGCTACCGGGGGATTTATTACATTAACGGTGCCCAAACACTGCCGCCTCCGCTGAAAAAAGCGGAGGAACAGTTGGTTATGCAGCGTATAATAGACGGTGACGAAACTGCCAGAGAAACCCTTATAACCCATAATCTTAGGTTGGTTGTGTACATAGCAAAAAAATTTGAAGCCACAGGCGCCGGAGTTGAGGACTTAATATCCATAGGAACAATCGGTCTTATAAAAGCAGTAAACACCTTTTGTCCGCAACGAAATATTAAGCTTGCCACATATGCCTCACGCTGCATTGAAAATGAAATTCTAATGTACCTGCGAAAAAGCACTCAGCTTAAAAATGAGGTTTCAATAGACGAACCCCTGAACATTGACTGGGACGGCAACGAGCTTTTGCTAAGCGATGTTTTAGGCAGTGACAACGACATAGTAAACAGGAACATCGAGCAGGAAGCAGAATGTAAGCTTTTGCTTGACGCTGTTAATAAGCTGGAACCAAGGGCAAAGCAAATAACAGTACTTAGGTTTGGTTTAATGGGCTTTAAAGAGCACACCCAAAAAGAGGTTGCACTAATGCTGGGAATTTCTCAGTCTTACATATCCAGATTAGAGAAAAAGATAATAAACAAACTGAAAAAGGAGCTTAAAAATGTGATTTAGCTTTTAAATTTCATATTAATTTTCTCACTTCTTCTTTTTTATTTTTACAATCTGCAAATGCTGTTAATTACAAACTGCACTGAAATGGGCGGTAAAATAATATGTATTATTTTCATTTTTAAGGAAAACATAAGAATGTACCGTATATAAGCACCTGCATTTGTAAAAAGTACTGATTTTATGTACAACTGTTACAGCTGTAGCTTCAGTTATGACAGTCGGCTATGCTCATAAAAGTATGGGCATAAAATAATGCAGTAAGGTATGTCAAACTAAAAATATGACAATGCCTGTGCAGTATTGGTAAAAATATATTAAGGAGAAAAAACGATGAAAAAAACTTTATGTATAATTGCTTCTGCAATTCTTCTCTCTTTATGCATAGCAGGCTGCAGTGAGCGTGGAAAAATCGGCAACGGTCAAAACGGAACAATTTCAGACAACTCTTCACTTAACGCAACCAATCCGTCAGCAACAAATGCTACCGACAAGGGTACCGAATCCACAACTATTTCTACAGACGGAAGAAACAACGACAATGGCAATGACAATGACAGAGATAACAACGATAACGACAATGACAACGACAAACCAAACGAAAACGACTCACAGCGAGCTACCGAAGACAGTTCACAGCAAGGTGTGGCCGGAGAAATAGGTGACGCCATTGACGACGGAATATCCGACATTGAAGGCGATATTATGGGAACAGAGGACAACACCGACAATAACAATAACCGCTGATATATGCATATAAAAACGGCTCTCTGCATCATCACAGAATTTTGTGACAATGCAGAGAGCCTTATATTTTATTCTGTTTATTTCTCATTATACGCTAGGCGTTGCCTTTCTTTCGGTTGTGCGTAGCTATAACTATAGACACCACTATAATAATACCTGCAACTATGGCCGCCCATATTCCCAGCGCTACAAATAAATTTCCGCTGCCGTCTCCGGAGGTCAGTCTGTCAATAAAAGGAGCGTCTGTATATGTTTCTGTTAATATTTCAGGAACATACTCCTGTTCCGTCGCCTCTGTAGGATAAACCTGGGAATAATCATAATCATCAACATAGTTGTCATTATTTTCAGGCTCGTGGTATGTGGTTGCCTGCTCCTGTGGTTCTGTTGATGTATACTGTGGTTCTGTCGGAGTGTCCGCAGGAGGATCTGTAGGTTCCACATATTCTGTAGGCGCTTCTGTTGCGGTAACATTTGGCTCTGTAGCAAGGCGGTCGTTAATATCGTCTACTGCACTGCTAATACCATTCCATATATCATCTAAATAATCCTCCGGAGCCGCATATGCTGTTGTACACGAAACCGAGGCTACTATAATGCACATTACAAAAGCAGGAAAAAACTTTTTAAATCTATTAAGCATATTAAATTTCTCCATTACTCTAAACAAATTACACAATTATTATAATACTTATTTTTTCTTTGTCTAGCAAATACAGAAAAATTTACAATTAAACTAAAGAAATACATTAAATTATTTTAAATGCATATAAACATATTTCTATAGCACTGTATGTTTAGCCTTTACTTTCATTAAGAACAGAAGAAAGTACATTTCCCAACAGTTCGCCTGTGTACTGCGCCTCTGAAAGAGTATTGGTTTCTGTTCCCACCTCAATAAGCAATGAACCGTTGTTAATAAACATATTGTAGGCAAAGTCACCAAAGTAAAGAGGTCTGGTCATACCCGGGTACATATCCTCCGCTTTTTGCTGAAGCTTCAGCGCAAATGTGAGATTTTCCTGCCAGTGTCCCAGCCCGTAATTATCATACGGGTCATAGCCGCTCATTATCATTATTTGGGCCGCCTTTTTTCCGTTGTATGTAAATGTAGGCTTATATTTGCCCCTTTCATCGTCGTAACCCACTGCGTCACGGTGTATATCAAGTATTACCTTTATGCTTGGGTATTTTTCCATATATTCATATATAGTCTGCTCACTGCGGTCATACGAGCCGGTGTAGGTTTCGTCGTGAATTTTATCAGCCTGCACTGCCGATATACCGTTCTTCTTCAAAGCCTCTTTTATTTTCTTTCCCACTGCAACCATATTTCTTGAGGAATCTTTACTTCTAAAAGGATAGTCTGTGTAATAATAACCGTTGTCGTTTATTAAATATGACTCTGTGGTGTGGGTATGAACAATAAGCACCTGCGGTTCTTTGGAATCTTCTATTTTAAAGCCTAAATCAGAGGATAAAAAGCTTTCGTAATCAATGTCATAGTCGGTAGAATTTTTAACCGAAAAATTACCGTAATCTTCACCTGAGCTTCCGAAATGCTGTTCAACTACAGGAAGTTTGTCACCTTTATATTTGCTTTCATCGTCTGTAATTTCACCGTTAGCTTTTGTTGCAGTTGATTCTGTTACCACCTGTGTAGGCTGTTCGGTACTGTTTACAGGGGCATCTGTTATTTCTGTCTTGTTTGGCGGATTTACAGCTATAGCGGCTGCACTTTGAGGCATAGACAATGAAGAAGCCAGCATTTGTATAGACAGCCCTGCGTTAAGCTCATTAACCCGTATGAATGTACATACAACCGCAGTTACTGCCAATACAGACGCCAACAATGAAGCAAATATATTTGTCAAACGGCCGCCATTTAGTTTACTCATTGATTATGCCTCCTGTATTATTCCATATAAGAATATATGAAAAAGGCGGCATAAATATACTTTTGCATTACTAGCCGATAAGGGAAATAAGGTCTGCAAGGTTAAAATTTTGATGAAGTGCGCTGTTTACAGCCAAGCTTATTAGCTGTGCACCTCGTTCAATAAGCAAATCTATTTCTCGTGGTGTTACCACCATCATCTGTCCCTTAGGGTATATTTCACTTTTAATATCATTTTCAAAAACAAAGTCCGGTATAATATCCCTTGCCAAGGTCAGGGCGTCTACAACTGTTGGTATACCTATAGCAATTACAGGCACGCCTGTGGTTTTCTCATTAATTGCAAACCTGTTGTTGCCCACCCCTGCACCGGGAGAAATGCCTGTATCTGCTATTTGAAGTGTACAGCCTAAGCGCTCCAGTCTGCGTGATGCAAGTGCGTCAATAGCTATAATGGCCTTTGGCTTTATTTTTTTTACTACGCTCAACACAAGCTCCCCTGTTTCAACCCCTGTTTGACCTAAAACTCCCGGTGATATTACAGCTACGCTTCTTAGCTTATCCAGTCCTGTTTCCTGTGCGATTTTACCTGTAATATGGCGTGTTGCAAGAATTTTGTTTGCACTTTTTGGCCCCAGTGCGTCAGGGGTTATATTAAGATTGCCTAAACCCACCACCAATACAGTGCCCTCGCCGGGCAACAGCTCGTTAATATATTCACCTATAATTTCTAAGCGACTGTCGGTGTCACGAAAAGTATTTGACAGGCTGGGAAACTCCACTGTAATATATGTGCCCGGCTCTTTGCCAAGCTCCTGTGCGCCCTCTGAATTGAGCACCCGTATTTTTGTTACTTTCATATTGGAATATGTTTGAGAGCTTAACCTTACACCATTGCAGCTTCCTGCCATTTCGGTTGCTTCAAGTGCCAAGTCTGTGCGTATATTCATATAACCGACCTCCCCTATAAATACAGTTTGTACAGTTTTATAAAATAAATTCATAGGGTATGTCGGCAGCAAATATAAGACAGGCCCTTTGCCACCGGTTTTTCCAATAGCAAAGAGCCTGATTTTTATAGGCGCATAATTTAGATATGTACCAAAATTAGTTTTAAAGAACGACTACTCTAACCTGCCGTCACCGCCCATTAGCCTTGTCATTTCCTCAATTTTTTCAATAGGGAACGGTGGCTGTGTCAGCGGTTTCAGTGCTATTG
>CADANT010000004.1:0-25475 GCA_902789345.1 uncultured Ruminococcus sp.
TACTTTTTTGCATATGGCTGTTGCTATTGCAGTAGGTGTTGTAATAACAGTGGCGTACTTTATATTCAGCAATGTTATTCTTATACCTGTGGTGCTGGGGGTGTTCCTGATTTTGGCGGTTATTCTTGCAGTGTATGTGCCAAAACGCACCGTACAGCTAATAACCGAAATGGACATATAATATTTAATAAGAGAGTGAATCTATGAAAAATTATAATCCTATACTTTTTGACCTGGACGGTACATTGTCGGACACAGGGGAGGGAATAATAAATTCTGTTGTATACGCACTAAATAAATATGACATAAAAGTAGAGGACAAACGACAGCTTTTTAAGTTTGTGGGCCCTCCTCTTCATAAATCCTTTGAAAACTTTTACGGCTTTTCACCTGAAAAGGCACAGCAGGCTGTTGAATATTACCGTGAGTATTACTCAGTTAAGGGTATTTACGAAAATACTGTTTACAGCGGCATCTACAGTCTGCTTGAAAGGCTGAAAGCTGACGGAAAGACCTTGGCGGTAGCTACCTCAAAACCCGAAAAATTTGCAAAAATTGTTATAGAAAGCAACAATATGAGCAAGTACTTTTCAGTAGTGGCAGGTGCCAACTTAGACGGAAGCCGTACTAAAAAGGCAGATGTAATTAAATATGCCTTAAACCGTTTAAATGCACCAAATGCTGTGCCTGTTATAGTGGGCGACAGGTGCTATGATGTGGCCGGTGCTAAGGAAGCCGGAATTGATTCAATAGGAGTTTTGTACGGCTACGGCAGTATTGAAGAAATGAAAGAAAGCCAAGCAACATATATTGCAAAAACTACAGAGGATATATACAAAATAATTGTTGGCGAAGACCGCTGAAATATAAATTGACTTGCTGTATTAATTTATTGACTGCGCAAACTATATCTTAAAATTCCGATAATTTATGTATAGGTTGTTAATTTATTACACAGTATGTTGAATTAGTGGGGCTTGTGTGTTATTATAGTGTGTATAAAATTTTGATAGGAGTATTTGCAGATATGAAGAATTTTAAGAATAAAATTGCGGCTGCTTTTTTGGCCGTTGCTATGATATGCTCTTTTACAGCAATTACAGCATATGCAGACCCGGGCGATTCCGGAGAGGTAGTAGTTGTTCCTGGTGACGGAGGAGATAATACCGGTGGTGATACACCGGGTGACAATACCGGAGGAGATAATACCGGCGTTGACACCCCGGGTGACAATACCGGAGGGGATAATACCGACGGTGACATACCGAGTGACAATACCGGAGGAGATAATACCGGTGGTGATAACTCAGGCGATAACACCGATAACAACACGCCGCCGGATGATAATAATGATTATAATAATGGTGGCGACACCGGTGACAACAGTGGTTCGGGTACCGACTATGATTACAATTATTATAACAACTTTGACAACCAAGGTTACGATTCCTCGGCAAACAGTATTCCTCAGGAGCAGTCAATTTATGACCCGGGTATGAGCTTTAATGAGTTTGAACAGGCTACCGACTATCAGAGCGCTACTGCCTCAACCGAGAAGACTGTTGATATGTACAACAGCAACGGCAGTGACAATACTACATTAGACGCCAACGACTGGAAAGACCTGGAGCTTAACCTTAGCAAGGTTTCGTCTGACGGCACAGGGGACTTTAGCTTCATTAAAAATAACAATTCAGATAAAGACAGTAATATGACTATGCTTCTGTTTATATTTGGCATTATTTTTGTAGTTGGTTCTTTGGCACTTATGGCGTATATTGTTATTTCCGGCGTAAAGGGCAGAAAGCTTCCGGCTGCAGGCGGAAGATACTATAAAAAATCAGGAACTGCTAAGGGTAAAGCTGCTGCCGCTAAGTCAAAAGCAGGCAGTGACAAAAGGGTAAAGCGTACACCGTATGTTTACGATTCCTCAAAAGCACAAACCGAGCAAATTGATATTAGCCAGTATTCCGATAATTTCTGATTAAGCAATAGGTAATATAATATTTAGAGCGGATATGTCGCATTGGCATATCCGCTCTTTATGTTTTAATCAAAAGAAAATATTGCTTACGGTGGAGATTATAAAGCAGAGTAAAAATCCGCACAGTAACGGTGTGAAAAACGAAACCAGTGTCCATTTAAGGCTCTTTGTTTCTTTGTATATTGATATGCAGGTGGTTGAACAAGGAAAGTGCATTAGGTAAAAAACTATAACGCAAAGTGCAGTGGTTACGGTCCAGCCGTTTGCAGTAAACAGCGAGAACATTTGAGAAAGGCTGTCGGTGTCAGTTAATACACCGGTGTTGGTGTACAGCATTATCATTATAGGTATAACAATTTCATTTGCCGGAAAGCCCAAAATAAAGGCCGCTAAAATTATACCGTCCATTCCTAAAATACGGGCAAAGGGGTCAAGAAAATTTGTGGCGTAGCTTATAAGTGCTGTGTTTCCCACCTTAATATTAGCCAACAGCCATATTATAAGACCGGCAGGTGCGGCAACAACAACAGCTCTGCCCAGTACAAATAAAGTTCTGTCCAGTATACTGCGCACAATTATTTTGCCTATTTGCGGTGAACGGTAGGGTGGAAGCTCCAGCGTAAAGGAAGATGATTCGCCTTTTAACAAAGTAAGTGACAACAGCTTAGACACTCCCATTGTAACAAATACACCCAGTAAAATTACAAGCATTAGTATTAAAGCGGTTAACAGTGAGGTAAAGGGTGCGGCTGCGGCGCTTGCAAAAAATACTGTAATTATAGCTATAATAGCAGGGAATCTTCCGTTGCAGGGCATAAATGAATTTGTAATTATTGCAATAAGCCTTTCCCGTGGGGAGTCAATTATTCTGCAGCCTGTTACGCCGCAGGCATTGCAGCCTATTCCCATACACATTGTCAGGCACTGCTTGCCGTGGCAGTTTGCCCTTTTGAACATACTGTCCATATTAAAGGCTATTCGTGGAAGATAGCCTAAATCCTCCAAAAGGGTAAACAGAGGGAAAAATATTGCCATTGGCGGCAGCATTACGGCAACAACCCAAGCGGTTGTTTTGTATATTCCGTCCATAAGCAGGCTGACAATTACAGGGGGAGTGTTTATATATTTAAGCGCATCTGTAATTACGCCGCCCAGCCAATCAAAAAGTTGGCTTAACCATTGGCTTGGATAGTTGGCGCCCACTATAGTAATCCAAAAAATCAGTGCCAGCAGCAGAAGCATTATAGGTATGCCTGTAAGCTTTGAGGTTAATATTTTGTCAATTTTTCTGTCACGCATATTGTAGTTTGGGTTGTGCAGTGTTACAGATTTTTTAAATATGTATTCGCATTTTTTCATTATTGCATTTACTATGCTGTCACGAATACTTTCTTTATTGTCAGTCTGCGTAAGCTCTGTTAATACTGCGGACAATTGGCTGTTGTGGGCAGTAAACTTGTTTTTTATATAATCGTCATTTTCAAGTAAACGCAGTGCATAGTAGCGTTTGAGCTTTAGTGATATATCTAAATTGTCAAAAATCGGCAAAAGATTTGAAATGCTGTTTTCAATTTCCTTGCTGTATTCAATTTTTATAGGGCTCATTTTAGCCTTATCTTGTATTATATTTGTCACCGCTTCTTTTAACTGCTTTATACCCTTGCCGTTTTTTGCGCACATTCCTACAACAGGCACACCTAAATATTGCGACAGCTGTTTTATGTTTACTTCAATTTTCTTTTTTGCCGCCTCGTCAAGCAAATTAACACATACAACAACCTTGTTGGTAATCTCCAAAATTTGCAATACAAGGTTTAGGTTACGCTCTAAGCAGGTTGCGTCCACCACTACCACTACAGCGTCAAGCCTGTTTTCCAAAAGAAAATTTCTTGCCTGTGCTTCCTCTTTTGAGCTTACAAGCAAAGAGTATGTGCCCGGCAAGTCCACAAGGGTGTATTCCTCATTGCTATATGTATATTTGCCAAAAGCACTGCTTACGGTTTTGCCCGTCCAATTGCCTGTATGCTGTTTTAGTCCTGTAAGCGCATTAAACAATGTGCTTTTGCCTACATTTGGGTTGCCCGCCAGGGCTATAATTTTTTCAGCCAACAATCCTCACTCCCTTTTTTGGCGTTCAGGCATTGGTTAAAGCGGTATATAAAAAACAGTGTTTCAGTTTAAACCAAGCCCTTAAGCAATGCATAAGTATTGCTACCGCACATTTTTATAGTCTTAATATTTGGCTATTTACAAAATATGTGGCAGGGTTAGTTTTAGTTACAAATTTAAGACGGTTTTTTTGGTTGACAAACCGGTATTTTTAATGTAGAATATTGTCAGATTGGAAAGTTCCATGAAGGGGTACACCACCACGGGTGTAAGCTTTTGTGGGGCTTTTTTCTTTTGTACAAATATATGTTCGTATAAAGATGTGCGCTTTAGCTAATGCTTTTACTTAGGCTGTGGGCTTGTATAGACGATGTTATGCCACGGAAAATTAAAAAAGCTTGGCTGTTTAGTGACGATTTTGCGAAGAAATATATTTGTTTAACAGTAAGGAGTGATTAATTTATATGATAACAGTAAACGGCAAAAGTGTGCAGCTTACTAAGTGTAATTTAACCGAATATTTAAAGGAACAGGGCTACAATACCCAAAGAGTGGTGGTAGAGCTTAACGGTAAAATAATACCTAAAAAGGAATACGAAAACACAGTCTTAAAGGAAGAAGATGTGCTTGAGGTTTTGTCCTTTGTAGGTGGAGGCTAATATGAATATAACCCTAAACGGTGAGAATTTTGCTACTAACGCCCACTGTGTAAGCGGGCTGTCAAAGGAAGGTCTTTTTACCCCGGAATGGGTGGTAATTGTAAACGGCTTTCAGATTAGTGAAGATACGCCTATAAAAGACGGCGACAGCGTGTTTATAATACCAAAGAGTACGCTCCCAGGCAAAGAACAGCTGGAGGCAATGCTTATGGCACGGCACACCCCTAAGGTTCACAATAGGGTGAAAAAGGCAAGCGTTGCTGTAATGGGCTTAGGCGGACTTGGCTCTAACATAGCGTTACAGCTGGCACGAACAGGTATAGGCAGCCTGCACTTAATTGATTATGATGTTGTGGAGTCCAGCAACCTAAACAGACAGCAGTATATGATTAAGCATTTAGGTATGCTGAAAACAGAGGCGTTAAAGGAGCAAATTCAACAGGTAAACCCATATGTAAATGTAAAAACTACAGCAGTAAGGCTAACCGAAGATAATATTATTGAGTATATTAAGCACAGCGATGTTATTTGCGAGGCGTTTGACAAGCCGGAGTGCAAGGCTATGGCTGTAAATGCGGTTTTGGAGAATTTACCTGATAAATATATGGTAGCGTCATCGGGTATGGCAGGGCTTGAAAGCAGTAATGCCATAACTACAAGGAAAATAGGAAGTCATTTGTACATATGCGGCGACGGTGTAACCGCAGCAAAGCAGGGCTGTGGGCTTATGGCACCAAGGGTAAGTATATGTGCAGGCCATATGGCAAATATGATTTTAAGAATAATTACAGGAAATTATGATGTTTAATTTTGAAAGGAAGAAATAGTTATGAACAACGATAAGTTTATTTTAGGCGGACACGAATTTAATTCAAGATTTATACTGGGCTCGGGAAAATATTCACTGGATTTAATAAAAGCCGCTGTAGAAAACGCAGGTGCAGAGATTATTACTCTAGCTCTTAGAAGAGCGGTTACAGGCAATGTAGAAAATATTTTAGACTATATTCCAAAGGGGGTTACACTGCTGCCCAATACTTCGGGAGCAAGAAATGCCGATGAGGCCGTAAGAATAGCAAGGATAGCCCGTGAGGCAGGCTGCGGAGATTTTGTAAAGGTAGAGGTAATAGGCGACTCTAAATATTTGCTTCCTGACAATTACGAAACCTGCAAGGCAACAGAAATTCTTGCAAAAGAGGGTTTTGTGGTTATGCCATATATGTACCCTGACCTTTATGCGGCCAGAGCACTTGCAAATGCAGGTGCAGCCTGCGTTATGCCGCTGGGCGCTCCTATAGGTTCAAACAAGGGACTGTGTACAAAGGATTTTATAAAAATACTTATTGATGAAATTGACCTGCCTGTAATTGTTGACGCAGGCATAGGCAGACCGTCACAGGCGTGTGAGGCTATGGAGCTTGGTGCAGATGCAGTTATGGCAAATACTGCCATAGCAACAGCCGGAAACATTACCGCTATGGCAGAGGCATTTAAAAATGCTATTGTAGCCGGCAGGCAGGCATATTTGGCAGGTATGGGCAGAGTTCTTGAAAATTCTGCATCTGCTTCGTCACCGCTTATAGGCTTTTTGCAGGACTAATCTAAGGGGGATATTATGAATACAGAAAATACAGAAAAGCTTACCGACCATATGAAATATATGGAGGGTATGGAGGACATAGGCTCTGAGGTTATGGACAAGGTTATAGCCCAGATGAACAGCTTTGATTATAACGCATATACTGAGGCAGATGTTAAAAAGGCACTTGCAAAAGATGTGCTGTCACCGGAAGATTTTAAGGCGTTGCTTTCACCGGCGGCATTACCTTTGCTGGAGGACATTGCACAAAGGGCAAAGACTGAAACCAGAAAGCACTTTGGCAATTCGGTATATATGTTTACACCGTTGTATATAGCAAATTACTGTGAAAATTACTGCATTTACTGTGGCTTTAACTGCCACAACAAAATTAAGCGTGCTATGCTGACAATGGAGCAGGTTGAAAAGGAAATGCAAACTATTGCAGAAACAGGCTTGCAGGAAATTTTAATTCTTACAGGTGAAAGCCGAGTAAAAAGCGATGTTAAATATATAGGCGAGGCCTGCAAAATTGCGGCTAAATATTTTAAGGTGGTTGGGGTAGAGGTATACCCTATGAACAGTGACGAATACGCCTACCTGCACAGCTGCGGCGTTGATTTTGTTACTGTGTTCCAAGAAACATATAATTCAGACAAATACGCAAAACTTCACCTTGCAGGTCATAAAAGAATATTCCCTTACCGCTTTAATGCACAGGAAAGAGCCTTAAAGGGCGGCATTAGGGGAGTAGGCTTTGCGGCACTTTTAGGTTTGGACGATTTCAGAAAGGATGCCTTTGCCACAGGCTATCACGCATATTTACTACAGCGTAAGTACCCATATGCAGAAATTGCCTTTTCCTGCCCACGGTTAAGACCTATTATTAATAATGATAAAATTAATCCAAAGGATGTACACCAAAGACAGCTTTTGCAGATAATTTGTGCTTACAGAATATTTATGCCGTTTGCAAATATTACAATATCCAGCCGAGAAAGTGCTGAATTTAGAGATAATATTATTCAAATTGCGGCTACTAAAACCTCTGCCGGTG
The DNA here is from genome assembly GCA_902789345.1 of uncultured Ruminococcus sp. GTDB lineage: Bacteria > Bacillota > Clostridia > Oscillospirales > Acutalibacteraceae > CAG-964. The sequence goes on from CADANT010000004.1 coordinate 7,389, forward strand.
TTAATGTAGGCATTGGAGCACACAGCGGTCAACAGCAGGGCGACGAACAGTTTGAAATTGACGACGGCCGCTCCGTAAAAGAAATGTATGATATGATAAAATCAAAGGGTATGCAGCCTGTAATGAGTGACTACATATATGTGTAAAATACTGTGCATAACCAACAGCAGCTCCTGTAAATATGACTTTTTAAGCCATATAAAAATCCTTGCGCAGAGCAGGCTTTGCGGTATTGTACTGCGGGAAAAGCATTTAACAAGTGAACAGTACTACAAGCTTGCAAAAGAGGTTATAAGCATATGCGGCTATTACAATATGCCTGTAATCCTGCACAGTTTTGTAGATGTGGCACTGCGCCTTGAACATAAGGCAATACATCTGCCTATGAGCGTGCTGGAAAATGAAAGCCAAAGGTTAAAGAACTTTTCGGTTATCGGCGCTTCTACCCACAGTGCAGAGCAGGCAAAACAGGCTGAAAGCTTAGGGGCAAGCTATATAACCTATGGTCATATATTTGCAACCGACTGTAAAAAAGGTTTGCCGCCTAAGGGGGCAGACAGCATTGCACAGGTAGTAAAAAGCGTTCATATTCCAGTATACCCATTAGGGGGAATAAACCAAAGCAATTACCGCCTTGTATTAAAGCAAGGGGCAGAGGGCTTTGCGGTAATGAGCGGTCTTATGACCGAAAGCTACCCTGAAATACTGAATTTGGCAAATTTTTAAAAGTATAATAAGAAATATGTTGAAAAAACAAACGATTCTATGTTATAATTATGTATATTTTAACATAGAATCGTTTTTCGCTTTTATGACAATAAGTATATTTGCTATATTGATTATATTGGTTGCTGTAACAGAAAGTGGTTGGTGACAGTATTGTGAACAGTAAATTTGTAAAAAGACTTATTTATTTAGTTTTCTGCGCCTTTAGCGGTGCGGTTATATCGTCTATTGTGTGGTTGTTTTTAAAAATAATGGAAATAGGCATAGGCTTTATATGGGAATTTTTGCCGGATAAAATAAACAGTCCATTTTATACCCCGGTAGTTTGTTTGATAGGCGGCCTGCTTGTAGGTGTGTATCAGTATAAAACCGGCGCAAGCCCCGACGAGCTTGAAAATGTTATTTCCAAAGTGAAGTCGGAAAAATTTTATCCGTATAATAATGTTTTGGTGGTTTGCGGTGCGGCGCTTTTGCCGTTGCTTTTTGGCGGAAGTATAGGTCCCGAGGCAGGCTTAACCGGTGTAATTGTAGGGCTGTGCTACTGGGCAGGCAACAGCTTTAAATTTGCAAAAGAAAAGCTGACAGATGTGGTGCATATAGGAGTTGTTTCAACACTTAGTGTTATATTCGGTACACCTTTGTTTGGACTTGTAATGCCGGTAGAAGAAAAAACCGACTCCGGCAAAAATACGGTTCTGCCAAGAATACCAAAAATAGTTTCTATTGCAGTTGCTTTGCTGTCCTCTTTAACGGCTTTTTGGGTGCTAACCCATTTCTTTGGAGGAGGAATGAGCTTCCAAAGCTTCGGCGAAGTAACAATAACAAATAACGAAAGAATATTCGGCGCACTTATTATATTAATAGGAATTGTCTTTGGCTACCTGTTTATTTTGTTCCAGAAAATCAGCAATGTATTCTTTGAAAAATTAAGGCAAAAAACAAATATTATTTTTACAGCGTTATTGGGCGGTGTACTACTGGGGCTGCTGGGTACATATTTGCCGCTTACAATGTTTTCGGGCGAAAAACAAATAGAAATATTGTACGAGAGCTACAAAGATTATGCTCCGTGGCTGTTAATTCTAATCGGCACTGCAAAACTGTTTATTACCAATGTATGCATTAAGTCGGGCTGGAAGGGCGGACACTTTTTCCCTGTTATTTTCAGCGGTGTAAGTATAGGCTACGGTGTAGCGATGCTTACGGGAATAAACCCTGTGTTCTGTCTTGGCGTGCTTACAGCCGGAATGATGGGCGTGCTTATGCGCAAGCCTGTTGCAGTTTCACTTTTGTTAATGCTGTGTTTCCCTGTTAGGGTTTTTCCGTGGCTGTTAGTGGCGGCGTTTTTAGGCAGTATAGTACCTCTTGCCAATAACAAGAAGAAAACAGAGGGTAAAAATGAAAAGCTATAAATTGTTTTGGAATGTCTTAAAACGAACAGGAGCTGTAAAATTACTTTGCGGATATTTACTGGTTTTTGCGGCTGTGGCAGTTGCAATAGTTATTGTAGAGCCAAATATAAACACCGTATCTGACGGTTTGTGGTATTGCTTTAGCGTAGCCACAACTATAGGTTTTGGCGACTATACATCAGTTACACTGCTGGGGCGAATATTGTCAGTGCTGATTTCCGTATATTCAATAGTTATAATTGCGGTAGTTCCCGGCGTAATTACAAGCTATTATTTAGAGTCGGTAAAGCTTAGAAAAAATGAAAGTACAGAGAAATTTCTAAGCGACCTTGAAAGACTGCCGGAGCTTTCCAAAGACGAGCTTGAGGAGCTTTCCCAAAAGATAAAAAAGTTTCAAAAAAACAGAAACAAAAAATAAACTTTGGTATGCAATGTTCTGCTAAGCTTTGCCTGTTTGCTTAAATATATCGAAACATTTAAAACGAAAAAAGTCAAAGAAAAAAGCCTAAGTTACTGTTGAGAGTAACTTAGGCTTAGATTTTTAATTATTTTTGTCTGTTGTTTTAAACACACTTGTTTACATTGGTTTTGCCGGTAATTTCAAAGGAAGAGGAGTGCTGTATGTTAGTACCCTCGTTGGTATTTCGTATATCGTCGGTACCGTCTGTTGACCAAAACGGATAGTGAGAGCTTGTGTCCCAGTAAAGCTTGTATATAACGCCGTCTATTCTTTTGTTTTCCGCCTCATCTTTAATGTCGCACTTGTCTATAATATCTTCAAGACCAATGCCGTCCTCATATACTTTAGTGCCGTATTTGGTGGTATCTTTATTTGCAACCATAGTATGGGCCTCGTTTATGCATTTGTTTATAGTGCTAAGGTCTGCCATTGCTTCGTCTACTGTGGTGTTTGTTGCCAAACCGTTTAAAATGTCGATAGTGTCCGAACAGGAGGTAAGCATAACAACCATAAGCATACATACCAAAACTGCGCACATTTTACTGATTTTTTTCATTATAATTCCCCTCACATGAAAATTTACCAATAACAAATTGATTGATTTATTAAGGCTGTTATAGTATAATTGACTTGTGGAAAAATACAGTCAACTCAACAAAAACATATCCATACATAAATACTACAACAAATTTAGTGCATATTTCAATGTGCAATATTAACCATAATGTGTTATAATTTGTGTGTAATAAGTTGAATTTGTAAAAATTTGCAAAATAAAAAAGCCTGTATTCAAACACACAGACTTTTTTATTGCCATATTTATTATAAGCATGCAATCACAAACAAATTTAGTAATATATATAAATCTCTTTTAGCTTATACCCACACATTGGTTCTGATTCGTCAGGTTGTACAGACTATACTGTACAACCCGAGAACACAGAATATATAATGAGGTATTTTAAAGAGGTTGTACACTGTTTTCTCAGTGACTACATTGTACTATATTGTCGATACATTATCTTGCATAAAATTACTATAAAATTGCACTTTTGAACTAACATTACAGATTTTTGCTTTTTAAAGCGGAAAGGAGGTTGATTATGGTAAGAGAATTGCCACCGTATGAGGAAAAAATACCAAAAGATTCCTACGATATGCCTATGAGATATTACCACAGCAATTCCTCTGACCCCAATGATTTAAAAATGTTTGCTCATTGGCATAACGAAATTGAAATACAGCTTTTTGAGCAGGGTCATGCTGTGTCTACTATAGACAATACCGAAATTGAGGCAAAAAAGGATGACATTGTTTTTATACCCTCCCAGTCCATACACTTTGGTCGTGCGGATTCGCCCGTCCTTAATGTACATAATTTCATTTTTCACGCTGAAACCTTGTGCTCGCAAAATTATGACAGCAGCGTGCAAAAATATTTTAAGCCCTTTATTAACCGCACAGCCCATATTCCGTATGTAATAAGCCCTGATGATAAAGGCTATGCCCAGCTGCGTGGCTGTCTTGATGAGATTATTACGCTTGCCCACGAAAAGCCTATAGGCTATGAATTGCTTGTGCGCATACAGCTGACAAAGTTTTTTGTGCATCTGTATCAAAACGGGTATGTTAAGCCCAAAAAGGTAAGCACTGTTGCCGATAAGAACTACCAGGCGGTAAGGGACGCTATTACATATATAGAACGAAACTACAGCCTGCCACTTACAGTTGATAAAATTGCCGCAAATGCCGGTTTTAGCAAAAGCAGATTTATGTCAATCTTTAAGGAATTTACAAACACCTCCTGCAAAAAGTATATCAATAAATGCAGAATGGAATCTGCACAGAATTTGCTGATATCCACAAACGGAACCGTGCTGGAAATAGCCATATCCTGTGGCTATAACAATATATCCTTGTTTAACCGTGAGTTTAAAAAGGCCTACGGTGCTACGCCTATGGAGTACAGAAGAATAAAAAGGGCACAGGCGTAGCAAGCCTTAGTCCTTGCGGTAACAGACAAAAATAAATTAACACATTATAAAAAACAGCGTATAGCATATATTAAAGGCATTGCAGTAATTGTTCTGCAATGCCTTTAATAATGAAAATAACTATACTGTATAATAGCCGTAAATTGGTGGAGATAAAGGGAATCGAACCCTTGACCTTATCAATGCCATTGATACGCTCTTCCGGCTGAGCTATATCCCCGAAAAATCTATGTGCTTTATTTTACAGCATACAGGCAGGTGTTTTCAATGACTTTTTTTATGAAATTGCGGTGAATTAAAAATTCTGCTATTTCTATAAAAACAACCGTAAAATTTATTAAAAATTATAATATCGCATAAAAATCAGGCACCGAAGTCGGCTTGGATAAATTTATTGTTAAAAAAATAACAAAAAATTGCGGCTGTTTTAATCATATTTTACACAATAGTTATACAAAAAAAATGGTGAAAAATATCTTAAAAAAAGATATTGACAATTTTTTAACAAGTAATTATAATGGGTACAGTGATAAGCAAAGAAACAGCTTAATCACCCGAAAGAAGTCAGTTATATTTCTTAACAAATATTTCTAGGAGGACTATATTTATGGCAAAAAATGCTGAAGCAAAAGCAGAAGTAAAAGTACCTGAAGTAATCGACAATATCGAAGCTCTTCAGGCAAAGATTCAGGCTATGAAGGCTGCACAGAAAGTATTTGCAACCTACACACAGGAGCAGGTTGACAAAATCTTTAAGGCAGCAGCTATTGCAGCTAACAAGGCTCGTATCCCTCTTGCAAAAATGGCAGTAGAGGAAACAGGTATGGGTGTTGTTGAAGATAAGGTTATCAAGAACAACTATGCTGCAGAGTATATTTACAACGCTTACAAGAACACAAAGACTTGCGGTGTTATTGAGGAAGACACAGCTTACGGTACAAAGGTTATCGCTGAGCCTATCGGTCTTATTGCCGCAGTTATTCCTACAACAAACCCAACATCAACAGCTATCTTTAAGTCACTTATCTGCTTAAAGACAAGAAACGCTATCATCATCAGCCCACACCCTCGTGCAAAGAAGTCTACTATTGAGGCTGCAAGAATCGTTTTGGAGGCTGCTGTTAAGGCAGGTGCTCCTGAGGGCATTATCGGCTGGATCGATGTTCCGTCACTAGAGCTTACAAACGAAGTAATGAGAGACGCAGATACAATCCTTGCTACAGGCGGTCCTGGCATGGTTAAGGCTGCTTACTCATCAGGTAAGCCGGCTCTTGGCGTTGGTGCAGGTAACACACCTGTTATTATTGACGACACAGCAGACATTAAAATGGCTGTTAGCTCAATTATCCACTCTAAGACATTTGATAACGGTATGATCTGTGCTTCAGAGCAGTCAGTTACAGTTCTGAAGGGCGTTTATAACGAAGTTAAGAAAGAATTTAAGGACAGAGGCTGCTACTTCCTAAAGGGCGAAGAGCTAGACAAGGTAAGAAAGACAATTCTTATCAATGGCGCACTAAACGCTAAGATTGTTGGTCAGAGCGCTTACACAATTGCTCAGTTGGCAGGCGTTGAAGTACCAAAGGAAACTAAGGTTCTTATCGGTGAAGTTGAGTCTGTAGATATTTCAGAGGAATTCGCTCACGAGAAGCTTTCTCCTGTACTTGCTATGTACAAGGCTAAGGACTTTGACGACGCTATTGCAAAGGCAGAGGTATTGGTAGCTGACGGCGGTTACGGTCATACAGCTTCACTGTATGTTCACCCTGCTGAGAAAGAAAAAATGGCTAAGCACCAGGCTGCTATGAAGACTTGCCGTATTCTTGTTAATACACCATCTTCACACGGCGGTATCGGTGACCTTTACAACTTTAAGCTAACTCCATCACTAACACTTGGCTGTGGTTCTTGGGGCGGTAACTCAGTATCTCATAACGTAGGTGTTATGGATCTGATTAACACAAAGACAGTAGCTGAGAGGAGAGAGAATATGCTTTGGTTTAGAGCACCACAAAAGGTTTACTTTAAGAAGGGCTGTATGCCGGTTGCACTTGACGAGCTTGGCACAGTTATGAACAAGAAAAAGGCATTTATCGTTACTGACCAGTTCCTATACAAGAACGGCTATGTAGCACCAATCGAGGAAAAGCTTGATATGATGGGTATTGAGCACACATGCTTCTACGATGTTAAGCCTGACCCAACACTTGCTTCAGCTATGGAAGGCGTACAGCAGATGAGACTGTTTGAGCCTGATGTTATCATCGCAATGGGCGGTGGTTCAGCAATGGACGCTGGTAAGATTATGTGGGTTCTGTATGAGCATCCAGAAGCAGACTTTATGGATATGGCTATGAGATATATAGACATCCGTAAGAGAGTTTACACATTCCCAACAATGGGTGAGAAGGCTACATTCGTTGCTGTTCCTACATCTTCAGGTACAGGTTCTGAGGTTACTCCTTTCGCAGTTATTACAGACGAAAAGACAGGCTTGAAGTACCCATTGGCTGACTATCAGCTAATGCCAAATATGGCTATTATCGATGCTGACAATATGATGAACCAGCCTAAGGGCCTAACAAGCGCATCAGGTATCGATGCTCTTACACACGCACTTGAGGCATACGCTTCAGTTATGGCTACAGACTACACAGACGGTCTTGCTCTAAAGGCTATGAAGAACATCTTCACATATTTGCCATCAGCTTACGAGAACGGTGCTAAGGACCCTATCGCAAGAGAGAAGATGGCTGACGCTTCTACAATGGCAGGTATGGCATTTGCTAACGCATTCCTAGGTGTTTGCCACTCAATGGCACATAAGCTAGGTGCTTACCACCACCTACCACACGGTATTGCAAACGCACTTCTAATCACAATGATTATGAGATACAATGCTGATCCGGTACCTGCAAAGATGGGTACATTCTCACAGTACCAGTATCCACACACACTTGAGAGATATGTTGAGTGTGCTAACTTCTGCGGCGTATCAGGTAAGAACGACCAGGAGACACTTGACCTGTTCATCGAGAAGATTGAGGCTCTAAAAGAGAGAGTTGGCATTAAGAAGACAATCGCTGATTACGGTGTTTCTGAGGAAGACTTCCTTGCTACACTTGACGAAATGTCAGAGATGGCATTTGATGACCAGTGTACAGGTGCTAACCCAAGATACCCATTGATTTCTGAAATCAAGGAAATGTATCTAAAGGCTTACTACGGTAAGTAATTTACAGACAACCAGCTTACACATTTTTGTCATAAATATAACAGTGCAGGGCAACGCCGGTGGGTGTTGCCCTGTGCTTTTTGCAGGATTTGTTTAGTGTTGACAAAACTAATATGTTGCTGTAGAATATACGAGTAAAAAGAATATTTTGCAGGGGGACTAAAGCTGCCGCCACACATTAGTAATGCAGAGCGCAATTAGTTGAGAAGGTAAAACCTGACCCTTTGAACCTGTTAGTTAATACTACCGTAGGGAGCAGTTAAATAAGCTATGCGCTGTTTAGTAATTTAAAGCACCTGTACATTGTATGTAGGTGCTTTTATTTTTGCTGTGGCGTTTAGAGTATGATTTTTATTATTATGTTAATGAAAGTGCTGTGAGGAATTTTTATGAAAAATTGTCTTACTATTGCCGGCTCTGACTGTAGTGCAGGAGCAGGCATACAGGCAGACATAAAGGCTATGAGTGCCTGCGGCGTATATGCAATGAGCGTTATAACCTCTGTTGTTGCAGAAAACACAAGCAGAGTTGTTTCTGTATATGACTTACCCGGTGAGGTTATTAAACAGCAAATTGACGCAGTATTTGAGGATATTTCTGTTGACGGCGTAAAAATAGGAATGATAAAAAGCCCGTCTATAATGCAGGCAGTTGCAGAAAAGCTAAAACAATATTCACCGTGTAATGTTGTTGCAGACCCGGTTATGTCGGCTAAAGACGGTTGTGCACTAATGGCTGAAACGGCGCTTGATGTGCTTAAAAATGAGATTATACCTGCTTGCACACTGCTTACGCCTAACATACCGGAGGCAGAGCTGATAGCACAAATGAAAATAGATTCTCAAAAAGATATGATGTTGAGTGCTAAAAAAATTTATGCAATGGGTTGCGGTGCAGTGCTTGTAAAGGGCGGGCATTACGGCGGTATGCCTATTGATATTTTGTATGACGGCAACGGCTTTTATAAGTATTCTTCACCTAGGATTAACACAAAAAATACCCACGGTACAGGCTGTACACTTTCTTCTGCCATTACGGCTTTTTTAGCTAAGGGCAACAGCATACAGCAGTCTGTTTTGCTGGGCAAAAGGTATGTTTATAACGCAATAAAAAATTCTTTGGAAATTGGCAAAGGGCACGGGCCTTTGCACCATTTTTATGACTATTATTCTATGAAAGGTTTTGAGTAAATGAGAAATTATGCAACACAAATGGAGGCGGCTAAAAAAGGGATAATTACTCCTGAAATGAAGATAGTTGCTAAAAAGGAAAATATTGAAGAGGATAAGCTAATGGAGCTTGTAGCCTGCGGACAGGTGGCTATACCTTGCAATGTTAACCACAAGTCGATTTCACCTGAGGGAATCGGTACAGGTATGAAAACAAAAATTAATGTTAATTTGGGCATTTCGGGCGACTGTAAAAACTATGATGTAGAAATGCAAAAGGTAGATATGGCTATAAAGTTTGGAGCTGAGGCTATTATGGATTTAAGTAACTATGGCAAAACCAATACATTCAGAACACAGCTTATTGAAAAATCACCTGCAATGATAGGCACAGTTCCTATGTACGACGCAATAGGCTACCTTGATAAGGATTTGCTTGAAATTTCTGCACAGGATTTTCTAAAGGTTGTTCGTGCCCACGCAGAAGAGGGCGTTGACTTTATGACAATACACGCCGGTATTAACAAAAGGGCAGTAGAGGCCTTTAGGCGTGACGGCAGAAAAATGAATATTGTTTCCCGTGGCGGTTCACTGCTGTTTGCCTGGATGGCTATGACAGGCAACGAAAACCCATTCTTTGAGTATTACGATGAAGTGTTGGGTATTTTAAGAGAATATGATGTTACTATCAGCTTAGGTGACGCTCTGCGCCCCGGTTGTATTGACGACAGCACAGACGCCGGACAAATTTCTGAATTAATTGAACTGGGCAACCTTACAAAAAGAGCCTGGGAAAAGGATGTTCAGGTTATGGTTGAGGGCCCGGGACATATGGCAATGGACGAAATTGCCGCAAATATGAAGCTGCAAAAAAGGCTTTGTCACAACGCACCGTTCTATGTGCTTGGCCCGTTGGTAACGGATATTGCACCTGGCTATGACCATATTACAAGTGCTATAGGCGGCGCTATTGCGGCGGCAAGCGGTGCAGACTTCTTGTGCTATGTAACACCAGCCGAGCATTTAAGACTGCCTGACCTTAGTGATGTTAAAGAGGGCATAGTGGCAAGTAAAATTGCAGCACATGCCGCAGATATTGCAAAGGGCATAAAGGGTGCAAGAGATGCTGACAACCAAATGGCAGAGGCAAGACATGTAATGGATTGGGACAGAATGTTTGAAATTGCCATTGACGGTGAAAAGGCAAGAGAATATTTTGAAAGTACACCTCCTGCAGATAGACATACCTGCTCAATGTGTGGTAAAATGTGTGCAGTAAGAACTACTAATATGATTTTAGAGGGAAAAGAGGTTAAATTCTGTTCCGAAAAGTAAGGTATACTGTACCTGTTGTGCAGAACAGAACCAATAAACGCACATTTAGCCTTAGGTAAGAATATGGATAAAAGTAAAATTGACTATTCGCTTTATTTATGCACCGACCGCAGTCTTATGACGGCGCCAACCTTAGAGCAGGCTGTAAACGATGCCATAAAGGGTGGCTGTTCTGTTGTACAGCTTCGTGAGAAACACGCAACCTCAAGGGAGTTTTATCAGCTGGCATTGTCCCTTAAGAGAATAACCGGATATTACGGCATACCTCTTATAATTAACGACAGGCTGGACATTGCCGCTGCTGTAAATGCCGAGGGAGTTCATTTAGGACAAAAGGACTTACCGGCAGACATTGCACGGGCTGTTTTAGGGGAAGAAAAGATTATAGGTGTTTCGGCAAATAATTTACAGGCGGCTATTAACGCAGAGCTTGACGGTGCAGACTATATAGGCGTAGGTGCGGTTTTTCAAACATCTACAAAAACAGATACTAAGCCTGTAACTATTGACAAGCTAAAGGAAATACGCTCGGCGGTAAAAATTCCTATGGTGGCAATAGGGGGTATAAAGCGCAGTAATATTTCACAGCTGAACGGTACAGGGATTAACGGTGTGGCTGTAGTGTCGGCAGTAATAGGCAGTAAAAACATTACTGCCGCCGCAAGAGAGCTAAAGGCATTGTTTAACCCTTTTGGCTAATAAAAAAGGGTGCGATTTTCAGCTGTTTACAAATACTTAAATTAATGCTATAATAAATATGTTAAGTAGAATATGGTTTTATTGGAAACGCACATCCTCCCGGATGACTAACGAACAACACAATTTCTGTAAGTTATTTGTTAATCATTTAAGGAGGATTTTTTATGCCAAAAACTAAATTTCAAGAGGTTATTTTTACTGTAATGATGGTATTCGTTATGGTGTACGCTATGGTGTGCTATAATATTGCACTAAGCTGTGGGAAAATGAGCAATGCTGTATTTATAAATGCCTTTAATGAACTGCCAATAATGATGGCTGTTGCCTTTATCGTTGATTTTTTTGCAGTAGGTCATATTGCTAAGTATTTAACCTTTAGAATAGTAAACCCAAAGGACGACAATCCCTTTCACATTGTGCTGGGTATATCTGCAATATCAGTGGCGTTTATGTGCCCTGTTATGAGTTTGGCGGCTACGCTGTTGTTTAAAAACGCAGGTGCCGAGGTTGTGTCTGTGTGGCTGCAAACAACAGCTTTAAATTACCCAATGGCTTTTTTCTGGCAGTTGTTTTTTGCAGGTCCGCTGGTTAGGTTTATTTTTAAAAGAATTTTCAGAACAGCTAAATAATACTGTGCTTTTAGTTTAGAGTACAAATTGTTTAACAAAATTATATAAAAAACTTTACGAGGGTTGCTGATTGTGATAAAATATTTTTGTGGATTTATGCTGTAAAAGCATAAACGACAGGGTATTTTTTAGGCAACCCTTGTTTTGTTTGTATTTTTACAGTGTGATATTAAAGTCTGAAAGGTTATGAATATAATGGATTGTATTTTTTGTAAAATTATCAGCGGTGAAATTCCGTCAAAAAAAGCTTATGAGGATGACAAAATAGTTGCATTTTATGATATTGCGCCTCAGGCCCCTGTTCATATTGTTATTATTCCAAAGGAGCATATAGAGAGTATGAACGGAATTACAACAGAGAACAGCAGTGTTGTTTCGCATATTTTTGAGGTTATACCTAAAATAGCGGCTGAGAATAATTTGGGTGACGGCTACAGGGTTGTAAGCAACTGCGGTGCTAACGGCGGTCAGACTGTATTCCATTTGCATTTTCATCTGCTTGGCGGTAAGGCGCTTGACACTACTATGGCGTGAAATGCCAAAAGAGCAGTGAAAAAAATTAAAAGATTTTTTAAATTTGGGAGAAACAGAAAATGAAATACTATGAAATGACTATAGCAGGCTGTAAAAGACAGCTTCCTCTTTGCGAGGTTTCCTCCACTCTTGACATTGCGGCGTTTATTATGTTTAACGATGTTGAGGTAACAGAAAAATCAGCGGCAGAGCTGTTGAAAATTTGTCCTGAACACGACATTGTACTTACAGCCGAGGCAAAGGGAATACCGCTGTGCTACGAAATGGCAAGACAGGGCTGCAGAAAATATATAATAGCAAGAAAATCCCAAAAACTGTATATGACCGATAATCTGTCAGTTACCTGCAAGTCTATTACTACAGCCAAGGAGCAAACGCTTTATTTAAGCGGAAGCGATGCAGAGCAGCTTAAGGGCAAGCGTGTGCTTATTGTAGATGATGTTATCAGTACAGGACATTCATTATATGCACTGGAGGAGCTTGTAAAGCAGGTTGGCGGCAACATAGTAGGTAAGGCTACAGTTTTGGCGGAGGGTGACGCAGCAAAAAGAGATGACATTATTTTCTTGGAGCCGTTGCCGGTATTTCCAAAGTAACAGGGTAAAGGGTGATTGTGTGAAGCAGGTGTTTTTCGTAGTGGGGCTGTGCTATATGCTTGGCTTGCTTGTAGCTATGATAACCGGTATTGGCTTTACACTTATTATTTTAGCCGGTATTTCGGTACCGGCTATTCTTTTATCAATTTTTTATAGGAAAGAGAATAAAACAGCACTTCTTGCAGGCTTGCTTTCTGTTTGCGCAGGAGTGCTGTGGTATTCTGTTTTCTATTACTTTAATGTAACGCCTGTTGAAGTGCTTAACAATGAAACAGGTGTTGTCAGCGGTTCGCTTACCGAAACCACGGCAGCCGACAAAGGTTACTATTATTACTTTGAAACCAATGATATACAGCTTAGTAACAGCTCTGTAAAAAGCGTACCCCAAAGGCTTAAACTGCGCATAAGGTCTGACAGTGATTTGTGTATTGACCAGTACCAAAAGGTTAAATTTACTGCTGAATTTACAGAAAAATATAAATCACCCTATACAAACCACGACATTTCTAACGGATATTATATTAATGCCCGTTTGGTTGAAAGCAGTTTAGTTACATATAACGACTATTCTAGGCCATGGTACAGTGTTTTTACGGATATTAAAAACGCTGTTACCGACAAATGCACAGAGCTTTTAGGCAGTGAGCAGGGCGGCTTGCTTATTTCACTGCTTTTAGGTGATAAATCTCAGCTTGACAGCAACATAAAGGACAGCTTTAGAATTGCAGGCCTAAGCCACATACTTGTAGTATCAGGCTTACACCTGACTATAATTATGAGCTTTATTTTTACTTTTCTGTCCCTATTTATAAAGAATAAGAAAATTTCGGCAGGCATTACCATAGGCTTTGTTGTATTCTATACAATACTTGCAGGCTGTACATATTCAATAATGCGAGCCTCTGTAATGTGCATTGTTTATTTGCTGTCGTTTTTTATAATGAAAAGCCCCAGCAGTCTTAACAGTTTAGGCTTGGCAGGCATTGTTACAACAGCTCTTAACCCGTTAGCTATAGGCAATTTAGGTTTAATGCTGTCTTTTAGTGCCACACTGGGAATTGCTACCCTTGGGGTTAGGCTGAATGCATTCCTTACAGAAAAGCTGCCTGGATTCCCCGAAAATATCTTTGGTAAGGGTTTAAATAAGGCTGTTTGTTATGTAATAAACACAACGGCAATTTCTCTTTCAGCGGCGATATTTACTTTACCGGTAATGGTGTTTGTATTTCAGCAAATTAATATTTATTTTCTGCTTTCCAATCTGCTTATATCCTTAGTTGCGCCTTTGGTTATTATTGTGGGTATAGTTATGCTGGCACTAAGCTGTGTGCCGTTTTTGCAGATTTTAGTTGGGCTTGTAGCTTGTATAGAGGGCTTTTTGTGCAGTTATATTATATGGGTAACAGGCTTTGTTGCCTCTTTGCCTTTTTCTGCCGTCAGTGTTGACGGTACAGCCTTTAGGCTTGCAATGTTAGCTGTTATAGCCATAGCGGCGGTATTTTTTGTGGCGCAGGGCTTTAAAATAAAAAGTGTTGCACGGTGTGCCGTTGTAAATATTGCGGTTGCAGTAATGATATTGTCGGGACAGTACGCCGTAAAATCCCAGTCGATTTCATTCAAAATTGTAAAAAGCGGCAATGGAGTTACCATAGTTGAGGACGGTATAGACGGCACAAATATAATCTCCTGCGGCGGCAGCAGATATTATGCAGAAAGTACTGTACAGGATATAAACGATAATGTTAATTCTCTTTTAGTTCCCGGATATCAGCAGTATTACAGCTGTTTTGCACAAAATATTGTTCAGGATTTATCCGTAAAAAATGTCTGTGCCTACAGCAGTAATAAATATTCCGATGATATGCTTTTGGCATTAGATAATACGCAATGTGAATTTGTAGGCGAAAATACTGTTCTTAATTACGGAAAATATACTGTACAGATAATTGCTACCAAAACCAGAAACTGGCTTTATATAAATTGCGGAAATGAAAATATTTTAGTAACGCCACAGGGTGGTGACTGCAGCTTGCTGTCAAAGGAATATCTAAATGCTGATGTAGTTGTATTTCAGGGTAGTTGTAAAAACGCTCAACTTCTAAATTATCACACATCGGTATATTGTGGCAGTAATAAAAGCGGCTACAGCTACTGTACAGGCGGCGGAAATGTAGTTATATATAAATTTGCAGACGGGAGTTTTAACCTATGGCAAAATTAACAGAACAGGATTTAAAAAGAAATATTAAGGAGCAAAACTATAAAAATGTCTATTTGCTGTACGGCGACGAGAAAATGCTTGTTTCAATGTATGCAAAAAAATTGCAGGAGAAAATAGCCGGTAAGTCGCCTTCTGATTTTAGCTTTCACCGCTTTAACGAGGACAGCACCATAGAGCAAATAGTATCGGCAATAGATATTATCCCTTTTACCGACCCATACAACTATATGGCTATTACCGACCTTTCGGTTGACAAGCTGTCGGAAAGTGACCTAAAGATTTTTTATAAGGCTCTTGAGGATTTACCCCCTACAACGGTTATTGTTATAGCTATGACAACATATACACCCGATAAAAAGAAAATGAACGCCTTTAAAAAACTAATAGAGTCTGTGGATAAAAATGGAATTGTTGTTGAGTTCAGCAAAAAATCACAGGCAGATTTAAAAAAACTGCTTATGGGGTGGGCTGCGAAAAGGGGATTGACGCTTCAGCCTGAGAATGCGGCAAAAATAGTAGAGTACACAGGCACAGACCTTAATACTTTAAAAAACGAAATGGATAAGCTGTGTGCTTATGTAAGCGAGGGCGAAATAACCTCTGATGCTGTGGAAATGCTTGTGACCAAAAATTTGGCTACAAGGGTTTTTGATATGACAGACGCAGTTACAAGCGGTAACTGGGACAAAGCCTATAAGTGCCTTGATTTACTGTTTTACCAGCGTGAAGAGCCTGTAATGATATTGTCGGAGCTTTCTAACACCTATACCGATATGTACAGAGTACGAGTAGCGGTGGAAAGCGGTATGCGTGCAGAGGATGTTGCAAAGGATTTTGACTATAAACGCCGTGAATTCAGACTGAAAAAGGCAGAGCGTGCCTCCGCAAGACTTACTACAGAGGATATTTGCAGCTGCTTAGAGTGCCTTGCACAGGTGAATACAGAAATGAACAGCGGCAGCAGTAACAAAAGGCTTTTGCTTGAACAGCTTATTGCCAAGCTGATGATGACCGGAAAGCGGGTAAGAAAATGATAAGCATAAAGGAAGCTATTATAGTAGAGGGCAAGTATGATAAAATGCGCCTAAAATCGGCAGTAGACGCAACCATTATAGAAACAAACGGCTTTAGAATTTTTAAGGACAAGGAAAAGGTTAATTTAATAAAGCAGTTAGCACAAAAACAGGGGATTATAATTTTAACCGACAGTGACAGCGCAGGATTTTTAATACGCAACCACCTAAGGGGCATAGTACCGCAGGAGCAAATTAAAAATGCCTATATTCCGCAGATAAAGGGTAAAGAAAAAAGAAAAGACCACCCGTCAAAGGAGGGAACTCTTGGTGTTGAGGGAGTGGACGAGGATATTATTTTAAAAGCACTGCAAAATGCAGGTGCTGTTTGCGGTAAAGAAAATCAGGAGCTTATTACGAAAACCGACCTTTATAATTTGGGACTAACAGGCGGTGAAAAAAGCAAGATACTTCGTACAGCGTTGCTGAAACAACTAAAGCTCCCCCAGTATATGTCTGCAAAGGCAATGCTTGAGGTGCTTAATACCGTTACCACACCTAAAGAATTGTATACTCTTGTTGAAAAGATAAAATTAAGCTGTAATAACGCATAATTGTATAAAGCTGTTTATATATACACAGTTTTAGCCTTATAAAGCCCATAGGTATTTGGTGTTTTTGCCTATGACGAAAATTTTTTAAATATGGTATAATACTAATAGAATAATTTGGCTTTATATTATGTTTTTTGTTGCGTATGCAGAGAAGAGGTTTTAGTAATGTATAATGTAGGTGATACGGTAATTTATGGCTCAGAGGGTGTTTGCAGAATTTCCGATAAAACAGAGAGAAAATTTAAGAATAGGGTTTTAAGCTACTATATTTTACAGCCGGTATATAAAGAGAATTCTGAAATATATGTTCCTGTAGACAATGCCGACTTGGTACACAAAATGAAAAAGGTATTGTCAAAAGAGGAAATACGCAGTCTTATTGACAGTATGCCGCAGGAAAAATGCCTGTGGATTGATAATGATGATGAAAGAAAAGAAACATACAGGGAAGTGCTCAAAAAGGGCGACAGACAGGAGCTTATTCAACTGATTAAAGCGGTACATAACCATAAAGACAACCTTAAGCTAAAGGGTAAAAAACTTCATCTTGCAGACGAACGCTTTTATAAAAGCGCACAGCATATGCTTTATGACGAATTTGCATATGTTTTGGAAATATCCCCAAGTCAGGTTTTGCCGTATATTGTAGGCGAAATTGAGAGTAAGTAATGTAAAAAATAATATAGAAAATAATTGCCCCCCGGTAAATCGCTGAGTTTCAGCCTACCGGGGGCTTTGTGGTGCAAAGATTAGTGTAATTTTATTCATTATTCATCATATTTTTCTTCCTGGGTGTCTGTATGAAAATCACTGTAGGATTTTTCGTTATAGCCGTCATTGTCGTTTTGACCTGCGGAGTTTTTGCGGGCAAAATAGCTGAATATAATTACCGCAACGCCTATAATTAAGCAAAGGGCCGGAATATTGACATTATTCAAAAGTTTTTCTATATCTCCGCCGGCTTCATCGGGAGATGAATAAACAACTGTTGCGAAAACAGGAGACAGGCTAATTCCTGTAAAAAGCTTGCTTAATAATAAACTCAAGTACATTCAGCTCCTTGAACATAAGTCATACATAAAACAAAAGTCATACATAAATTATATATCTTTATAAAGAAATTTTCAATAAGTATTGAAATATGCATAAAATAATGGTATTATAATGCAGTAGCACTGTAAAGTGTTGCAACGCAAATTCTAAGTCATTTTTGAAATGATACACAGAAGGTATATTTTAAAGAGGTAATGGTTTGTATTACAGAGTACAGAGGCTCTTAATAATACAAGCGGCGTAAATGTTAACCCAAGGTGCATTGCATTTTGGGTTGACATTTTTTTTACAGTGTGATATACTCCTATCAGTGCCGAAAACAGAAATTTTTTAACGGCACACACAGAGTAGAAACTTGAGCGTTGCTCTAGGCTTAGTGCCTGTCAAACGGGGAGTT
>CADANT010000004.1:25483-87407 GCA_902789345.1 uncultured Ruminococcus sp.
GGAATTATCCTACGGTTCAGGTTTCGCATCCCGCTGTTGAATAAGGTACAACATTTAATTCCCGGCGGAGATGTACAGGCATCTCCGTTTTTTTGTTCTCCTTATCCGACTAATAGTTTTAATCCCTTACTTTGCAGCTTGAAAAGAACTAGACTTGCAAACCTTAATGCACAGTATGGGAGGTTTCATTTTTAGGAGGAATAATTTTGGAAAATGCATTGAACAAAAAGAAAGAGGCTACTATTTTCAGCTTTTCACCTGTACAGCTTATAGCTTTCGGCGCTATTTTTATGGCGCTTAGAGTTGTGTTAGGCTTTCTTGAAATTAACATCGGAGATTCATACCGCTTTACATTCTCGCCAATACCTGTTACTTTGGCAGCATATATGCTTGGTCCTGTTTGGGGTGGAATAATAGGTGGCTGTGGTGATATAATAACTCTTATTATTCACCCGACCGGCGGCATAAATTTTGGTATATTGTTTGCTAAAATTATGTGGGGCGTATTAATGGGATTGTTCTTGCATAAAAAACATATAGGCTGGGGCAGAGCAATTATTGCAAACCTTGTTACAATTATAGTTTGCAATGTAGTTATTACCACTGCAAGCCTGTGTATAGCATATGGCTACCCTGTAGAGGCAATATTGCCTGTAAGATTAGTTACAAATGCTGTTCACTTTGTAGTTTACAGTGTGGCAACTTTCTTGTTTGCAGCTGTAATTGACAGTGCATACAAAAGGCTTAATGTCCGCTACGCAAAGTAAATATTTATGCTATTTAGTATATAATGTTTGTTTAATAAAAAACAGCAAAGCCCTGCCGCTACCTGTATAGCGACAGGGCTTATTTATATACAGCAATCTGTAAAATTGTCAGTTTAGCTTATGAGGCAAAATCATCAATGTTATCTATTATTGTTACCATATCGCTTTCGTCCCCCTCGTTAAGAGTTGAAGAACTGCTTGAATTTGAGGAGCTGCTTGATGACGAATTACTTGATGATGAATTATTGCCGGAGCTTGAAGAATTGCTTGATGATGAATTGCTGCCGAAGCTTGAAGAACTTCCGGAGTTGCTTGACGAAGAATTTGAACTGCTGCCTGACGAATTATTAGAGCTGTTGCCGGAAGAGCTGTTGTCAGCGTTACTACCGGACTGACCGCTGTCAGAATCCTTGGTATATTGGTAGCCGTTTATATAAAGCGTATTGTTAGCAATAGCCCATTGATTTTGCGGAATGGAGGAATAATTACTATCTGTGTAGTATTCAAATGTCATAGGCGTTGTGCTTGTGCCGTCACTGCTGTTTGGTGTAACGGTAAGCTTGTTGTCCCTGTCTATTGTATAGGTGCCCGATACTCCGCCAATTTCGCAGGTACCGTCATCGTTAAATTTTGCATTTACATTGTCACTTCTGCCACCCCAGTTTCCTACAACATCCTTTTTAGGCTCTGTTGATGCACTGCCGGATGATGTGGACGAGCTTTCACTGCTGCTGCAGCCACAGCCTGTAAGTATTGCACCGCCGGATGTAAGTATTAAAGCAGAAAATAGTATGACTGCCAATTTTTTCATAGAAACACTCCCTATGTAACTGTTTTTCATACAACAAGTTTACAAAATTAATCGTATAAAGTCAATTAATAAAATGTTAAACCTACTTTGGTATAGAAGTATTATTTATATTGGTAACAAACAGCACTTGTTCACATATTATTATAATGACAATGCTTTTGCAAAGGAGTTTTTACATTGACAAGTGTATATTATACAGTAGAGCCGGGGGATACCCTGTGGGGAATCGCCCAAAATTTTGGTACAACTATAAACGACTTACTGCGCTATAACAACATACCGGATATTAACAGAATCTTTCCGGGGACACAGCTTTACATTCCTGTAGGTACATCCACAACGCCAAAGTGGTATGCAGTGCGCCCCGGTGACACATTGTTTTCTATATCACAGAGGTATGGACTTGACATAAATGATGTCATTGACAACAACAACCTTGACAATCCCAACAATATATATCCTGGCCAGCTGATAATGCTTCATAATCAGTAAAAGCCCCCTCTACACGAGGGAGCTTTGAGAAGTTAGTTTATAAACGCCTCCCTTTGCACAAGGGAGGCGTTTTATAACAATCTTCAATTATATTATAACCTCAAAGGTGGTGTAGCCCATTTCACAGCTAACATCAATACTGCCGTTGTGGTTGTCGACAATTTGCTTTGCTATTGCCAAGCCCAAACCGTAACGGTTGTTGTCACGGTTTCGTGATTCGTCAGCACGGTAAAAGCGTTCAAAAATCTTTTTCCGTACCTTTTCCGGTATTGGCTCGCCTGTGTTTGACACTCTTATTTTACATCTGCTTTTTGTTGCAGGCTCTACGGTTACTGTCACACTGCCTCCGTCATAGCAATGCTTTATGGCGTTGTCAACCAGTATAGCCACAACCTGCTTAATTTGTCCTTCGTTGCCGTTAATAAAAATTTCACTCTCCGGTTCGCACTCAAGAATAACGCCCTTTTCAAAGGCAACGCTTTCAAACGGCATTGTTACTTCCATTAGGGTATTGCAAATGTCAAAGCGTGTTGACTGTGCTTTGTCAGACTGCATTTCTATTCGTGTAAGTGTAAGTAGGTCGTTAATGAGTTTGCTCATTCTTTCAGACTCGGACTGTATATAGCCAAGCCATTTGTTTTCGCCAATGTCGCCTGCCAATATGTCTGCGTTGGCACTTATAACCGCTATAGGAGTTTTTAGCTCGTGGCTTGCGTCGGATATAAATTGTTTTTGTCTGTTAAAGGCGTCCTCAACAGGCTTTATAAGCCACATAGAAAGAAGAAAGGCCAAAATTAATATTACAAATGAGCCTACAAGCCATATTATTACCGAGCTTGCAACCATTGTGCTGAAATTGTTAATATTATCGGAGTTGTTCATAAATCCAACTATATGTGCCTTTCCAAAAGCACCATAGTTAATATCTGTAATTGTATATATAAGCTTGTCTATTTTTCCTTGCTTTGCCGAGCGTGAAAGGGCCTTGTTTGTGAAGGCGGATATTTGCTCATAGGTGTAGTTAGTTTCGTTTGCTGCGGTTATACCTTTAATCTCACCGTCAATCCCCACATATGACAGATATATTTCAGAGTCGCTTACGCCGTAGCTTTTGTCATATGCTCCGGCGTTATTATTTGAAAAATCCGCTAATGGGTCGTCCTGAACAATTGCTCTTGAGGTTATCATACCAAGCCTGCGGTATGCCTCCTCCATATTAACATTGTAGTTAAATATATTAACTGCTGCTAATATTCCGCCCAAAACAAGCGAGAGTATAAGAGTTAGTACGGTTACAAGCTTTATTCTAAGCTTTTTTATCATTTGCCTTCCTCCAAAGTGTAGCCTAAGCCACGCACTGCCTTTATAGCTACCTTAGAGCCTACAAATTTTATTTTCTTTCTTGTAAACGAAACATAAACCTCGGCGTTGTTGTATTCGCTGTCGCTTTCAAGTCCCCACAGCTTTTCTACTATTTGCTCCTTGCTTATAATCTGGTTTTTATTTTTCAGCAAAAACTCAAGCAACTGAAATTCCTTTAGTCCCAGCTTCATACTCTTTCCTGTAGTTGTACAGGAAATTTCACCTATGCCGGTGTTAAGCTGTAAATCTCCAAATGTAATTATGTTGCTTTCAATTTCGCCCTTTCTTCTTGTTATTGCACGAAGCCTTGCAAGCAATTCTTTAGTTTGAAAGGGCTTTGTTAAGTAATCATCTGCGCCACAGTCCAAACCACGCACCTTGTCGTCAAGCTCACTTTTTGCGGTAAGCATTAAAACAGGTGTTTCTATACCCTCATCACGCAAATTTCTAAGCACCTGAAAGCCGTTCATAAGCGGCAGCATAACATCAAGCACTATAGCGTCGTAAATGCCTGTAAGCGCTTGGTCAAGACCGTCCTGACCGTCTGTTGCAATGTCAACGGTGTATTTTTCTTTTTTTAATATTTCTCTAAGGGCATCAGCTAAGCTGAACTCATCCTCAACCACTAATATACGCACATTAATCCCTCCCGATAATTTTGCATAAAATTCCGTAACAGATTTACATACATATTTTAGCACAAAACCTTTAAAAAGTCTTGAATTTATTATTGGTTTTCTGCCATATGCTCTTAAAAAATAAAGGTGCGGCCTTGTTTTGGCTGCACCTTTATAAATGCGAATATTTTTAATAATAATACGGCAGTGTACGCTTTAGCTTTTCTACCGCCCGTGATATATGTCTGCTTACCACACAGGGGGATATGCCTATTTCATTAGCTATGTCAACCATTTTTCGGTTGTATATGTAATACTGCGTCAGACAGTAGCTTTGCCTTTGCGTAAGCTCCAGCTTAACAGCCTTGGCAATATGGCTTTTCATTTTTTCAATGTCGGCTTTGTTGGTTTTGTGCGATTGGCAATATTGGTTGTAAACAAGAGCTTGGGAAAGGCTTTCAAGCTTTGTAGGGTCTGTTGCGTATGACCTCATTTAAGCAGCCTCCCTTTCCTTTGCACGGTTTCTCATCATTTGTGCGGTGTGCTTGCACTCTAGGTACATATTGTACAAGCTGGTTATCCGTTTGTTTAACTCCAGCTCTGCGCAAACGGCGGTGCAAATTTTGCGTTCCTTTTTTAAGGTTTCAATTTTTCTGTTTAAAGTGTGCATTTGTTCTTCGTATTCATTAGCCCATAATTCGTAATTAATTAATCCGTTATTCATATTTAACATTCTCCTATTCTCTATCTGTAAAACTATCTGCCTAAATAAAAGCATACAGCAGGGAAAGACTGTATGCTTTTAAAAATATAAACTCAATGTTTGCAAGCACCACACAAACGTTTGCTTATATTTTTATTGTAGCAGTTATGTGAAACAAAATCAATAGAAAATCGAAAATATGTTTGCTGACAGCGCCTGCTGTCCCATTAGTTGTACAGCAGTGGAAAATTACTACAGATTTTATTTATTGACTATAAACATCTAAAAAGATATAATAAGCAATAGAAAAAGAAAGGAAGAACATGAAATGGAAAACATAATGAAACTAGAACAGCCGGCTAAGAAGTGCCAAGGTACGAAATTAATTTCACTGATTTATGAATATATTTCAAATTTAAAGTATATTATATTTCTGCTATTGTCGTTGGTTTCGACTTATACATACTTCTTGACGAATTATTCTATTAGTGTTGATGATTTTTGCGGCGATAGATATTACTTTGGTCAGCTTTTTGCACAAGGGAGAATGACAAGCACATTAATACGACATATATTCGGACTTATAAATAATAACTATTGGTTTATAGATTTTATTGGTATTGTTTTTCTAGGATTAAGTGCTATTGTATTTTGTATAGTTTTTGACAGAGTAATAAAGACTAAATCCATAGTTCCAAAGGTTGTATTTTCATGTTTATTAGTTACATCACCATTACATACTGAAATTTTTTCGTATACCGGCTGTACGCTTGCTGTTGGTGGCGGATTCTTTCTCATTTCCTGTGCTTTGTGGTTTGTACTGAATTATATTGAAAACAAGCAAAAGAAGAATCTTGTTTTTGCTTCAATAATGGTAGCTCTGGTATGCTCATGGTATGAGTCACTTGTTGTTGTGTATTTTTGTGCGGTTTTTGCGGTGCTTATTTTAAAATATGTTTCGGATGATTACAAAGAGAAAATAACAATAAAAAGCATACTTACTAACGGAATAATATTTGCTGTGCCGTTGATAACAGGCTTGGTGCTGGAATTTGTCGTTAGCTTTCCTGTTTCAAAACTTGTGAATTTTACAGGCAAGGTGGGCTCAGCTAACACAAGCGGATGGTTAACAGGGGAGTCAGTAGGTATCTTTAAAACGGTTGGTGTTTGGATAATAGATTATGTATTGGCGGGTATTTGGTATTTACCGATAACGCTGTTTGCAATTGCACTGGTTGTTTCACTGGTTCTTGCTGTCTATTATTGTAAAAGAAAAAAATCCCCGCTGATATTGCTGCTGTTTGCAGGGCTTTACTCCGGACTTATAGTTTTATCACTAATACTGGGAAATCGTGCTCCTTACAGAACAGCTCAAGTAGTTATATTCTTTACAGCATTTATTTATTTTATGCTGGTTAATACACTTTGCGGACATAGCTGTAAGTTGTTATTTAGAGGAGTTTGCGTGGTACTGGCCTATTTTACAATTTTGCAGGTAACAAACACCAATTTTTGGTTTAATGCTGATTATCAGCGCTACCAGGAGGAGAAATCGGTAGTTCAACAGGTGGGAAATGCACTTTACCAAAATTATGACATAAATAAACCGGTTGTTTTTGTTGGCGATTACGAGCTAAGTGATAATATAAAGGAATTAACATATATAAAGGTAGACAGTATACCTTATAAGTTGGCATCAATATTACATTTAAATTCAGTTATCAATGATGATAATGATGGCAGATATTCTCATCATATACAGGAAACAAACGGAAGATCATTTATTAAATGGTCTGAGTCTGCGTTTTTGACTAATGACAATAAACCTAACACAGAGCTTTTAAAGTTCTTCTCGTATTGCGGGTACAGTGATATAAAGCAAGGTACACTAAAACAGTACAATGAAGCAAAAAAGTTATCTGAATCCATGCCTGAATGGCCACAAAAGGGTTCAGTTAAGGATAACGGTGAATATATTATAGTTAATTTCTAAATTAAAGATTTTTACACTCAGCAGGGCAGCTCATAATCGGTTGCTCTGCTATTTTATGGAATAATTTGACTTAAAAGTTAAATGTTTGTGCAATGAAAAAAGAAGATAAAATAATTTAAGAAAGTAATGTGAGTTATGCTCTGTAAAAGGCTTGAAAAAAAGGTGTATATAGTTTAAAATATAATAGGTTAGTTGTGTAATATTAAAATAACTGAAAAGGAAGATATTATTATGAAAGTTGTACTATTAGCAGGAGGTTATGGCACACGCATTAGTGAAGAAAGCCATTTGCGTCCAAAGCCGATGATAGAGATAGGTGAAATGCCGATTTTATGGCACATAATGAAGCAGTATTCTTACTATGGATATAATGATTTTATTATTTGTGCCGGCTACAAACAGTATGTAATTAAAGAATATTTTGCAGATTACTATTTACACAGAAGTAATATTACATTTGATTTCAGAAACGGTAACGAGCTTACAGTCCATTCAAATGTTGCAGAGCCGTGGCGTGTAACTATTATTGATACAGGTCTAAATACTATGACAGGCGGCAGAATTAAAAGAATAAAGAATTTTATACATAACGAGCCGTTCTTGCTTACATACGGCGACGCAGTTTCGGCTATTGATATTAACGACCTTGTGGCTTTTCATAAAAAGCAGGGTACCATTGCCACACTGTCGGCTATTCAGCCGGGTGGCAGGTTTGGCTTGCTGGATATAAATAATGACAGCATTATTACTGACTTTAAAGAAAAAAAGAAAGAGGACGGCGGCTGGATAAACGCCGGATATATGGTTTTACAGCCTGAAATATTTGACTTGATTGAGGGCGACAGCACAGTGTTTGAACGCTACCCGTTGGAGGAGTGTGCCAGAAGAAACCAGCTTAGCGCTTACAAATTCAACGGCTTTTGGCAGTGTATGGACACACTGCGTGAAAAGAATCTGCTTGAGGAGCTTTGGGCAAGCGGTAAGGCACCTTGGAAAGTGTGGAATGACTAATGTTTGATGTTAATTTTTTTAAAGGAAAAAGAGTTTTTGTTACCGGACATACCGGCTTTAAAGGCTCTTGGCTTTGCAAGCTGCTTGTACAGTGCGGGGCAGAGGTTTACGGCTATTCTCTAAATCCACCTACAAATCCATCAATGTACAGCCTGCTTAATATAGACCGTAATGTACACAGCACTGTTGGTGATATAAGAGATTTAAAGGCTTTACAGAATGCATTTAACAAGGCACAGCCCCACATAGTTATGCACTTGGCGGCTCAGCCTATAGTAAGAGAGTCGTTTAAAGACCCTGTTTACACCTACTCAACAAATGTTATGGGTACGGTTAATATTTTGGAATGTGTAAGAAATTGTAAAACCGTGGGTTCTGTGCTGAATGTAACTACCGACAAGGTTTATAAAAACAACGAGTGGTGCTGGGGCTACAGAGAAAACGAGCCTTTAGACGGCTTTGACCCATATTCAAACAGCAAAAGCTGTTCCGAGCTTGTTACCCACAGTTATAAAAGAAGCTTTTTTGATGATGAAAAAATAGCGGTTTCTACTGCAAGGGCAGGAAATGTTATAGGCGGCGGTGATTTTGCAGTTGACAGAATTATTCCCGACTGTGTTCGTGCTGCAAGGGATAAAAAGGACATAATAGTAAGAAATCCCTACTCTACCAGACCGTATCAGCATGTTTTGGAGCCCCTTTGCGCTTATTTGCTTATAGTGCAAAAGCAGTATGAAAGCTTTGAGCTTGCCGGCTATTACAATGTAGGTCCTGACGAGTGCGACTGCGTTACTACAGGCGAAATTGTAGATATGTTTGTTAAACACTACGGCGAAGGGCTAAGCTGGAAAAATATTGCAGAGAAAAACGCCCCTCACGAAGCGAATTTCCTAAAGCTGGACTGTTCTAAGCTAAAGTCGGCTATGGGCTGGAAGCCTGTTTGGAACATTGAAAAAGCTATTGAAAAAACCGTTGAATGGTCAAAAGCGTATATAAATAATGATAATTTAGATGAAATAACAAATAAGCAGATTGCTGAATTTCTAACTGCGGAGGATTAATTAATGTTTGAAAATATGACACAGGATAAGGCTAAGGAAGAAATTTTAAAAATGGTTGAGGAGTATTGCAACAAATACCATAACCAACCAAAGGAGTACAAGGAGTGCGACAGAATACCATACGCCGGCAGAGTATATGACAGCGAAGAAATGGTAAATCTTGTTGACAGTTCACTTGAATTTTGGCTGACCTCAGGCAGATATACTCAGCAGTTTGAAAAGGGTTTGGCTGAATATTTGGGCGTAAAATACTGTAGCTTAGTGAACAGCGGTTCAAGCGCCAATTTGGCAGCTTTTGCGGCACTTACTTCTCCGTTGCTGGGGGAGCGTGCCATTAAGCGTGGTGACGAGGTTATAACAGTTGCCGCAGGCTTTCCAACCACAGTAGCACCAATTATTCAATTTGGCGCTGTTCCCGTATTTGCCGATGTTGATGTAAGCCAGGGCAATATTGATGTAAATTCTATGGAAAAGGCTCTTAGCCCAAAAACAAAAGCAGTAATGCTTGCACATACCTTGGGTAATCCTTTTAATTTGCAGTACATAAGGGATTTTTGTAAGAAAAATAACCTGTGGCTTGTTGAGGATAACTGTGACGCACTTGGCTCTAAATATTACATAGACGGCCAGTGGAAGTTTACAGGTACAGTGGGTGACATTGGTACATCAAGCTTCTATCCGCCGCACCATATGACAATGGGCGAGGGCGGTGCCGTTTACACAAACAGCCCTTTGCTTAATAAAATAATCAGGTCTATGCGTGACTGGGGCAGAGACTGTGTATGTCCGTCAGGCTGTGACAATATTTGCGGACACCGTTTTGACAGACAGTACGGCGAGCTGCCTTTGGGCTACGACCATAAGTATGTATATTCTCACTTTGGCTACAACCTAAAGGCAACGGATATGCAGGCGGCTATAGGTGTGGCACAGCTTAAAAAATTCCCGTCCTTTGTTGAAAAGAGAAAAGAAAATTATAAGATATTAATTAACGAATTGAAGCCTCTTGAGGATAAGCTGGTTTTGCCTGTTGCCTGTGAAAACGGCGATCCAAGCTGGTTTGGCTTCCTTATTACCTGTAAAGAGGGCGTAGACAGAAACAAGGTTGTTCAGTATGTAGAAAGCAAGGGCGTTCAAACAAGAATGCTGTTTGCCGGCAACCTTACAAAGCACCCGGCATTTATTGACTATAAAAACAATGGCGGCGAGTATCGCATTGCTACCGATTTAAGCAATACAGATATTATTATGAACAACAGCTTTTGGATAGGTGTGTATCCGGGTATGACAGAAGAAAAGCTGAAGTTTATGGCTAAGGCTATTATTGAGGCTGTTAATCAATGAGTATAGTTAAAAAGCTGCAGGATAAGTTCAATGTACACAGCAAAAAGGATTTCTTTGCTTTAGTTTGGCAATTTATTAAGTTTGGCATAGTTGGTTTTTCCAATACGCTTATTTCATTGGCTGTATATTACATTTTGGTGTTTTTAGGCTGGAATTACCTTTTGGCAAACACAATGGGCTTTTTAATAAGCGTTTGCAATGCTTTCTTTTGGAATTACCGATATGTTTTTAAGGATAAAACGGAAACAAGCATACCTAAATCCTTTAGCAAGGTGTTTATTACCTATGGCATAAGCTATTTGGTGTCTACATTTTTAATTTGGTTAATGGTAGATATTCTGCATATTTCGGAATGGCTTGCGCCGCTTATAAGGCTTGTGGTAACAGTGCCCCTTAATTTTGTGCTTAACAAGCTGTGGGCTTTCAGAAAGAGAGAAAAAAGGAAATAGGCGGTTAATGCAGGTAAAAAAGGAGAATAACCAATATGAAAATTAAGCTTTCTGACTATATAGCAAATTTTTTAGTTGAAAATGGCATAACAGATATGTTTACCGTAACAGGCGGCGGCTCAATGCACCTTAACGATTCCTTTGGACACAAAAACGGCTTGCACTGCACATACAATCATAACGAGCAGGCAAGCGCTATGGCGGCAGAGGCATACGCAAGAATAAATAACAAAATTGCCGGCGTGTGCGTAACAATGGGGCCGGGAGCTTCAAATGCCATTACCGGAGTTTTGTGCGGCTATATGGATTCTATACCTATGCTGATTTTTTCGGGACAGTCAAGATATGCCACCTGTGTAAGAAGTACGGGACTTTCACTGCGTACTATGGGTATACAGGAATTTGACATTACAAAAGCAGTAGAATGTATGACAAAATATGCCGTTATGGTTACTGACGCAAATATGATAAAATATCATCTTGAAAAGGCTTTGTTCCTTGCCAAAAATGGCAGACCGGCACCTTGCTGGCTTGATATTCCTTTGGATATACAGGCAAAGATAATTGATACCGACAATTTGGTTGACTATAACCCACAGGAGGACATTCAGCAGATAGAAGATACTGTAGATGACAGTGTAATTGATACTATTATAAACAAGCTGAAAAACGCACAGCGCCCTGTAATAATGACAGGCAACGGTATTCGCCTAAGCGGTGCGCATAAGGAATTTTTACAGCTGGCTGAAACTCTGAATGTGCCTGTTGTAAACGGTATGAGCAGTATAGACGCCATAGAATATGACAGCCCTGTTTATGTAGGTAAAAGCGGCGGAACAGGTGACAGAGCCGGTAACTTTGCGGTGCAAAACAGCGATGTTTTGTTTTCTTTGGGGAACAGATTAAGCTATATGCAAATAGGCTTTAACGACAAAACATGGGCAAGGGCGGCATATAAAATAGCAAATGATATTGACGGCGAGGAGCTGAAAAAGCCCTATCTTAATATTGACCTGCCTGTTGTATGTGACGCAAAGGTGCTTATTAATAAGCTAAACAGCAGATTAAAAGAGCTTAATGTTAAAAAGCTGTTTAACGGCAGACAGTGGCTTGACAAATGTGCATACTGGAAAGAGCACTATCAGGTAGTAAACGAAAGCCACTACGAAAATATTGACAACAGAACAAATATTTACGCTTTTTACAACGAGCTTTACAAAGCACTAAAGGAAAACGATGTGCTTGTGGCAAGTGTAGGTACAAGCAGAGTGGTAGGCAGCCAAACGGCGAAAATTAAAAAGGGACAGCGTTTTATAACCAACCCAAACACAGCCTCAATGGGCTACTGCTTACCGGCGGCCATTGGTGTGTGCACAGCCTGTAACGGCAAAAGTATAGCCTGTGTAACAGGTGACGGCAGCCTGCAAATGAATATTCAGGAGCTGCAAACAATAGTGACCAACAAGCTGCCTGTAAAGCTGTTTGTTATAAACAACAACGGCTACCATTCCATCAGACAAACACAAACAGCCTACTTTAGCCAACATACCCTTGTGGGCGTAGGTACAGACAGCTCTGACCTGGGCTTCCCAAACCTTGAAAGGCTTAGCAAAGCTTACGGTATTGCATATACAAGCGTGTGCAAAAGTGAAAATTTGTTTGATACTATAAGCTCTGTGTTAAATTCTGAGGGCGCTGTGCTTTGCGAAGTGTTTGTAACTACCAAACAGAAAACAGAGCCGAAGGCTTCAAGCAAAAAGCTGGAGGACGGCTCAATGGTGTCTGCTCCGCTTGAGGATTTAGCACCTTTTTTGCCAAGAGAAGAGCTTGAAGAAAATATGTTTATCCCTTTGGTATAGCCAAATGGGATAAACCGTTGAATTTCGGAGGTATTATGAATATTGCAGTTGTAACCGGCGCTACAAGTATGATAGGCTTGGCTGCGGTTAAAGAGCTTGTAAAAAATAATGTTAAGGTTTATGCTGTTGTAAGAGAAAATTCACCTAATATTGACAGACTAAAGGGAATAGATAATATTGAAATTGTAAATTGCAGTTTGGATAATTTATCACAGCTGCCGCAGTTAATTCAGCATTCTGACTGTGATGTGTTTTACCACTTTGCATGGGGGCACACCGGTGCAAAGAGAAATGATAATTTGCGATACCAAACCGAGAATATAAACTTTACCCTTGACGCAGTAGACGCCGCTTATAAGCTTGGCTGTAAAAGGTTTATAGGCGCAGGCTCACAGGCAGAATACGGTGTGGTAAATAAACCGAGCATAAACGAGGAAACTCCCGTAAATCCTTGCACCCCTTACGGAGTGTGTAAGTATGCCGCCTGCAAGCTTGCTTTTGAGCAGTGCAAAAGATACGGCATTGGCTGTATTTGGACAAGAATTTTCAGTGTATACGGCGCATATAATAAAAGGTCGGCAATGGTTCCTGCCTGCATAGAGAAAATGCTGAAGGGGGAGGAAACCAACTTTACAAAGGGTGAACAAATGTGGGATTACCTTTACAGCAAGGATATTGGCAGAGCCTTTTTCCTTTTGGGCTTATACGGCAAGGACAACGAGGTGTACAACATAGGCAGTGGCACGGCAAGACCTCTTTATGAATATATTCAGCTTATTAATAAGTACACACACAATACAGCAAAGGTGAATATAGGCGCTTTGCCATATGGTGAAAATGCCGTTATGCAGCTGTGTGCAGACATTACCAAGCTTAACAAGCACACAGGCTTTGTGCCAAAATATACCTTTGACCGGGGAATACAGGAAAATATAGAGTTTATTAAAAAGCAGATGGGAAAGGACACAAATACACAATGAAAAAAATTAGTGTTGTAATACCTACATATAACGAAGAAGAAAATGTTGAGCCGTTATCTATGGCTATTATAGATGTGTTTGAAAAACAGCTTCCGCAGTACGACTATGAGATTATCTTTGCCGACAACCATTCAAAAGACAACACAAGGAAAATCCTAAGAAGACTGTGCGAACAAAACAGAAGAATTAAAGCAATTTTTAACGCAAGAAATTTCGGACAAATGCGTTCGCCGGTATATGCACTAAAGCAGGCGTACGGTGACTGTGTAATAAGAATGTGCGCAGACTTTCAGGACCCTGTGAATATGATAGTTGACTTTGTAAGACTGTGGGAGCAGGGCAATAAAATAGTTATCGGCGTAAAAACAACCAGTAAGGAAAGCAAGCTTATGTATTTTTTGCGTACCTGCTACTATAAGCTGATAAAGAAAATATCCGATGTTGACCAAATTGAGCATTTTACAGGCTTTGGCTTATACGACAAGGCATTTGTAGATGTTGTAAGAAATTTAGAGGACCCAATGCCGTATTTAAGAGGCATTGTGGCAGAGCTGGGTTTTGACTATGTTAAGGTGGAATATCAACAGCCAAAAAGAAGAGCAGGTAAGAGCAAGAATAATTTCTACTCGCTGTATGACTATGCTATGATAGGCATAACCTCATATTCAAAGGTTATACTTCGTCTTGCAACCCTAAGCAGCTTTGTGGTAGGTGCTGTAAGCATTGTAATTGCCTTGATATATTTGGTGCTGAAGCTTGTATTTTGGGACCGCTTTTCGGCAGGTATGGCGCCTGTGCTTATAGGTATGTTTTTTCTTGGTGCTGTACAGCTGTTCTTTATAGGAATTATGGGCGAGTATATTATGAGTATAAATACCAGAGTTATGAAGCGGCCTTTGGTTGTTGAGGAGTGCAGGCTGAATTTTACTGATGAGGACTCTGTATATAATGACAGTAATGACAGCGAAAAGAAAAATATCCGTACCGACAGTGAAAATATTGAAAAAGAGCCGGTGCTGAAATAGTAATTTAACGAAATTAAATTGTGAACATTTTTTTAAGGAATTTTGCAAAATATGTTGACATTAGAAAATATTTACTGTAATATGGTAATATACTATGAGGAGGTAATGTTATGGATAACAACAACAATAATAACAACAATTTTCAGCAGAATAATACCCCTAATATGCCACAGCAAAATACACAGGGCGGTGGGACTGACCCAAATGTGCCGCAGCAAAATACACAGAGCGGTGGCTTTAACCCAAATCAGAACTATGCCGGAAATACATTTAACCCTAACCAGAGCTATTCATCACAGCCTGTAGGCGATTCACAGCAGGGTACATATAATAGCCAGCCACAGAATAACGGCGGTCAGGATTATTACAATAACAATCAGCCACAGAATAACGGTGGTCAGGACTATTACAATAACAATCAGCCACAGAATAACGGTGGTCAGGATTATTACAATAACAACCAGCCACAGAATAACGGCGGTCAGGATTATTACAATAACAATCAGCCACAGAATAACGGCGGTCAGGACTATTACAATAACAATCAGCCGCAGAATAACGGTGGTCAGGATTATTACAATAACAGTCAGCCACAGAACGGCGGCCAGGATTATTACAATAATCAGCCACAGAACAACTTTAACCCTCAACCACAGGTGATGGGTCCGGATCCTAACGCTTCTAAAGCACAAACAGCTATGATAGTTGGTGTTGCCAGCTTGGTTGCAGCAGTTTTGGGCATTGTGCTGTTCTGGGTAGCTTGTGGCTGTGTTGCAGGTCAATCAGGCTCAGGAGCAATGGGTGTTATGGCTATAATATCAGGTGTGTTGTCCTTGGCGGCTCTTGTTGTAGGTATTATTTCAGTAGTAATGGCAGTTAAGTACAACAAGCTTTCCGGTAATGCACCTACACCAAATAAGAGCAAGGCTACTACCGGTATGGTTTGCGGTATTGTTGCTATAATCCTTTCTGCACTTTCAATTCTTTCTTGCGTTTCTTGTGTAGGTTGTGCGGCCTGTGCAGCTTGTGCAGCAGGAAATTCTATTTCTTCAAGTTTTAGCAGTTCTGATCTTTCCGATATTTTAGATAACGCTGATTCCTTGTACTACTAATTAAAAATTTATTTTTATGAAAATTTGGCAGTGTGTAGTTGCACACTGCCATTTTTTAGAGGTGAATATATGTTTTCTACACTTGATACATTAGGTTTTGAACTGCCTTACTATGGATTTATGGTGGGGTTAGGCATTTTGGCCTGCTTTTTGCTGATAAAGTTTGTAACTATGAAAAAGCGTGACCATATAGAGGGCATTGAATATGTATGTATAGGCCTGGCAGGGGGCATAGGTGCATTTATAATGGCACATATAGTTTATGCAATTGCACAGTTTGACAAGCTGGTGTATGTGCTTACCCACCTTGACCGGGTGTTTAGCAGTTTGCAGATGTTTATGGCATATATGATAGATGTCTTTGGCGGTATGGTGTTTTACGGCGGACTTATAGGTGCGTGTATTGGCGCATTTATTTATATGAAGGTGGCAAAGCTTGATGTTCGCAGTTATGCCGATACCCTTGCACCGTGTATCCCATTGTTTCACGCATTTGGCAGAATAGGCTGCTTTTTGGCAGGCTGCTGCTACGGAATAGAAAGTAATTTTGGGTTTACATACCGTCACTCATTAATCGTAAATGCCAACGGTGTAAACCGCCTGCCTATACAGCTGTTTGAGTCTGTAGATAATGTGCTTATATGCTTAGTGCTTTTGGCTATACTATGCAAATGCAGTAACTTGAAAAAGGGTACATTAATTTGGATATACGGCCTTATATACCCTGTAATTAGGTTTATAAATGAATTTTTCAGAGGCGACATTACAGAGCGAGGCTATTTTGGACCGCTTTCAACTTCACAGTGGATAAGCATTTTTCTCTTTGTGATTTCGGCAGTGGCATTAATTGTAGAATATAGCCGTAAGCCAAAGCAAAATACAGCTGTAAATAAGGAAGTGGCATAAATGATTTTCGGAGTTTCCTCCTCTTGCTTTTATCCTATGGAGCTTTCAAGTTCTATTGAGGGCTTGGTGTCAAGAGGTGTAAGGCAGATTGAAATTTTTGTTAATACCGAGTCGGAGCTAAAGCAGGACTTTATAAAAACCGTAAAGAATATTATTGCGCCATATGATGTAACGGTAACTTCTGTTCACCCGTTTACATCGGGCTATGAGCATATAATGATTTTCTCTGACTACAAAAAAAGATTTTATGACACTGTAGAGTTTTATAAACAGTATTACAACTTTGCAGGTGAGTTTGGCGCAAAGCTTGTTGTTTTGCACGGCGACAGGCGTATGCCTGAAATGGGCGGTATACCAAACGAAGAGTACTTTGAAAGGTACTACAAGCTGGCGCAAACAGGCAGAGAAATGGGTGTAGACTTGGGGCAGGAAAATGTTAATATGTTCAGAAGCCAAAACCCTGCATTTGTAAAGCAAATGAGAGAATATCTGGGTGAGAATGTTTCCTTTGTTTTTGACATTAAACAAGCAGTGCGTGCCGGCTACAGCCCGTATGATATGTGCAGTGCAATGGGCGACAGGATAATTCATTTACATATAAATGACAACGCCCCTACAAGGGATTGTATGCTGCCGGGAAAGGGCGAAATGGACTACAGAAAAATACTTACTCAAATGAAAAATCAAGGCTTTTCCGGCAAGGGTGTTATAGAGGTTTACCGCAGAGATTTTGATACTATAGATGATATTGTGGGTGCGTATAATTATCTGAATACTGCATTTGGAGATATTTAATGTTAAATAAATATTGTATAACCCTTGCAAAGTAAATACAATATATGGTATAATTGCTACAGTATTAATTATGCGAGGTATACTTATGAAATGTCCGTACTGTTCTTGTGAAGAAAGCAAGGTTATAGATTCACGCTCGGCTGATGACGGCGAAAGAATCCGTCGCCGCCGTGAGTGTTTAAACTGTGGAAAGCGTTTTACAACTCACGAGGTTATCGAAACCGTTCCGATTATGGTGGTAAAGCGTGACCGTACCCGTGAGCTTTTTAGCAGAGAGAAGCTTAGCCAGGGCTTAATGCGTGCCTGCGAAAAAAGGCCTGTTTCTGTAGAAACAATAGAGGGAATAATAAATAAAATAGAAATGCGTCTGCAAAATTCTCTTGAAAGAGAGGTTACCTCCCAAACTATAGGCGAGTATGCTATGGAGTATTTAAAGGAGGTTGATGAGGTGGCGTATGTACGCTTTGCCTCTGTTTACAGACAATTTAAGGATATTAACACATTTAGAGAGGAGCTTAACAAGCTTTTGCAGTCTAAGTAAGCGATGTGTCACAGGCGGCGGCTTGCCGCCTTTTGTATTTTTGCCGCACTGTGGTTATTGTACTGTTTAACATTGAATTTAGTGTACGCTTAAATACAAGGTTACAAAATATTTAAGTTGCCAAAACTTATTTATTGTATTATAATTAATTTGTCTTTATGCAAATTATAGGAGGATTACAATGGCAGATAATGAGAAAAATCAGTTCGACCTTAACGGCGACGACAGCGGGGCTGAAAATACAGACTTTGCTGAGGAAAATTTAGAAGCAGAAGTCGCTGAAAATGCTGAAACTGAAGATACAGCAAAATCAGACGATGATTCACAGGAGTATTCTTCACAATTCGATGAGTTGGATGATTATATCAGCGAGGATAACCCTGACAGCAGTAAAAACGATATAGCTAAGCCTAAAAAGAAAATGAAGACCAGCACAATTATTACTATTGTTGTTATTGTAGCTGTAGTGTTGGCTATTATCGGCGGCGCAGTTTACTTTTTTTTCTTTAACAATACAATAAAAGGTATATGGAAATATACACAAACAGGTACAGACGGTACTGTGTACGAAACCTACTACGAATTTAAGGATAACGAGCTTGTACTGTCAATGAGCACAGAGTATATGTCAGAGGAAATGACTTATCAAATCAGTTATAGCGATAATTCATTTAACTATATGTACAACGGTGCTGTACAGCAAAGCTTTAAGTACGAGGTTACAGGAAATTTAATTCAGGGTAAAAAGGTTACAATATCATATGGCACAGGCGGTCAAACACAGGAGCTTACATATGAAATGTTTAAGCCGGAAACTGAATTAAAGGGACCAATCTTTAAGAAGAACGACAGCATAGTTGGCTACTGGAAAACTACAAATATGTATGGTATGGACTCATTTATGGAGCTTACAGACGACGGCTTTATACACAACTATACCATTACACCTATTTATACAGATGTTATGACATTTAAGTATAATTTCGACGGTAAGCAGATTATTACATTGTCTTCAGGTGGTACAGACTCCTCAGGCAACACCGTTGAGGCAGGCTCAGAAAGCAAAATGGATGCGTCTGTCAAGGATGACAAGCTGACCATTTCAAACGGTTCATACGATACAGTTTATGAGAAGTCTTCAAAGGAAGAAATGGATAAGTACAGAGATTCACTTTACGACAGTTCTTCACAATCAAGTTCAACAAAGGACGAAGCAGCCACAGCCGAAGATTCAAATAAAGAAAAGGCTACGGCAGCGTAATTAAAAATTTATATAATGCAAAAGGAACGGCGCAATAACCGTTCCTTTTGTTGTTTTCTGATTTGTAACATATATAGCTGAAAAATACTGTCTGTTTAAAACACCGACTGCGTATAATTTTGTGTACGGTCTACATTAGGTCAAACAAATCCATTTGTATATATTCATTACTTTGGTAGGTTTTCATATATTCAAACACCTTGTCATTGCCAAGCATAATTCCGTTATTTTCACATTCGGCTGCAATAATTTTCATTAGCTTTTCATTATTTGGGCTTAGCAATTCGTAGCTGTTTCCGTAATGATTGATGTATTTGTATTTTAACCCGGGAAATTTATAATCAAGCTGTTTATAAAAGTGCTCACGGCTGCCCTCACGAAGTGTAACACCAATACCATAGCAGATTATTCCCTTAACGCCGGCGTCTACGCACTGGCGCATAAGCGAGACAATGTTTTCTTCGGTATCGTTTATAAAGGGCAAAAAAGGGCAGAGCCAAACCACTGTAGGTATGCCGTTGCTTGCAAAAATCTTCAGTGCTTCAACTCTTTTGTCGGTAGTACATACATTAGGCTCAATTTTTCTGCAAAGATTAATGTCCGCTGTTGTAAGTGTCATTTGTACTACGCACTTTGATTTTTTATTAATTGCTTTTAGTAAATCAAGATCCCGCAAAATAAGATTGCTTTTTGTTTGTATGCAAAGCCCAAAACCGTATTTTTCAATAACCTCCAGGCAGGTTTTTGTTTTTAAGAGCTGCTTTTCTTCAGGTATGTAGGGGTCAGACATTGCACCTGTGGCTATCATAGCTTTTTTTCGTTTTCTTTTAAGCTTTTCCTCCAAAATTATAGGGGCGTTTTCTTTAACCTCTATATCTTCAAAAGCGTGGTTCATTTGATAGCACTTGCTTCGTGCATCACAATAAATGCACCCGTGGGTACAGCCACGGTATATATTCATTCCGTTGTCCGATGATAGCAGTTGTTTTGCGTTTACCTTATGCATAACCATAACCCCTTGAATTTTACTGCACTGATTATACCACACTAAAGTTAAATAGCCAACAGTCACTGTAGAACACCCCGTAGGTAATGTTTATGCTTGGCTGAACTTAGGGGATTTAGCATATTTAACATAAATTTGAAATAATAACAATGTACTTAATACAGTTGTTCAAAGTTTATGAATATTATATGTATTAATTTGATAAATAAAAATGAGTGTGTTATAATTTGTAATTGTGGAAAAATAAAATTATTTATAGAAAACGAGGGAATTCTTATGGGTCAGAGAGATAATTTAAGAAATGTAGCAATAATTGCCCATGTTGACCACGGCAAAACAACCCTGGTTGACCAGCTGCTAAAGCAAAGCGGTATATTCAGGTCTAACGAAGCTGTTGCGGAGCGTGTAATGGATTCAAACGACCTTGAGCGTGAGCGTGGCATTACAATTCTTTCAAAGAATACAGCTGTAATGTACAAGGATATAAAAATTAATATTGTAGATACACCGGGACATGCTGATTTTGGCGGCGAGGTTGAGCGTATACTTATGATGGTTGACGGCGTTTTGCTGCTTGTAGACGCTTTTGAGGGCTGTATGCCTCAAACTCGTTTCGTTTTGAAAAAGGCATTAGGACTTGGCAAAAAGCCTGTTGTTGTTGTAAACAAGGTTGACCGCCCGGGCGCAAGACCGCAGGAGGTTGTAGACGAGGTGCTTGACCTGTTTATTGACCTTGGTGCAGATGATGACCAGTTGGAATTCCCTGTTGTATATGCTTCGGCAAGAGACGGCTATGCGTCACTTGACCCTAATGAAAAGGGTACAGACATGACGCCTTTGTTTGAAACAATTATTAACGAGGTTGAGCCTCCAAAGGGCGATTTAGACGGCCCTATGCAGATTTTGTTCTCTAATATTGATTATGATGATTATGTAGGCAGAATCGGTATAGGCAGAGTTGAGCGTGGCTCTGTAAAGAACGGTCAGTCTGCCGTATTGTGTACAAGAGACGGCGGAACAAAGAATGTAAAAATTGCAAAACTGTACCAGTTTGAGGGTTTAAAGAGAGTAGAAACAGAAACAGCACAGCTGGGTGATATTATTGCTGTTTCAGGCATTACAGACCTTAATATAGGTGAAACAGCCTGTGCGCCTGACCATGTAGAGGCACTGCCTTTTGTAAAGATAGACGAGCCTACTGTTTCTATGATGTTTATGGTAAACAATTCACCGTTTGCAGGTAAAGAGGGTAAGTATGTTACTTCAAGAAACCTGCGTGACAGATTGTTTAAAGCGGTAGAAACAAATGTGGCTATGCGTGTAGAGGAAACAGACTCGGCAGATACCTTTAGAGTATCCGGCAGAGGCGAGCTGCATCTTTCTGTCCTTATTGAAACAATGCGCCGCCAGAACTATGAGTTCCAGGTTTCTCGTCCTACAGTTATTATGAAAGAAATTGACGGCGTTAAGTGCGAGCCTATGGAACTGCTTATTATTGAGGTTCCTGACACATATGTAGGTGCCGTTATGGAAAAGCTTGGCACAAGAAAAGCAGAGCTTATTAATATGGGTACCAGAGAGTCCGGTATGACGCACATTGAATTCCGTATTCCGGCAAGAGGTATTATGGGCTACCGCAGTGAATTCCTTACAGATACAAACGGTAACGGAATTATGAACCATGTGTTTGACGGCTATGAGCCATACAAGGGTGAAATTATAAGCAGACACCAGGGTTCACTTGTTGCACACGAAACAGGCGAAACTACAAACTACGGTTTGTTTGCCGCACAAGACAGAGGCAGACTGTTCCTAGGTGCCGGCGTGCCTGTATATGAGGGTATGATAGTAGGCGCAAGCCCTAAAAACGAAGACATTACTGTTAATGTGTGCAAAAAGAAGCACATTACCAATACCCGTGCATCCGGCTCTGACGACGCTCTAAAGCTTACACCTTGTTCACCACTTAGCCTTGAGCAATCTTTAGAATTTATTGCCGATGACGAGCTTGTAGAGGTAACACCGCTTAATATCCGTTTGCGTAAAAAGGTGTTGAGCAAAGAACTTAGAATGAAGCAGGCAAGCAGAAAGAAGTAAGCATTATTTAAGGAATTGATATTATTGGACTTTGTAATTTTAGATTTAGAGTGGAACGGCTCTTACAGCAAAAAAGAGAAGAAATACATCAACGAAATTATTGAGTTTGGTGCAGTAAGAATCAACAGCAAAATGGAGCTGGTTGATAAGTTTTCTATGCTTATAAAGCCGCAAATCGGCAAGAGAATTTGCGGCAGAGTAAAAGAGCTGACACATATAAGCAACGAGGAAATTGAAGCTACCAATAATACCTATAATCATGTTATTAAAGAATTCAGTGCTTTTTCAAAGGACGCAGTAATTCTTACTTGGGGTATAACAGACATTCAAACCCTGATTACTAACAATGAGTATTATAATAAAACTAAAACCATAGCGTTTTTAGAAAAATATATAAATTTGCAAAGCTACTGCGAAAACTGTTTAAAGCGTGAAGACCCGTCAAAGCAAATGGGACTTTCGGCTGCGGCTGAGCTGTTAAACATTGATTTTGGCAGTGACCAGCTGCACCGTGCCTTGGACGACAGCCTGCTTTCATGGAAATGCTTTGCAAAGGTATATGACCCGGAAAAAATCAAGAGCTTTATTAAGCCTGTTAATGCAGAATTTTACAACAGAGTTTGTTTTAAAAATACCGTTATTACAGAGTTTAACAATCCTCTTATAGACAAAAAACAGTTTTATGCACTGTGTCCTATTTGCGGAAGAAGAGGCAGACGGCTTAATAAGTGGCAGTCAAAAAATAAAAACTTTCGGGCTACATTTAACTGTGACTACTGTAACAAAAAATTTAACGGCAGGGTGCAGTTTAAGCTGAAATATGAGGGTGTGCAGGTTAAGCACAGCTCGCACCCGTATGTGTCCCCTGAGGAGGCAAAGAAAGCCGCCGCTGTCAAAAAAGCACAGGCGGCCGGTACTTAAATTTTCCGATTTGCGAGGTGAGGTTTGTGAAAATAAAAAATGTTCAGATAGACGGCATTGTTGCCTTGGCACCAATGGCAGGAGTAGCAGACCGTGCCTTTCGTGAAATCTGTAAGGAAATGGGAGCAGCATATGTTGTAAGCGAAATGGTTAGCTCAAAGGGTGTTTCGTATAAAAACGAACGCTCCACTGAGCTTATGGAGGTTTCAGAAATTGAACACCCTTGTGCTGTACAGCTTTTTGGCAACGAGCCTGAAACTATGGCACAGGCGGCAAAAACAGCTATGCAGTTTAAGCCTGATATTTTGGATATAAATATGGGTTGTCCTGCTCCCAAAATAAGCGGCAATGGCAACGGTTGTGCACTTATGAAAACGCCAAAGCTTTGCGGCGAAATAGTAAAGGCTGTTGCAAATGCTGTAGATGTTCCTGTTACAATAAAAATCCGCAAGGGCTTTGATGAAGAAAGCCTAACCGCCCTTGAGGTTGCACGGTACTGTGTGGACAATGGTGCTTCGGCTGTAACAATACACGGCAGAACGGCAAAGCAAATGTACAAGCCCTATGCCGACTGGGAAATAATTGCAAAGCTAAAGCAGGAGCTTGATGTGCCTGTTATAGGCAACGGTGATGTTACAGACGCTAAAACAGCCTTTGAAATGCTTCAGCAGACAGGCTGTGATATGGTGATGG
Organism: uncultured Ruminococcus sp.; assembly: GCA_902789345.1. GTDB lineage: Bacteria > Bacillota > Clostridia > Oscillospirales > Acutalibacteraceae > CAG-964. Next base: position 49,290 of record CADANT010000004.1, read on the forward strand.
TAGGCAGAGCCGCCTTGGGCAACCCTTGGATTTTTAAGCAGATTAATGAGTATGTTCTGAATAACAAAAATGTTATACCACTGCCAACAGCCGATGAAAGACTTTTGGTTATGCAGAGGCATATTAAAAAGATATGTGAGTACAAGGGTGAAAAAATAGGTATGAAGGAAGCACGAAAGCACATTGCATATTATCTAAAGGGCTTCCACGGTGCGGCGGCATTCAGAAACGAGGCAGGCAGGCTGTGTACCTATGACGACTTGTTAAGACTTGTTGAAAAAGTAAAGAATAGTATGTAAAATTTCGGCCACAGTTCTCTGCTGTGGCCTTTTTTGTGGTTTTATGTTTGAAAATACTACTAATATAAGTTATAATTATCTGGAAAGCTGCATAAACTTATTAGGATAATAATTTAAAATAAAACCTGTAAATATAATTGAGGTGTTATGAAATGAAAAGACTGTATGTTACGGATTTGGACGGGACTTTGCTTGATAAATCCGGCAAGGTTACAAAAACAAGTGCAGATATACTAAACTCACTGATAAAAGAGGGCATTTTCCTTACATATGCTACGGCAAGGTCTAATAAATCCTCCGAAATAGTAACTAAAGGGTTGAATATAAACTTGCCTGTTGTTATATATAACGGTACATTTGTCTATGACTGTGCCGCAAAGCGCCGTTTACACAAGGTTAATTTTACTGAAAAACAGGTGAAAGGCCTTGTGGATTTGTCAAAAAGCTTTGGCTTTACACCTCTTGTATATACCTTTGTGAACGGTCAGGAAAGAGTACAGTGGAATAAAAACGGGACTTTAAGCGAGGGCTTTAATTATTATTTAGGCAGAAGAAAAGATGACAGCCGTATGACGCCGGTAAACAGTGTGGAGGAGTCGTTTTGCGGTGAGGTTTTTTATGTGACCTTTATAGAGGGACAGCAGGAGCTTCAGCCGCTTTATGACAGCATTGCCGACAGTGTTGATTATAATATTGTATTTCAACAGGAGCTTTACCGTACTGAATATTGGTGCGAAATTATGCCAAAGCTTGCAAATAAGGCAAGAGCAGTTGAAAAGCTGAAAAATTATCTGAATTGTGACGAGCTTGTGGTTTTTGGGGATTCTCTTAATGACATACCCATGTTTAAAATTGCAGATAGGTCTTATGCTGTAGAAAATGCAAACCCAAAGTTAAAGGAGATTGCTACAGAGATAATAGGCAGTAACACCCAAGACAGCGTTGCAAAGAAAATTTTGGAGCTGGAAAGTAAAAAGTAAAGGGGCATATTAGTTGAAAGCGTTAATAACAGGTGCAAGCTCGGGCATTGGCAGAGATATGGCAAGAGAGCTTGCTAAAAGAGGCTGTGACCTAATATTGGTTGCAAGAAGAACAGACAGGCTTGAAGAAATAAAAAATGAAATTACAGGAGTTTCCGTTGAAATAATAAAATGTGATGTTTCAACAGAAGAAAATTGTGCGGAGCTGTATAATTCCGTTAAGGATAAGGGCGTAGATATGCTTGTAAATAACGCAGGTTTTGGTTTGGCAGGCGAGTTTTTAAGCACAGACCTTAACAGAGAGCTTAATATGATTAAAACAAATGTGGTGGCGGTGCATATGCTTACCAAGCTGTTTTTAAAGGATTTTGCAGAGAAGGACAGAGGTATAATTCTTAATGTTGCTTCCTCTGCCGCATATATGGCAGGGCCGTATCTAAGCACATATTATGCAACTAAAAATTATGTTAGGCGGCTGACAGAGGCTGTTTACCAGGAACTAAAAGAAAAAAATTCCAATGTAAGTGTGTCCGTGCTTTGTCCCGGTCCTGTAAATACTGAGTTTAATGATGTTGCCGACGTTAAATTTGCGTTAAAAGGACTAAGCAGTGAATATGTGGCAAGGTATGCAATAGAAAAGGCGCTTAAGGGTAAGCTGTATATTATACCGGGCTTACAAATGAAGCTGGGGGTATTTTTACTGCGCTTTACACCTAATAAGCTTATGCTGAAAATCTCGGCACATATACAGAAAAAGAAGCAGTAGGTGCTTCTGCTGTTTGACCGTATAGAATTTTCAGTGTATAATTAAAACAGACTAAGACAGAAAGGAAGATACAAAATGTCAATTCCACAGGAGCCTGTAATTTTGCTGTCCTATATAAATACGCAGCTGCGTGACTTTTACCCGTCACTTGAAGAGCTTGCAAAGTCACTTGATGTTTCTGAACAGGAAATTAAGGATAAGCTGGCAACTATAAACTACACTTATGATGAGGGTAAAAACCAATTTGTATAATAAAACATAATTATATTTTTAATTTATTACTAAATAGTAAATTAAAAACACAGCTTGTTTTCGGTAAAAGCCGGAAGCAGGCTGTGTTTTTAATGCGTAAAAATATTTTTAAAATTTGTTAAATTTTTGTTGACAAGAGCAAGTGTATGAGCTATACTAACATTGTACTAATTGTATTAATTGAGATAGTACAATTATACACCGTATTATAAGAAAGGAGTGTTGCAGATTTGTTTACAATAAACCTACAAAGTCGTGAACCGATTTATGAACAGGTTTATAACAATGTGGTAAGGCTGATTTCACTTGGCGTGCTGCAGCCTAAGCAGCAGCTGCCGCCTGTAAGGCAGTTGGCAACGCAGCTAAGTGTAAATCCTAACACGGTTTCAAAGGCGTACAAAGCTTTAGAGCAGGACGGCATAATTTATTCGGTAGTTGGCAAGGGTTCTTTTGTTGCACCGCAGCTTAATGCGGTAAGCGGCAAAAAACTGGAGGCTCTGGATAAAATTGAGCAAAGTGTAGCTGAAGCCAAAAATCTGGGCATAGAAAAAAATGAGGTATTAAAAATTGTTGATAAAATTTATTGAAAAGGAGAGGTCAGTAATTGATAGACATATGTAATATTTCAAAAAGCTTTGGCGATGTTAAGGCTTTGGATAAGCTTACTGTACAAATCCCCACAGCGTCGGTTTTTGGATTGGTAGGCTCAAACGGCAGTGGTAAAAGTACGCTGCTTAGAATATTGTCGGGAGTGTACACACCTGACAAGGGTAAAATTACGATAGACGACGAAGATATTACAGACAATCCAAAGGTTAGGGAGAAGTGCTGCTTTGTATCTGATTTCCCATATTTCTCAAATCACGCAACTGTAGAAAATACGGCAATCCTGTATAGAGAGATGTACCCTAACTGGAGTGATGAAAAGTTTAAAGAGCTGTCAAAGGCATTTAGACTGAAAACGAAAACAAAAATAATAACAATGTCAAAGGGAATGCAAAGGCAGGTGGCAATTACACTGGCACTGTCTGCTTGTCCTAAATATTTATTCTTAGATGAAATATTTGACGGACTTGACCCGGTAGTGCGTCAGCTTGTTAAAAAGCTTTTAATCGGTGAAATAGCTGAAAATTCTATGACTGTTGTAATAGCTTCGCACAATTTAAGAGAGCTTGAAGATTTGTGCGACCATATGGGCTTTTTACATTGTGGCGGTTTGTTGCTTGAAAAAGAACTGGACAGCTTAAAGCTGGAGCTGTACAGAATACAGGCGGCGTTTAGTCAGCCACTGCCTCAAGAGGCGCTAGAGCCACTTGATATTGTTGATGTAAAGAATACCGGCAACCTTTATACACTGGTTGTTCGTGGTAATATTAACGATATTAACAGTTATATTAATTCTTTAAACCCTGTGTTTGTTCAGGCATTACCTCTTACACTGGAGGAAATATTTATTAGTGAAATGGAGGCGGCTGGTTATGACATCGACCACATCATCGAATAAGCAATGTCAGGGCTTTTGCGGAATGTTAAAATGGAATCTGCGCAATTTGACAAGCTTGTCTGTAGTATATTCTGTAATACTTTTAGTTGTACTTCCCTTTATGCTTGCAATATCCCTGTTGGGAAACGGAGAAGGAGCGCAGGTTCTGTATAATGAGGAATCAATTACATCAATATTTAAGTCGAATTGGCTTATAGTTTCCATTATTGTAAATGTATTTGTGGTAGTAATTTCAGCCAATTTATTTAAGTCTTTCCATAACAGGCGAAGTACAGACTTGGTTATGTCGCTGCCAATTAAGCGTAGCACCTTGTTTTTGTCGAACTTCATTACAGGTCTGTTGGTAATTATTGTACCACTTTTTGTTGTTGCTTTAATATCAGGGCTTTTGTGCGGTGATATACTTGTATGTTTAACATATTTCATAGCTCTTATTCCACCGACGCTTTTTGCATATGCCATGTATAGCTTTTTGGCTGTTTGCTGTGGAACAGTGGCAGATACGGTAATATCTTATGTAGCTATTAATGTAACATACCCTGTATTATTTTCTGCTATTATGAATTTAGTATACAATTTTTCAGCAGGTACAGCTGACTTTTGCTACAACGGATTATCAAATTTATTAACCAACGGAGATCCGTTTAAACACAGCTTGTTGTCACCTTCTATGGGCATATTGGTATGTTCTGCAGAAACATCTATGTCCGATGCATCAATGGTGCCATACTGCATATACAGTATTATTTTTGCAGCTATTATGTTTGTAGGGGCTGTTATTTTGTTTAAGCGCCGCAAAAACGAAAATGTACAGATGGGCTTTATATATAAGCTGCCAAGGATAATTATTATAATTATTTCAAGCTTAGCCTGTGGTGTATATATCGGCTACACTGCTTCCGGAGCTTTAAGCGGTGATGTTAAGTCGGGTACAGTTCAGCTTTTATGGTATGTACTGTTCTCTGTAATGGGCTGTATTGTTTCGTATTTGATAATTACAAGTATTTACAATCGAGGCGGTTCCGGAATTTTAAAGAGCATACCTTGCTTAGGTGCTTCTGTTGTACTTTCACTGATTATTTATCTGTTAACCGCAACAGGTATGGTAAGTATGAATATGTGGGCACCTGACATAAAAACTGTAAAATATGTAAGTGTTGAAACAAGTATTAACAACAATTACAGTGATACCATTAATGAATTTTTGGGCGAAGATGTTTCAAAAGATGTTTCAGAAGATATTTCAAATGGATCCGATGAAAGCTTTTACGAATACTATGACGAATACTATGACGAATATATCAATAACAGCACATATTACTACAGAACAGTATTTGATAAAAAACAGCATAGGTTTATGAGCTGCTATTCAAGACTTTTAAGACTTAATAATAAAGAGGAAATAGCTGCAGTGAATAAGCTTAATGATGAGCTTATTAAGGAATACAACGAAAAAACTCCATTCTTAAGGTATAGTAATAATTTTTGGTATACTATGAACACTGATTATATTTGTGTTAGATATCGTTACGGTGATGGATCTGTAGAGAGCAGGTATTATTCGTCTGACTTTTTTGACACAGACACTGTTATAAAATACCTTGACGAAATATGCTCCGGTAATTATTTTAAGGAAAGTAAATTTATAATACAAAGCTGTGGAAACGGCACTGAGCTGAATATGAGCTATAACAATATGCAGGCAGTTGACGAAAATAAGAAAATTGATGTTTCCGATACTGAATTTGCCAATGAGCTTATAGCGGCATACAATGAGGATTTTGCCTCTGACCAAAAGGTATTTGAACACTTTACAGATTTGGACAATGCAGACGGTATTTTATTCATAAAGCCTAGGCATTTAGATAATATAACATCTGATGAGATTAGGAGATTCGGCGGTGGAGGAATGCTAGTAATTCCTAAGGACGGCTACGAAAAAACAAAGGCTGTGCTGAATAAATACAGCAAGGAAATTGACGGATGCAGCGAGGTTACGGCAAAAAACTACAAGTAAATACCAAGTGATCCGGGTATTGCATTATATAATTTAATCAACCACCTACACACCTATAAAAGCAAGAGGGAAAGTCCATATTTTGGCTTTCCCTCTTGCTGTATTTGTATTTATATTAATTTTTATTGATTTTTACACTGCTTTTGCAGTTTCCTTTTTTCTCGTAATTGGGTGAAAAAGTCTGTCATTATTTTGCCGCACCGGTCCTCCAATATACCGCCTGTAACATTGGGCTTATGATTAAAAGGTAATTCAAACAAATTAACCACGCTTTCACAGCAGCCCGCTTTTGGATTTTTTGCACCGTAATAAACCGAGCGAATGCGTGAGTTTATTATGGCACCGGCACACATGGGGCAAGGTTCTACCGTAACATACAGCTCACACTGCCACAGCTGCCAGCCTCCCAGCTTTTGGCAGGCTCTGTGTATTGCTACAGTTTCTGCATGAAGCAATGCGTTTTTTTGAGTGTCACGCATATTATAGCCTGTGCTTATTACCTCATTTTCCCTTACAATAACTGCACCTATAGGCACTTCGCCCAGTCTATAGGCTGTTTCTGCCTGCTGTAGGGCAAGCTCCATATATTGTATATCCATTATGCCAAGGCGGCGGATTGAATACACAAAAGCAAAACTACAACTGTGTATATTATCATCCACGGTGATGTAAAGACATATCTTAATCTTTTTGCTATTGTAAGTCCGTTTGGGTTATCTTCAGGGGTTGAATCAAATTCAAACAGCTTATTTCCGAATTTTTTAATAAGCATAGCGGTACAGATTAGTCCTGAAAGTACAAAAACAAGTGCAAGTGAAAAATCTATAATGCTGTACACCATACTGTCAAGGTTCAACTGCGAAAGCAAATCAAATGCTACTGCAGACCCATTATTTACAAAGTGGATAATAATAGCCGGTATAAGTGAATTGGTTTTAACTGTTAGGTAAGCTAAAACAAGTCCTGTTAAGAATGTAACAGGTGTTTGTATAAAGTTGCTGTGCGCAAAACCAAACATAACCGCCGACACTACTATAGCCAGCGCATCGCCGTGCTTTCTTAATGAACAAAGTATAGCACCTCTAAACAAAAATTCCTCTATAATAGGCGGTACTACAGCAATGGCTATAAAGTATATAATGTTTTCTACTGTGCCGCTTGTACTGCCATAGTCTGAAGTCTTGTTTTGGAAACCAAACATAGACAGGTTAATATTCATAAAGCTAAGCAACAGGTTAAACACATATACAAAGCCCATAGCCGCCAGTGTGTACTTTACCGTATCGCCAATACTTACAGACTTAATTTTTACTGCCTGGTTAATATTGGTTTTACACATTGCCATTATAATTGCCGCTACAATAAACTCGCCCACAAGTGACGCTATTGCATTTATAATATACAGCATTACAGTGCTTAAATTTAATGAGGAACTGCCGGATGTTACCGTCAGTGACATTAACACTGCTGCGATGACAGAAGTAAATACTACAAACAACAGCATACCGCCGCCGACTCTGTTGGAGGTTTTACGCAAACTTTTGCGCTGCTTAACCACCATCTGCTTTTTATATTCAGCCTCTGTATTGGCAGGGGTATTCGTGTAAGGTTGGTTAAATTGCATAGGCTGAGGGACTGCACCTACAGCCGCCGCACCGCAGTATTGATTATTAGCATACTGACTGCCAAAATATTGGTTGTAATTATGTTGGTTGTTTGAGTATTGGTTTTGGTTATACCCATTATTTGCATATTGGTTGTTGTACTGATTCTGACTATACCCGTTATTCACATATTGGCTGTTGTACTGATTTTGATTATACCCGTTATTTGCATATTGGTTGTTGTACTGATTCTGATTATACCCGTTATTTATATATTGGTTGTTGTACTGATTCTGATTATACTCATTATTCATATATTGGTTGTTGCTATATTGATTTTGGGCATACTCATTGTTCGTATACCGGTTGTTATATTGATTAGGCTGTGCCGAGCCACCATAGATATTGTACCTTCTGCATGGTACACCGTTGTTGGGGCTTCCATACGGCCTGTTAAAATTATTCATATAATTAAACACCTCGCTTTGGTAATTATATCATTTTAAAATCACAAAAACAATAAAAATTAATATGTTTACATATACTTAATATATAAATAACAAAGTGATAAAATCTGTAAGCAGTTATTCGGTGGTTTGCCGCTAAATGCTAATGTATAAATATGCGTATTTATCTTGATTATGTGTCGATTTATGGTATAATGTAAATTAAGTATTTAGCACCTTAACATCAAAATAAAGGGATGATAACAATGAAATCAAAACTATCTCGCAGACAGTCAAGAGAACAGGCGTTTTTGCTTGCTTTTGAGAGAAACATTAACCATGAAACATTTAAGGATTTATACGAAATGGCTATAGAAAGCAGAGATTTTGAAATAGACGACTTTGCAATGGGGTTGCTTGAAAACATTGAGAATAACGAAAATGAAATTAATGAGCTTATTCAGGCAAACTCCAAGAACAGAACTCTAAACAGAATTTCAAAGGTTGCTCTAAGCATAATGCAGTTGGCTATAAGCGAGCTTAAGTATGCCGATGTATCGAAAACAAAGGCAGAAAACCCTGAAAGCGTTATTATTAATGAAGCTGTTATTATTGCCAAGAAATATTCCACCCCGGAGGAAACTTCCTTTATTAACGGCATTTTAGGTGCTGTGGTAAGGGGACAGGCATAAGCTATGTGTGGTGGTAATTTGTATTTAGGTATAGATACCAGTAACTACACAACATCTGCTGCCGCCTATGTAAAAGGCGAAATTTATCAGGCTAAAAAGCTTTTGCCTGTTAAAAGCGGCGAGTTGGGACTGCGCCAAAGCGACGCAGTGTTTCACCATACGGCGCAGCTTCCGCTAATGCTTGAACAGCTTGCAGTACAGGCGGATTTGTCAAAGGTTAGTGCGGTAGGTGCGTCATTTACGCCACGCAGTACAGAAGGTTCGTATATGCCTTGCTTTACGGTAGGCAGTGGCTTTGCAAGGTCGCTTACCTCTGTAATGAAGGTACCGCTGTACAGGTTTTCTCATCAACAGGGACATATAGCGGCGGCTGTTTATTCCTGTGGGCATACCGAGCTTTTTACAAAGAAGCACTTGGCCTTTCATATTTCCGGCGGCACTACAGAGGCACTCATTGTTACTCCTGATAAAGATAACATAATAAGTGCAAACCTTGTTGGCAAAACTCTTGACCTTAATGCCGGTCAGCTTGTAGACCGTGTGGGAGTTATGCTGGGCTTACAATTTCCCTGCGGAAAACAGCTGGAACAGTTTGCACTTAGTTTTTTTGGAAAAATAAAGTGTAAGCCTACAATCAAGGGGTGTGACTGCTGCCTTTCGGGTGTGCAGAACATTTGCGAAAAAATGTATAAGGACGGCACGCCAAAGGAAGAAATAGCGGCGTATGTTTTAAAGTATATTGAAGAAACGCTGTATAGCATGACCTTGAATATTTTTAAAGAGTACGGGGAAATGCCGGTGCTTTTTGCAGGCGGTGTAATGTCTAACATCATAATTAAGAAAAATCTTACAAATAGGCTTGGAGCTTACTTTGCACAGCCTGAATTTTCTGCCGACAACGCCGCCGGGGTTGCAGTGCTTACCGCTATAAAAAATAAGGAAGAAATAATATGAACGGTAATTCCATAATAACTGTATCACAGTTGAATTTTTATACAAAGTCACTGCTTGACGGCGATCCTGTGCTTTCGCAGGTTTTTGTAAGGGGCGAAATTTCTAACCTTACAAACCACTATCGTTCGGGACATATTTACTTTTCGCTTAAGGATGAAAAGGCGGTTGTTCGCTGTGTTATGTTTGCAGGTGACGCCGCAAAGCTCCGCTTTGAACCACAGGAGGGAATGAGCGTAATTGCCATAGGCAGAGTATCTATATATGACGCTACAGGGCAGTATCAGCTGTATGTACGGCAAATGCAGCCTGATGGTATAGGTGAGCTGACGGTAGCCTTTAACCAGCTGAAAGAAAAGCTTGAAAAGCAAGGGCTATTTAGCCCTGAGCATAAAAAGGAAATACCTGTGTATCCGCAGAAAATCGGCGTTGTTACCTCACAAACAGGTGCGGTACGCCGAGATATAGAAACTGTTTTAAACAGGCGCTACCCCTTGGCGGAAATGGTACTGTACCCGGCCGCTGTGCAGGGGGAGCAGGCGGTGCCGGAGCTTGTGGCAGGTATTGAATATTTTAATAGAACCAACAGTGTTGATGTTATTATTATAGGCAGGGGCGGCGGCTCTATGGAGGACCTTTGGGCGTTTAACAGCGAGCTGCTGGCGCATACTGTTTATAATTCAAAAATTCCGGTTATTTCGGCAGTTGGACACGCCACAGATGTAACAATATGTGACTTTGTGGCTGACAAAACAGCACCTACTCCGTCGGCGGCGGCAGAAATTGCAGTTCCCGACAAAATTAAACTGCTTAATATGGTTTCGTCCTACAATGACAGAATTATAAGTGCCGCAAAGTATGCAGTATATTTACAGCAGCAAAGGGTAGACAGTGTGTATAGCAGGCTGTCGCTTCTCTCCGGAAGCTACCAGCTGCCTAAAATAAGAGCAAATCTTGATAATATCAATATAAGGCTGGTAGTGGCATTTAAAGAAAATTTACAGTCAAAGGCAGAACAGCTAAAAGAATGTTCTGCAAAGCTGAATGCTTTAAGTCCGCTGAATATACTTGCAAGAGGCTACAGCCTTACATTGGTCAACGATGAAATTGTCAGCAATGTGGACGATGTAAATATAAATGACAGTATTACCGTAAAGCTAAAAAACGGTGAGTTGTATTGTAATGTAAACGATAAAAGGAATGACTATAATGCCAAAGAAGAAAACTTATGAGGAGGCAATAGCCCGACTGGAGGAAATAACCGATCAGCTTGAAAAGGGTGGTATCCCTTTGGAAAAATCCTTAAAGCTGTTTGAGGAGGGCACCAAGCTGTCGGCGTATTGCTACAAAATATTAAACGAGGCCCAGCAAAAGGTAACGGAGTTAAGTACAGACGACATTGAAAAGGAGGCCGCAGAATGACGCTTAACGAAAGAATAGAAAAGGCTTTGGCAGATTATTTGCCCGGCAAGGATTGTCTTGAAAAAAGACTGATAGATTCTATGGAGTATAGCCTGCTTGCAGGGGGAAAGCGTATTCGTCCTCTGCTTGTATTGGAGTTCTGTCAGCTGTGCGGCGGAAGTATAGAGGACGCTGTGCCTTTTGCCTGCGCTGTGGAGATGATACACACATATTCACTTATACATGATGATTTGCCTTGTATGGACAATGACGATTTCCGCCGTGGCAAGCCTTCAAACCACAAGGTGTACGGTGAAGATACCGCTTTGCTTGCAGGCGACGCACTGCAGGCCCTTGCGTTTAAAACCGCTACCTCTAATATTACTCAAGAGAATGCCTATAATACTGCAAGGGCAGTAAATAATTTGGCTGAATACTGCGGTGCAAACGGTATGGTAGGGGGGCAGATTATTGACCTTGAAAATGAGGGCAAAAGCTCCGGTATTGACATATTAAAGAAAATGGACAAAAAAAAGACTGCCGCCATAATTAAAAGTGCCTGTGAAATGGGCTGTATTGTGGCAGGTGCAGGTGATGAAGATATAAAAAGAGCAAGGGTGTTTGGTGAAAGCATTGGAATTGCTTTTCAGATTCAGGACGATATTCTTGATGTTACAGCTGACCAAAGCAAGCTGGGCAAGCCTGTAGGCAGTGACAAAGAAAACGAAAAGTCCACTTATGTTTCCCTGCTTGGGCTTGAAGAGTGCAAAAGCTTGGTAGAAAGCCTTACGGCTAAAGCCATTGACAGCCTTTCAGGCTTTAAGGGTGACAGCTCAGCCTTAAAGGAACTGGCACTTTCTCTGTCAAACAGAGAGTATTAATTTTTATTTAGTTTATTTTACAGCTGTATAGGCTGTGTTTTATAAAAGGAAGGGTTCTCTTATGGAAAAACCTTATCTGTCACATATAAAGTCGCCAAAGGATATTGCCGACTTTAGTGATGAACAGCTTACAGAGCTGTGTGATGAAGTAAGAGAAAAGTTAATAACGGTTGTTTCGCAAAACGGCGGACATTTAGCATCTAACCTGGGTACGGTAGAGCTTACTGTGGCACTTGAAAAGGTGTTTAATTCAGCCGATGATTCCATTGTATGGGATGTAGGTCACCAGTGCTATACCCATAAGCTGCTTACAGGCAGAGCAAACGAATTTGACACACTGCGTACCGAGGGAGGAATTTCCGGCTTCCCAAAAAGAAGCGAAAGTCCTTATGACGCCTTTAACGCCGGCCACAGCAGTACATCTATCTCTGCCGCATACGGTATAGCCAGGGCTAAAAATATACTTGGCAAAAAGGGCTACACCATAGCTGTAATAGGCGACGGTGCCTTAACAGGCGGTTTGGCTTACGAGGGTTTGAACAACGCAGGAAGATTTCAGAAAAACTTTATTGTGGTTCTTAATGACAACAAAATGTCTATATCAAAGAATGTAGGCTCAATGGCAAAATATTTACGCCGTGTAAGATTTATGCCTAAGTATATACGGGCAAAGGAAAGAATAGAGCATGTGCTTGAGAAAGTGCCTGTTGTAGGTAAACCGTCGGCAGAGGCAATAAGGGTAGTTAAGGCAAAGCTTCGCCACGCTCTTTCCCATTCAACTATTTTTGAGGATATGGGTTTTCACTATTACGGACCGTTGGACGGTCACAATATTCCCGACCTTGTTACTGTTTTTGAAACTGTTAAGGATATAAAAGGTCCTGTGCTTGTTCATATAGTTACGAAAAAGGGTAAGGGCTATGCAATGGCAGAAAGCCGGCCTAATGTTTACCACGGCATTTCGGCATTTGATATTGAAACAGGCGAGCCTAAAACGGGGGCTATTGATTTTTCCTTTGTATTTGGTAATAAGCTGTGTGAGCTGGCAGAAAAAAATAAGAAAATCTGTGCTATTACAGCCGCTATGCGTTCAGGCACAGGTCTTGACAGATTTTCTACTGAATTTAAACCGAGGTTTTTTGATACAGGCATTGCTGAGGAGCACGCAGTAACCTTTGCAGGAGGACTTGCGGCTCAGGGAGCTTTACCGTTTTTTGCGGTGTACTCAACCTTTTTACAGCGCTGTGTTGACCAGATAATTCACGATGTTGCAATGCAAAACCTACACATTGTTTTGGCAATAGACAGGGCAGGCTTAGTAGGGGAGGACGGCGAAACACACCAAGGTGTGTTTGATGTGGCTTTGCTTAATCCTGTGCCTAACCTTGAAATATACAGCCCTACTTATTTTAGTGAGCTTGAAATAGCTATGGACTTTGCAGTAGCGGCAAACAACAAGCCGGTAGCGGTTCGGTACCCTCGTGGCGGAGAGCCGTACAAACCACAGGATTTTCAGGTTACAAAAAAGCATTATCAGTTTTATGGCAGCAGCAACAGCAGTACGCTTATTGTTACCTATGGTAAGCTGTTTGCAAGTGCCTGTAAGGCAATGCAAATACTTGAAAGCAAGGGCGTTAGCGTATGTATTTTAAAGCTTAACAGAATTAAGCCTATTCCGGCAAAGTCATTGGACTTAGCAACAGAATATAAAAATATTTTCTTTTTTGAAGAGGGAATGGCTACAGGGGGCGTTGGTGAACACTTTTTGTATGACCTGGTAAAAAGAGAATATAAGGGTGAGTATAAATTAACCGCTATTGACGATGTATATGTTAAGCACGCAAAGGTGGATTCACTGCTGAAAAAGCTGGGACTGGACGAAAACGGTATTGTAGACACCGTATTAAAAGAACTGCAAAGCAAGGGTGGTGAATAATATGGCTGAAAAAACAGAAAAAAAGCGACTTGATGTTTTGGTGTATGAGGCAGGCTATGTACAAAGCCGAGAAAAGGCTAAAGCTGTAATTATGGCAGGCTTGGTGTATGTTGACAACCAAAAGGCAGACAAGCCCGGCACCGTGTACCCTGTAACAGCTAAGCTGGAGGTAAGAGGCGGTACACCTAAATATGTAAGCCGTGGCGGCTTTAAGCTGGAAAAGGCCATGCAGTCGTTTCCTATAGATTTAAAGGGGAAAATTACAATGGATATAGGTGCGTCAACAGGGGGCTTTACAGACTGTATGCTGCAAAACGGCGCCGTAAAGGTTTATTCTGTAGATGTTGGCTACGGTCAGCTTGACTGGAAGCTTAGAAACGATAGCCGTGTTGTAAACCTTGAAAGAACAAATGTAAGGTATATTACACAGGAGCAGGTGCCTGATAAAATAGACTTTTTCTCTGTAGATGTATCTTTTATTTCGTTAAAGCTTGTTTTGCCGGCGGCAAGAAAGCTAATGGCAGAAAACGCACAGGCTGTCTGTTTAATAAAACCGCAGTTTGAAGCAGGGCGTGAAAATGTGGGTAAAAAAGGCGTAGTGCGTGACCCACAGGTACATAAGCAGGTTGTAGAAAGCATTACAAGCTTTTGCCTTGAAAACGGCTTTGATGTTTTAGGGCTGGACTATTCCCCTATAAAAGGCCCGGAGGGTAATATTGAATATTTAATTTACTTAAATAAAACAGATGCACAAGGCGTTCTCAAGGCTGACATTACACCACAGAAATTGGTGGAAGACTCCCACAAGGCTTTAGATAAAAAGGACTGATGTAGATGAAGGTAGCAGTAATTACAAATACCTCAAAGCCTCAGGCAGTGGACTTTCAGCCTAAGGTTATAGATAAGCTGGTAAATATGGGCGTTACTCCCGTTGTTTTAGAAAGCGACAGATGTATTGCAAAAAATCATATAAACGATGTTCTTTGCTTTGCGTCACATACAGAGGTTGTAAAGAATTGTGATATTCTTATTACAATAGGCGGTGACGGTACTATTATTCATATGGCACGCCATGCGGCAAAACATAATAAGCCGCTTTTGGGCATTAATTTCGGCAGGGTCGGCTTTGTAGCCACACTTGAGCCACAAGACCTTGATTCTATTGACAAACTGCTTACAGGCAATTACTTTACACAGCAGAGAATGCTGCTGAAGGTTACGGTAGAAACACCTACAGGGGTTGAAAGGCTGTATGCTATTAACGATGCCGTTATTTCCCGTGGCTCAATGTCCAGAATGATGGATTTGTCCGTTTCGGTAAATGGTAAGAAAACCTGTCAGTACAGGGCAGACGGAGTTATTTTTTCAACGCCTACAGGCTCTACGGCGTATGCGCTGTCGGCAGGAGGACCTGTTATTTGTCCTGATATTGAGTGTATTTTGCTTACGCCTATATGTCCGCACAGTCTGTTTTCAAGGTCTGTTATTTTTAAGGCCGGCGATAAGCTTACAGTAACGGCCGCAACAGGTGAAGGAACTGAAACCGAGGCGTTTTTAACAGTTGACGGACAGTACCATTTGCCTCTTACAGACGATACAAGGGTAACTATAGAAAAATACGAAAAGTCGTTTTCGCTAATTTCTATTGAACCGCAGAATTTTTATACTGTGCTTAACAACAAGCTGAACGAACGAGGTATATAAGGAGAGCTTTATGAAATCACGCAGACACGCTACCCTTTTGGAAATTATACAGGAGTATGATATTGATACCCAAGAGGAGCTTATAGAAAAGCTCAGCCAAAGGGGCTTTACAGTAACCCAAGCTACAATATCCAGAGATATTAAAGAGCTTAAATTAATTAAAACACCAATAGGCAACGGAAAATACAAGTACACCACAGGGAATAAGTCGGGTATGGATACCCTGTCTAACTTTCAAAATCTCTTTAAAACCGCAGTTATAAGCGTAGATTTTGCCCAAAATATGGTTGTGCTGAAAACCACCAACGGTATGGCACAGGGTGTGTGTGCCGCACTTGATTCAATAGAGTGGGACGGTATTTTGGGAACTATTGCCGGTGACGATACTATTTTTATTGTTGCTACATCAGGAAGCAAGGCGGCTGCCTTAACCTCGGAGTTAAAAAAGAATATGTAATTTTGCAAATAGTTGTAAAAGGTGAGTTTTATGCTTAATTCATTGTACATAGAAAACATTGCTGTTATTGAAAAAACGAATATTGACTTTACCAAGGGCTTTAATGTTCTTACAGGTGAAACAGGTGCAGGTAAGTCTATTATTATAGGCTCTATTAACGCACTTTTAGGGGGCAGAATTTCTAAGGATATTATCCGCTCCGGTGCTGACACAGCTTTTGTAAGCGGCAGCTTCAGCGTAACCAATCCGCAGGTGTACAGCCTGCTTGAGCAGTACGGCTTTGAGTGTGACCAGGATGACCAGCTTATTTTACAGAGAAAGCTTACAGCCAACGGCAAAAGCTCCTGCAGAATAAACGGCAAGCCTGCTAATCTTGCTGTTTTAAAGGAAATTACGGCTCATTTGGTAAATGTTCACGGTCAGCACGAAAGCTACAACCTGATGTCGCCTGAAAAGCACATTGAATATATTGACAGCATTGGTGAGCTTGACAGCATAAAAAAAGAGTACAGAGAGAATTTAGCTATACTTCGTGACTACAGAAAAAAGCTAAAAAGTGCACAAACCGACGACTCTCAGCGTGAGCGTCAAATTGACCTTTTACGGTATCAGATAAATGAAATTGAACAAGCAGCGCCGCAAGAGGGCGAGTACGAACAGCTTACAGAGGAGCGCAGTAAAGCCCAGAATGCCCAGGATATTATTAAAAGCCTTTCAGAGGCAGAAGCAATTCTTGCAGGTGAAGAGCAGGTAAATGGCTGTATTGACACACTTAGAGAATGCAGCGACTGTATAGGCAGAGTTTCGGAATATGTGCCTGTAACCGAAAAGCTTTCGGAGCGCATTACAAATGTTTATTACGAGCTTCAGGACTGTGCCGAGGAGATTTCATCAATTTTGGAGGGTATTGACACAGACCCTTACAGACTACAGGAAATAGAAGAAAGGCTTGATGTTCTGTACAGGCTTTCAAAAAAATACGGCAGTACCACTGCTGAAATATTAGAATTTTGTGAAAATGCCAAGGGTCAGCTGCAGCAGCTGGAGGATTATGAATTTAATATGGAGAGCCTGCAAAAGGATTACGACAAATATTTTCAGGCTACCAAGGAATTAGCTTTAAAGCTGTCTGCCGAAAGAAAGAAAATTTCCCGTGAATTTGCCTTAAAGGTTAAGGAAGAAATGACCTACCTTGATATGCCAAATGTTAATTTAGAGGTTAGCATAGAGCGTTGTCCTTTAAATGAAAACGGCTGTGACAAGTTGGAATTTTTAATTTCGGCTAACCCAGGTGAAGCGCCTAAGCCTGTTTCTAAAATAGCGTCAGGCGGTGAGCTGTCCAGAATGATGTTGGCTATTACAAATGTAATTGCCTCTCACAATATAGTTTCTACTATGATTTTTGACGAGGTAGACACGGGTATAAGCGGCAGTGCCTCACAAAAGGTTGGCTATAAGCTAAAGGCTTTGTCCGAAACAAGGCAGGTAATATGTATAACCCACCAAGCGCAAATAGCCGCTTTAGCAGACACTCATTTCTTAATTAAGAAAAATGTCGAAAATAACAGAACCTTTACCCAGGTTAGTGAGCTGAGCTTTGAAGACCGTGTTCGTGAGCTTGCACGCATAATAGGCGGTGTGTCTATTACAGAGCTTACACTTAAACACGCAGAGGAAATGCTTTTACAATCAAAAAACAAGAACGAAATTTAAGCAGGTAATTTTATGAAAGACTGGAAACCGGAACAATTAAATAAAGAACAGGTAAGGGCTATGGCTTCGGATTATGGTATACCTGCCATAGTTGCAATGCTTTTGTCTATAAGAGGTGTTGATACCTACGAGGAAGTTCAAAGGTTTCTTTATGATAACGACGACCTTGACGATCCGTTTTTAATGATTGATATGGACAAGGCAACAGACAGAATTTTCAAAGCATTGGAAGATAATGAAAATATATGTGTGTACGGCGACTATGACGCCGACGGCGTAACCTCTACAGCACTTTTGTATGATTATTTAAGCTCATTAGGAGCAAAGGTTTCTTACTACATTCCCTCAAGAGAAGCAGAGGGCTACGGTATGAACAACGGTGCTGTGGATAAAATAGCAGAAAAGGGCATTACACTTATTATTACAGTAGACAACGGTGTTTCGGCGGCAGAGCAAATAGAGTATGCAAAAACGCTGGGTATAGATACAGTAGTTACCGACCACCACACGCCGCCTGAAAAATTGCCTGACGCCGTTGCGGTAGTTAATCCCCACAGGGCTGACTGTATGTCGGAATTTAAGCACTTGTCAGGTGTGGGTGTTGCCTTTAAGCTTATAATGGCACTTGAAGACCAGCATTTGGATATTGAAAAACTGCTTAATAAATATTCCGATATTGCCGCACTGGGTACGATAGGGGATATTGTATCTTTAACAGGCGAAAACAGGGTGTTGGTAAAAAACGGACTAAATGCCATTAAAAATCTTCAACGCAAGGGCATAAGCGCACTGCTTGATACAGCCGGTATAAAGGGCAGTAACAAGCTTACTGCCGGCAAACTTGCCTTTACGGTAATACCAAGAATAAATGCCTGCGGCAGACTGGAATTATCCGAAAAATCCGTTGAGTTGTTATTAACGGAGGATGACGATATTTCCCGGGAAATATCCCAACAGCTTTCGGAGGATAACAGAGTAAGACAGCAAATTGAAAGAGATATATTAAGCCAGGTTTTGTTATATATTGAGCAAAATCCGGACTTTAAATATAAAAGAGTAATGGTAATAAGCGGAGAGGGCTGGCACCAAGGGGTTATAGGTATAGTGGCTTCAAGGGTAAAGGACATATACGGCAAGCCGGTTATTATTATTACAACAGAGGGTGACTCGGCAAAGGGCAGCGGCAGAAGTATAGAGGGCTTTTCCCTTATAGACGCTATAACCTCCTGCAAGGATTTACTTCCGCATTTCGGCGGTCACCCAATGGCGGCAGGGTTGAGTATAGCTACAGCTGATATTGAGGAGTTTTCAATCAGAATTAATCGCTATGCCTTTGAAAAAGGCGATATGCCGCTTCCTACTCTTAAAATAGACTGCAAGCTAAACCCAAAATTCCTTAATGTAGAGCTTGCAAAGCAAATATCAATGCTTGAGCCTTTTGGTGCAGGAAACCCTACCCCTGTATTTGGTTTGTACAATATGAGCCTAAGGGCGGTTACGCCTGTAGGAAACGGAAACCACCTAAGGCTGACATTTGAAAGAGATAAAATACCTGTAAATGCTATGCTGTTTTTCACTACGGCGGAGCAGTTTCCTTACAGAGCGGGAGATGTGCTTGATTTAGCAGTTACAATAGATATAAACGAATATAACAACAAGCAGTCATTAAGTGTTATAATAAAAGAAATAAAGCCGGGCGGTGCTGATACTAACACTGTGCTAAAGGAAAATCAGCTATTTGAAAGACTTATGAATTTAGAACAGCTTTCGCCGGAGCAGGCAAATACTTTACTGCCTACCAGAGAAGATTTTGCGGTTGTGTTTAAATTTCTGCGCAGTGAAAAGGGCTGGAGCTATCCGCCGTACATAATATGTACTAGACTTAACAACAAAAGAATTAATTACGGCAGACTCCAGGTTATACTTACGGCTATGCACCAGCTTTCGCTTATTGAGTATAAAAATACCTACAATGAAACCGGTATAAAATTACTGCCGACTGAGGGAAAAGCAGACCTTAACAGTGCAAAAATAATGAAACAGCTTTTGTCTTATATTAACTAACGGCTGTTAATACTATAAAAGGGGGATATAAATATGTCAGAAGTATTAGTTCACTATCAGGATTATGAAGAACTTAAAAGAATGATGAGAGAAAGCGGAAGAGATTATGATACTCAGCTCATCGAAAAGGCGTATAACTTGGCAAGCGAGGCACACGGTGACCAGCGCAGAGTGTCAGGTGTGCCATATATTCTGCACCCCACATCGGTTGCCTGTATTTTGGTAGACCTTGGTATGGACAGCGAAACCGTAGTAGCGGCTCTTTTGCACGATGTTGTAGAGGATACCGATGTTACTTTGGAGGAAATAATTAAGCTGTTTGGTGACGAAATTGCCCATTTAATTGACGGTGTAACAAAGCTAAAGAAAATACCTTATTCAAACAGAGAGGTTCGTCAGGCTGAAAATATAAGGAAAATGCTTATTGCTATGTCTGACGATATTAGGGTAATTATCATTAAGCTTGCCGACCGTTTGCACAATATGCGTACCATTGAGTGTATGCGTGAGCAAAAAAGGCGGGATATTGCCCTGGAAACAATGGAGGTTTTTGCCCCTATTGCTCACCGTTTAGGTATTCGCACCGTAAAAGAAGAAATGGAGGATTTATCCCTAAGATACCTAGACCCTATAGGCTACAAGGAAATAGAGGATAAGCTTGCATTTAGCGAGCCTGAAAGAAAAAAGTTTATAGAACGCATAAAAAAGGAAATTGTAGAAAGAGCAAAGGGCATTGTAGATGACATTTATATAGAGGGCAGAGTAAAAAGTATAAACGGCATTTACAAAAAAACCTTTATGAAGGGCAAAAGTATAGAACAGATTTACGACATTTTTGCCGTTCGTGTTATAGTTAATACCGTAAGCGATTGCTACAACATTCTTGGCGTTGTGCACGATATGTTTAAACCGCTGCCAAACAGGTTTAAGGATTATATATCAACCCCAAAGCCAAATATGTATCAGTCACTGCATACGACGGTAATCGGTAAAGAGGGTGTGCCTTTTGAAGTTCAAATAAGAACATGGGAAATGCACCATACAGCCGAATACGGTATTGCCGCACACTGGAAGTATAAGCTGGGACTAAAGGGCAAAAGCAAGGACGATATGAGTGAAAAAATACAGTGGATTCGCCAAATACTTGAAAATCAGCTTGACGATGAAACCGATATTATACGCAATATAAAAACAGACCTTGCACCTGAGGAGGTATTTGTATTTACACCTAAGGGCGATGTTTTAAGTCTGCCTACCGGTGCAACGGTTATTGATGTTGCATATGCTATTCATTCTGCAGTAGGCAACCGTATGATAGGCGCAAAGGTAGACGGCAGAATAATGCCTATTGACTATCATGTGCAAACGGGCGAAATAATAGAGATTCTTACTTCAAAGGAAACCGCAGGACCAAAAAGAGATTGGCTTGCAAAGGTAAAAACAAGTGAAGCAAGAAATAAAATAAAAAGTTGGTTTAAAAAGGAATGTCGTGAAGAAAACATAGAGCGCGGCAAGGCAGAAATTGACAAGGAGTTTAAGCACAACGGCATAGTTTTAACAGATGAAGAGCGTGCGGAATTTTTCCTTGAAATACTGAAAAAGCAGTTTACCGGTTTGCAGGATTTTTATGCGGCAGTAGGCTACGGGGGATTTTTAATTTGGAAGCTTGGACCTCGAATGAGAGAGCTGTACAACAAAAAGTACAAGCCGCAGCTTGAAACTGAGGAGGAGCCAGTAGTAGAAACAAAGCCTGTTAAGGCGTCAAAATCCAGCAACGGAGTTATTGTTGAGGGTATAGACGATATGCTTGTAAATTTGGCTCGTTGCTGTAACCCTATGAGGGGTGACGAAATTATTGGTTATATTACCCGTGGCAACGGCGTGTCTATTCATAAATGCAGCTGTAAAAATGTTCCTGCCAAAGAGGAAAGGGACAACAGCGAAAATGCGGCACGCTGGGTAAATGCCCACTGGGACGACGAGGTGTCAAAGGCTGAGTCATACCAAACAACAGTGGAGGTTTCTGCAACAGACCGTACCGGACTTATTGCCGATGTTACAAATGTACTAAGCTCTCTGCATATATATATTCATTCGATTAATTCCTCCGAGAGTAAAAACGGCGTTGCTACCATTCGTGTTACAATTACCGTTTCAAATATGGAGCATTTAAAAGGAATATTGGCAAAGCTGTCAAGCATTAATGGCGTACAGACAGTTGTTAGAGTATAAGAGGTGAGGTATTAATGAAAACCATTATTCAAAGGGTAAGCAGTGCCGATGTAACAGTTGACAACAGCATTGTAGGCAGTATAGAACAGGGAATGTTGGTTTTACTGGGTGTTGAACAGGGTGACGATGAATATGAGGCGGATTTGCTTGCCAACAAAATAGCAAACCTTAGAATATTCAGTGACGAAAACGACAAAATGAATTTGTCGTTGCTTGACATAAAGGGCGAAGCGCTTGTTATCTCGAATTTTACCCTGTGCGGCGACTGTAAAAAGGGCAGAAGACCATTTTTCGGCGATGCCGCCTTGCCGGCAGAGGCACAGCCGCTGTATGACTATTTTTGTACAAAGCTGTCGGAATGCGGTGTAAAAAAGGTGGATAAGGGTATTTTTGGTGCTGATATGAAGGTAAGGCTTTTAAATGACGGGCCTGTTACAATTTCTATTAATTCAAAGGAGCTGTCGCATAAATGATTACAGTACAAAGTGTGCCTGTAGGTGCATTGCAGGTGAATTGCTATATGCTTAAGGATTCAAACACAGGCTTTATTGCTGTAGTTGACCCGGGAGATAATTGTACTGCACTAAAAAAGCTTGTGGAAAATGAAAAAGAAAATATAAAGTATATTTTGCTTACCCATGGTCATTTTGACCACATTGGTTATGCACAGGCACTAAAGGAGCAAACAAATGCCAAGCTGGTAATAAGCAAGGCAGACGAACCTTTGCTTAGTGATAATAACCTTAATCTGTCAATGGCATTTTTCGGTACGGGGGTGCCAAAAACCGTTGCCGATATTACTTTGGAGGATAACGACACTCTAATGCTTGGCGACAGCAAGGTGACATTTATTTCCACACCGGGGCATACTAAGGGCAGCGGCTGTTATATAATTGACAATAACATTTTCACCGGCGACACGCTTATGAGGCTTTCAATGGGAAGAACAGACTTTCCTACCGGCAGTGACGACGATATGAAAGCCTCCCTTAAAAGACTTGCCGCTTTGCAGGAAAATTACAATGTGTACCCTGGGCACGGCGATTACAGCACCTTAAATTACGAAAAAAACTGTAACCCATATTTATAATTTATGTATATCAGGTGAATTATGAAAATATATATTATTAACAACACCTTTCACTACGAAATGGAAAATCTTACAAGGGTTTTCTTTCCTAATGAAAAGATTGAAATTATTAAATGTACAGCTGTGTCGCAGGACGCTTTGGACAGCCCATATGTTGCAACAAGCGTAGAAAGCGCAGACAATTACAGCAGGGTGAGTGTACAAACCGTATTTGACGACTTTTCAAAAAATATTACACAGCAGGTAGAATATGTAGAGGATACCGAAGAATACCAAACCGAGCTGGAGCGTACTATGGCTGTTTGTTTGTATAAGCTGTTGTCAGAGTACACAGGGCTTACACCTCCGTGGGGAATACTTACAGGGGTTCGTCCTATAAAGCTGTTTAGGAAAATGGCTGAAAGTATGGGTGCAGAAAACGCCAAAAGGCATTTTAGGGATAAGTTTTTGGTTTCGGAAGAAAAGGTGCAGTTGGCAGAGGAAACAGAAAAAAACGAACAGGCTATTCTGAGTACATCCTCTGTAAACTCCTACAGCTTGTATGTGTCAATTCCATTTTGTCCGTCAAGGTGCAGTTACTGTTCGTTTATCTCTCAGGCTACTCTTAAAGCAAAAAAGCTTATTGAGCCTTATGTTGAGCTGCTTTGCAGAGAGTTGGAGGAAACAGCTAAAATAGTAAAGGGCAAAAACCTTAAGCTGGAAACAGTGTATATAGGCGGCGGTACACCAACCACCCTTAACGCCCAACAGCTGGAAAGACTTATAGCTACAATAAACAGGTGCTTTCCTATGGAGCAGTGCAGGGAATTTACCGTAGAAGCAGGGCGCCCCGATACTATAACAGAGGATAAGCTAAAGGCTATTTTAAACGGCGGTGCAGACAGGATAAGTATAAATCCCCAAACTATGAACGATACTGTACTTGAGGCTATTGGCAGAAAGCATACGGCACAGCAGACAATAGAGGCTTACAGGCTTGCAAGAGCCGTAGGCTTTAACCATATTAATATGGATTTAATAGTAGGCTTGCCAAAGGATAATTTAGAAAGCTTTGAAAATACGCTGAATACTATTACAGAGCTTGACCCTGAAAGCATAACGGTACATACTCTTTCAATGAAGCGTTCGTCTAACCTGACTATTCAGGGTGTAAAGATTATGAAGCAGGACGCCGATACAGCCTCGGCTATGCACACCTACTGCAAAGGTCTTTTAGAAAGCAGGGGCTACCACCCGTATTACTTGTACAGACAGAGCAGAATGGTGGGTAATCTTGAAAACATAGGTTACTCAAAGCCCGGCAAGGACGGCCTGTATAATGTATTTATAATGGACGAAACCCATACAATACTGGGCTGTGGAGCCGGTGCTGTTACTAAGCTTAAAAATGGGACAACAAGTTCATTGGGCAGAGTTTTTAATTATAAATATCCTGACTGGTATGTAAATGACTTTGACGAAATTTTAAGGCGTAAAGAAGAAATATCTGACTTTTATAATAAGTAAAATTTCACAGTTTTTTATAGCATTAATTAACAAAATGGTAATTGATTATTATGTAGACGGGTGATATAATTACTTTAAAAATATATAAGGAGATGTCTTTTATGAGTATTATTGATGATATTATTGTAAATGCAAAATCTGCCGCAACCACTGTAGGCGAAAAGGCAGGTCAAATTAAGGAATACACAAAGCTAAAGTATTCCGAGGCAGGCATAAAAAGTGACATTAACAAGAAAAAGCAGGAGCTGGGCGACTATGTTTACCGCTGTACAAAGTCTGGAAATGTTGACAACGAAATTCTGCAAAAAATGGTTGACGATGTTACCGAGCTTGAGGAAAATTTGCAGATTACAAAGGAAATGATTACTGCGGCTAAAAATAAAGTGGTTTGTAGTGCATGCAAGGCAGAAAACGAGAAGGATGCTGTATACTGCAGTAAATGCGGAGAAAAGCTGACAGAAGAAAAGGAAGAAAAAACAGAGACTGAAGCTCAGCAGGAAAACAGTGACGAATGTGAAGATGTTACAGTAGCTGCTGCTTCATCTGTTGACGATGTTACCTGTGAGGCTGTAAGCGAAAGCGATACTGAAGCAGACAAGGCTGACGATGCTGACGACGTTCAGGATGAAGAAGCTGTTGAAAGCGACAGTACAGATAAAGAGGAATAATTGCTCTTTTGGTGCTGCAACAGCAGTACAAAATATTATAAAAACATTAGCTTGGCGGGTTATATCCCGCCAAACTTTCTGTAAAGGACGGTGACCTGGTGTCCAGCCGGTTTGATAATAATGAAAATTCATATGAGCACAGTAATAACAGCTCAGGTAAAAGCAATACTTATAAAAAAAGCTCCAATTATTCTGAAATTGACGATGATGAGTATATTGACATTAATCAATATGTGCGTCATTTTTCCACAAGCAGCGGTACAGCTGCAAAGGTAAATAAAATTGTTAAGCATAACAAAGAGGAAAATAAAAAAGAAGAAGAGGATACTGAAAAGGGCATAGAGCACCAATCCTTTTTAAAGGGAGCTATGATTTTGACTATAAGCATAGTTGTAGTTAAGATTATAGGTGCTTTGTTTAAGGTTCTGTTTGCAAATGTTGTTGACGGTGTAGGCAACGGTTTGTTTAACAGTGCCTATGAGCTTTATAATGTTATTTTTACAGTTGCTTCGGCAGGCTTTCCTATAGCTCTTTCACGAATGGTTTCTGAATATGTTTCAAAGCACAGGTATAAGGATGTACGGAAGCTCCACAAAATTTCTATACCGTTTTTTGTTATAACAGGACTTGCCTGCTTCCTGCTTATGGTTGCGCTAAGCGGAGTATATGGCAAAATGATAGACAATAATTCTATACAGCTGCCTGTAATTGCGCTGGCCCCTATAGTATTTTTTGGCTGTCTTATGTCAATTTACCGTGGATACTTTGAGGGTATGCGGTATATGGTGCCTACGGCCGTATCTGAAATAATAGAGGTTTCAGGCAAGCTTTTGGTAGGCCTGGCTCTTGCATATATTGTAAACTATATGGGTACAACAGAGTATGCAAGCAGCGGTACTTTGTTTGGTATGGTTATGGCAGATACTGCGGCATATAAAAATACATTGGCTGCCTTTACAGTGTCGGCCGCATTTATTGGTGTTTCGGTTGGTTCATTTTGTGGATTTTTGTATTTAATGCTTAAATATAAATTTACAAAGGGCGGTATCACCAAAAAACAGCTTGCCGAATCTCCTGACGCTCAGTCGGGTAAGGCTCTGTTTAAAAGACTTGCACTTACAGCTATTCCTATTGGCTTAGGCTCTTTTGTAATGAGCATTGCCAGCACTATAGACTCAATACTTGTACAAAACAGAATTGTAAGCATTATGGAAAGCGGCAAGGGTGATGTTCTGCAAAGCATATACAGCTTTTTAGACCCTGCCACCTTTAGCGTAGATGTAAACGGTCACTACAATATACAAACATTTTTGTTTGGCTGCTATGGCTATGCTCTAACATTTTTAATGCTGGTTACAGCTGTAACACAGGTTTTTGGTCAAAGTGCAATGCCGTCGCTTACTGCCGCATGGACTGTAAAGGATAAAAAGCAAATAAGAAGTAACATAAATACTATATTAAAAGTTACCCTGTTGGTTACATTGCCGGCAGGCATAGGCCTAACCGTTCTTGCAGAGCCGTTGCTTACTCTGCTGTATGGCGTCAGGGTAGAGGTTACTATTGCCGCACAGGTATTGAGGGTAATGGGTATATCCAGTATATTTATAGCAACAAGCACCCCAATTTGCAGTATGCTGCAGGCTATTGGCAGAGTTGATATGCCACTTAAACTGTATACAGTAGGTATGCTTGTAAAAATAGTAATAAACTATACTTTGGTTGGTATTCCGGAGGTAAACATACAGGGTGCCGCAGTAGGCTCTTTGGTTGCGTATATGTTTGTATCGGTTGTAGGAATATATTTTATAGCCAAGGACACAAAGGTTGTGCCGGACTTTAAGACTATATTGCTTAAACCGCTGTTTGCCGCTGTATGCTGCGGTGTTGCCGCATATGGATGCAACTATGTGGTTAATACCTATATTATGGCGCCGGGCAGACTTACCGTTATACCGTCGCTTGTGGTTGCCGTAGTAGTGTATGTACTGGCGTTGCTGCTGTTTAAGGCTGTTACGGCTGAGGACTTAGAAAATATTCCGGGTGGAAATAAAATAGGAAAACTACTTGCAAAATATAAGCTTTTAGGGTAGAATATATAGAAGCAGCTTGTAAAGTTTGTCAGGAGAAGAATTAAATGGATTTTATTCGTAAAGAACACTATAATGTTTATGATTTAGTGGAAATTGTTAAAATACTTAGAGCACCCGGTGGATGTCCGTGGGATATGGAACAGGATCATCATTCTATTCGCAGAGATTTTATAGAAGAAACCTATGAGGTTGTAGAGGCAATTGATAATGATGATACCGAGCTTTTAAAAGAAGAGCTGGGTGATGTACTGTTACAGGTGGTATTCCACGCTGAAATTGAAACCGAGAAGAATTCATTTAATATTGACGATGTTGCCGACGGTGTTTGTAAAAAAATGATTATAAGACACCCTCATGTGTTTTCTAATGTTACTGCCGACACTACAGAGCAGGTTTTGAAAAACTGGGACAACATAAAGATGCAGACCAAGTCGCAAAAATCACAAACAGAGGTTTTGCAGAGCATTTCAAAAGCGCTGCCGTCGTTAATGAGAAGCCAAAAAATACAGCAGAAGGCTGCAAAGGTAGGCTTTGACTGGGAAGATGTTGACGGTGCAATTTCTAAACTAAAGGAAGAGGTTGCAGAGCTTCAGGAGGCTGTGTCACAAAATGACCAACAGCACAAGGAAGAAGAACTTGGTGATGTGCTGTTCTCGGCAGTAAATGTTGCAAGGTTTATTAATACAGACGCTGAAAAAAGCTTGTATAATGCTTGTGAAAAATTCATTTCTCGTTTTTCAAGAATGGAAAAGCTTGCTAATGAATTAAATATAAAATTGGAAGAAACTTCTCTTGAAG
The DNA here is from genome assembly GCA_902789345.1 of uncultured Ruminococcus sp. GTDB lineage: Bacteria > Bacillota > Clostridia > Oscillospirales > Acutalibacteraceae > CAG-964. The sequence goes on from CADANT010000004.1 coordinate 77,341, forward strand.
ATATGAACAATCTTTGGGAGCAAGCTAAAGCTAATGAAAATCATAAAACTACGGAGGATTAGTTATGAACAAAACAGAACTTATTGCAAAAGTTGCAGAAAAGAGCGAGCTTTCTAAGAAAGACGCAGAGAAGGCAGTAGCAGCTATTCTTGATACTATTGTTTCAGCAGTAGCTGAGGGCGACAAGATTCAGCTTGTTGGATTTGGTACATTTGAACAGCGCCAGCGTAACGAGAGAACAGGCGTTGATCCTAGATCAAACACAAAGATTACAATTCCTGCTTCAAAGGTTCCTGCGTTTAAGGCAGGCAGCAAGTTTAAGGAAGCTGTAAATAAGTAATTGATTATTATGCCGGGCCGACTTTCGTATGGAAGTCGGCTATTTAAATAATAAGATGTATAATATTGTTGGGAGTAATGAAATGAGATTAGACAAATTTTTAAAGGTTTCCAGAATTATAAAAAGAAGAACTGTTGCCAATGAGGCGTGCGATGCCGACCGTGTATTGGTAAACGGAAAACCCCAGCGTGCTTCATACGCTGTAAAAACAGGCGATATTCTTGAAATTCAGCTGGGCAGCAAGCCTTTTAAAGCGGAGGTTTTGCAAATAAACGAGTACGCTAAAAAAGAGGATGCCCCGCTTATGTACAAGGTGATAGAATAATTTTCATATTTATTTTTCCGAAAGCATATAACTTACTATAATTGTTTGGAGGTATATATATGCAGCAGGAAAAGCAAAATCAGAGGCCGAAAATTCCCCATAGCGTTATTATAGAGAACAGAGCGTCAATATCATTTACAGGTGTACGGGACATGGGCAGTTTTGACGAGCAGGCTGTTGTGCTGTATACGGATTACGGAGAAATAAATTTGCGTGGCAGTAAACTGCATATTAATAAGCTCTCTTTAGATACAAATGAGGTTGATATTGACGGTAACATTGAGGCGGTTGTGTATACCCAGAACAAGCAAAGCAACGGTTTGTTCGGAAAGCTGTTTAGGTAGGCAGATATGGAGCTATTTATCTCACAGCAGCTCTATATTCTCTTTTTCTCAATAATTACAGGCGTTATTATCGGCATTATAAACGAGCCCTTTAGATTTTTAAGATATATGGGCTTTAACGGCAAGGCAGAGGTAATTGTTCAGGATATTGTTTTTATGATTTTAGCCGCTTTTGTTACATTCTTCTTTGCCCTGTGCTATAATAAGGGAGATGTAAGGTTTTTTATGCTTGCAGGTGAGCTTGGCGGTTTTGTGGTGTTTAGGCTTACTGTAGGCAGGTTAAGCGGCAAGCTGTTTTATGTTATGGCTTTTGTGCTTGCAAAAATATCAGCAGTGTTTAAAAGGTGCTTTATGCTAATTGTTACAATAATGTGTAAAGCCGGGGATCTTATACTGGTTAAAATACCATTATTTAAGAAAACTGATAAAACACCTTGCAAGAGCCGCAAAATTTATTGTATAATAATAAAAAATGTAAGTAATTTTAATCGTAAAATATTTAAGAGGTAGCATTATGCAATTAAAGGAAGTAAAGAAAGGTTCAAGCAGAAAGAAAAGCAGTAAGGAATCGGCTTCTAAATTTTTTGCAAAGAATAAATTAGACATTTTTTTAGGTGTATTTTTGCTGTTAGTGGTTATTTATTCAGTCATTACACTTGTATCACAGCAGGTAAGCATTGGTGAAAAGAAATCTGAGCTTGACAGCATTAAAAGTCAGATAGTTATTGAAGAGGTTAGAAATAACGAAATAAATAATGTATTAAATTCAAGCGACAACGACAACACCGCTTATATTGAAAAGTCAGCAAGAGATGAGCTTGACTATGCTTATAACAACGAAAGAATTTTTATTAATGTATCAGGAGATTAACATCAATGCTGCGGCATTAGTAGTTTAATTTATATAATTAATCTTAGGGGGATTATACTTTAATGGCAATTGAAGTCGGAAACATTCTAGAAGGCAAAGTAACAGGTATTACAAATTTTGGAGCATTTGTGGATTTACCTGACGGTAAATCCGGTATGGTACACATTTCTGAAGTTGCGCCAACCTATGTAAACAAGATTACCGATTTTTTGCAGGAGGGTCAAACTGTAAAGGTAAAGGTTATTTCTATTGGTGAAAACAATAAAATAGCGTTGTCTATAAAAAAGGCAATGGATAACTATGGCAAGGGTGAAAGACAAGAACGAGGCGAAAAGCGTGAACACCGTGACTTTAACGGCAGAGGCAACGGCTCTCACCAGTACAAGGGCGGCAGACGCTATGACAACAAGCCAAGGCAGAGCAGTGCTGCAGTAACAAGCCCGGGTAATTTTGAGTGGCAAAGCTCAAAGAGAAATGAAAACGCAAGCTTTGAGGACCTTATGTCAAAGTTTAAACAAACCAGTGAGGAAAAAATGTCTGACCTAAAAAGAAACTCAGATGTTTCTGTTCGTCGCCCAAGAAGAAACCAAAAGCCTTGATTAATAAATGCTTTTGGTTGTAGCTGTTTTGTGCTGATTTGGGTTTTACAGTACATATCTTATTTGTAATATAAAAGGGTTGTGGCTCTTTTGGCAGTTTTTAACACTCCAAAGCTTTTGTGCTTTGGGGTGTTTCTGTATGATAGGGCTATGAATTGGAAAATGTCCGGAATATTTTTCAAAAATAAATTTAAAAGTTTGAAAAAAGACTTGATTTTTCCTTTGTAGTGTGTTATTATACTCTAGCAGTCAAAAAACGCACTGTGCGCTGGTAGCTCAGCTGGATAGAGTGACTGGCTACGAACCAGTAGGTCGGGGGTTCGAGTCCCTTCCAGCGCGCCAAACTTACCTGTTAAATGCTTATGTGTTTAGCAGGTAAGTTTTTTTACTTTTAACACTTCCATTTTTATTTTGCCGATAATTAATGCTCTATGTAATAGGCTGTGGCAGAGCTGCTTGTAGCTACTGTCGGTTATTAATGTATCAACGGGGAATAGGGGAGTTCTTACGGAGATTTAAACGGGTATGCAGTAACCTTTACAGTAACTGCATACCCGTATTTGTGTTTATGTGAGTTTATAGGGGAAACCTACAACGCTTTTTTGAGAAAAGCTGTAAGCCTAAAAGAATTTGAGCGTTTATTAATCCTCCAGCTGATTCATTACAAGTCCTGTTATCATCTTTGGGTAGAAATATGTGGACTTTTGCGGCATTTTCTCGCCGTTTGATGCTACTTCTCTTATCTCTGAAACTCTTGTAGGGTTAAGAATAAAGGCACATTGGGATTCACCCTGCTGTACAGATGAAATAGCCTCGTCAAATATTTTTGTGTATGTTAGGTTTATTTGCTTTGCCATATTTTCAGCGTCTATTCCAAATATTTTTTCAAGAATAAGCGTATGCAGTATGGTTACATCCAACTGCTGTGTAGCTGCGCTTGCGTTTGGAAGAAGTTTTTTAATAATGTTGGTATCCTTTAGCACAAGCAGCTTGTAGCTGTTGCCGCCGCAGTAAAAGGCATATGCCTTTTCGCCCCGGTTGTACAGCTCCATTAGGGTGTTCTCTATAGTATTTACATCGCTGTGTTCTGTAACATCAAAATATTCTTTGCAGCCGTCTATAACCTTTTCGGCGTTAAAGCTATCAAGATTTCTTACCAAGCGGTGTGTCGGGAATACTACCAGACCGGGGTGCTCCATATCCACCAGCGTCATCATTTGGTAGTCGCAGGCGTCGCCTTCTTTTGCCAAGCCCTGCTCTCTTAAATAATTTCTGTAATTAAGAGCTGTTTCGTAGCGGTGGTGTCCGTCTGCAATATACAGCTTTCTGTCGGCAAAATCGTTGCAAATATCAGCTATTGCTTTTTCGTCCTTTATTATCCACATTCTGTGTGTAACATTGTCGTTGTCCTGTAGTTGTATGTCAGGTTCAGACTTTGAAAGGCTGTCAATTTTGCCAAGGGTGTTTTTTCCGCCGTCCATATACAGTGAATAAATTTGGCTGAAGTTACAGTTAGTAGCCTTCATAAGGTTTAGTCTGTCTTCTTTAGCCTTTGAAAGGGTAAATTCGTGTGGAAGAATAATGCCTTTGCTGAATTCTTCAAGCTTAACACGGCAAATTATTCCTTTAATTGTCTTTCTTTCACCGTATGCGGTAAATTCCTCTTCATATATGTATATTGCAGGCTTGTCTTCTTTTACAAGTATACCCTTTTCCAGCCAATCATTTAGTATTTCTGCCGCCTTGTTGTATTTGTCGTCACCCTTTGGCAGCTCTAAACGAATTATGTTGTGTGGGTTGGTTTTAATGTATTCTTCACGCTGTTGGTCACTTATAATGTCATAAGGCGGGCAAACAAGCTCTTCTATTTTTCCTGCTTTTTCGCAGTTAAATCTTAATCCTTTATAGCCTTTTATTTCAGCCATATAAGCATCTCCTTTTTATATAATATAATTATCAGGTTATAATAAAGCCCTGACATCACTTATATTTTTACATATTTGGCAGGAAAGGTCAACATTTTACTAAAAAAATTCTGACATAGTAAATTTATTTAGCTTTAAACCCCACTGCGGTGCTGAGTATATAAGAGCAAGTTGCAGGTTGAAGTGATTTTAAAAAAAATTGAAAAAAACTGTTGACAAATGAATATACCTGTGATAGAATAACTATCGTTGCACGGAGAGGTGTCCGAGTGGTTTAAGGAGCTAGTCTTGAAAACTAGTGATCCCGCAAGGGACCAAGGGTTCGAATCCCTTCCTCTCCGCCACATTTATTTTACAGTTAATTCACCAATGCGGAAGTACTCAAGTGGTGAAGAGGCTCCCCTGCTAAGGGAGTAGGTCGGGTAACCGGCGCAAGGGTTCAAATCCCTTCTTCCGCGCCAAAACAGAGCAGTAGCTTTTGCTACTGCTCTGTTTGCGTTTAATGCGGAATTTATATATGGTGCGGTTTTACCCAACTATTGACAAAGAGCCTTATTTTATAAGCCCACAGGTATTGCTTTTTTAGGATAAAAGCGTTGAAAAATCGCTGTTTAATTACTTTGTGCAAACGCTTGTTTAAATTATGGGTATATGTTATAATTAGCACTTAGAATGGATAAAAATAGATAAACTGCGTTTACTTGCTGTTGGAGGTAATATGGTTGTGCTTGGTATAGACCCCGGATATGCTATTGTTGGCTGGGGTGTGGTAAATTACGCCGGAAATATATACAGACCCTTGGGGTTTGGTGCAATTACTACCGACGCCAACAGTAATTTTAACGACAGACTGGGTTATATATATAACAATATGACAAGGCTTATTGAAAAGTGTAAGCCTGACGCAATGGCTGTGGAGAAGCTGTACTTTCAAAATAACCAAAAAACCGCAATAAATGTTGCACAGGCAAGGGGAGTGATTCTGCTTGCGGCACAACAGCAGGGTGTGCCTATTTTTGAGTATACGCCCTTGCAGGTTAAGACGGTTGTTACGGGCTACGGCAAAGCGAAAAAGCCACAGGTAATGGAAATGACACGCAGGCTGTTGGCGCTGGAAAGCGTACCAAAGCCGGACGATACGGCAGACGCACTGGCTATAGCACTGTGCCATATACAGGCAAGAGGCACTGCCCTAAGAAAGATAATTACAAAAGGAAGATACAGCTAATGTTTTACAGTGTAAGAGGAAAGTTAATACACAAGGCTCAAAATTTTGTGGTGATAGAGTGCGGCGGTGTAGGTTACAGGTGCTATACCTCGTCAACTACACAAAATAAACTACCGGACATAAACAGCCAGGCTACCCTTTATACACATTTGGTTGTGCGTGAGGACGCAATGGAGCTGTACGGCTTTAGTACACTAAACGAGCTTGAATGCTTTGAACTGCTTATTACTGTCAGCGGTGTAGGCGCAAAAATGGCATTGGCTGTGCTGTCTGTATTGAGTGTAGAACAGTTTGTTATGGCTGTAGCATCGTCGGACACAGGTGCAATTTCTAAGGCAAATGGTGTAGGCAAGAAAAAGGCAGAGCGTATAATACTTGACCTAAGAGATAAAATAAAGGCGTTTGACAGCTCGTTACCGTCTGCCGAATTTAGCAGTGACAGCCAGAGTGCAGGAGTGCTTGCCGGAGGAAATATTGCAAAGGCGGCGGAGGCTTTGGGCGTATTGGGATACTCCACACAGGAGGTTATGCCGCTTTTAACTAAAATGGACGGTGGATTGCCTGTTGAAAAGCTTATAAGCGGTGTTTTAAGAGAAATGGGAAGAAGATAACGGAGAGTAGCTATGGATTTTGATGATATTGACTTTGAAAACAGAATAGTTGACCCGGAGGAGCTTCCTGATGAATTTGGCGACAAGGAAAATCCTTTAAGGCCTAAAAATCTTGATGAATATATCGGTCAGGAAAAGGTTAAGGAGAATCTTTCGATATATATTCAGGCCGCTATTCAAAGGCACGAAACACTTGACCATGTTTTGCTGTACGGGCCGCCGGGACTGGGCAAGACTACACTTGCCGGTATTATTGCAAATGAAATGGGGGTAAGTCTGCGTATAACATCAGGCCCGGCTATTGAAAAGCCCGGCGACTTGGCGGCGCTGCTTACTAACCTAAATGACGGCGATGTTTTGTTTATTGATGAAATTCACAGACTAAACAGACAGGTGGAAGAAATACTTTATTCTGCTATGGAGGACTTTGCCATTGATATTATAACAGGCAAGGGACAAATGGCGGCTTCGTATCATCTGCCGCTGCCGAAGTTTACTTTGGTAGGTGCTACTACCAGGGCAGGGCAAATTTCCGCACCACTTCGTGACAGGTTTGGGGTTGTGCTAAGGCTTGAGTTATATACACCGGAGGAGCTGGGCAAAATTGTAACCAGAAGTGCCGGCATTTTAAATATGCCTATTGACAACGACGGTGCTTTGGAAATTGCGTCACGCTCAAGAGGTACGCCGAGAATTGCAAACAGGTTCTTAAAGCGTGTGCGTGACTATGCACAGGTTATGAGTGACGGGGTAATTACCTGCGAAACAGCCAGGATAGCTTTGGAAAAAATGGAGGTTGACGAGCTGGGGCTTGACTCTAACGACAGGCGTATGCTTGAAACTATGATTAAGTACTACAAGGGCGGACCTGTAGGGGTGGAAACCTTGGCGGCTACTATCGGCGAAGAAGCGGTAACTATTGAAGATGTTTACGAACCGTATCTAATGCAAATTGGCTTTATTAACCGTACACCTAGGGGGCGCTGTGTAACAGAGGCGGCTTGCAGGCATTTGGGCTACAGTATGCCAAACGGCGACAAGGGTGTTCAGCAAACCCTGTTTTAATTAAATGAGATAATAAATACTTTTGTGAATTAACATATTAATTACTAATTTGGAGGATAATTTAATGGGAAGATTATTTGGAACTGACGGTGCAAGGGGTGTAGCTAACAAGGAGCTTACATGTGAGCTTGCAATGAATATAGGCAGAGCGGCCGCTATGGTGCTTACAGAGCAAAGCGACAAAAAGCCGGTTGTAATTATCGGTAAAGATACACGCCTAAGCTCAGATATGCTGGAGGGTGCTATTGTTTCGGGCTTGTGCTCCGTAGGTGCAGATGTTATTACACTTGGTGTTGTTCCTACACCGGCTGTTGCACTGCTTGTAAAGAAATACAATGCTGACGCAGGTATTATGATTTCGGCTTCTCATAACCCATATGAGTTTAACGGTATAAAGATATTCAGCGGCACAGGCTTTAAACTGCCGGACACTCTTGAAGAGGAAATTGAGGCTATAGTTCTTGACAATGCAAAGCCGTATGCTTTTGCACAAATGGATAAAATAGGCAAGGTTACGGTTTCAAACGAAGGTGTAAAGGAGTACATAAACCATGTTATTTCTACTGTACCGGAAAAACCTCAGGGCTTAAGGGTAGCCTTTGACTGCTCTAACGGCTCGTCTTCTCGTACAGCAAAGGATATTTTTGAGTCGTTGGGTGTTGAGTGCCATATGACACATTTTGAGCCTAACGGTGTAAATATTAACAAAGAATGCGGCTCTACACATATAGACGCTTTGGCCGAATATGTAAAGGCTAACGGTCTTGATTGCGGTATTGCTTTTGACGGTGACGCCGACAGGTGCTTGGCTGTAGACGAAAACGGCGAGCTTGTAGACGGCGACTTTATTATTGCAATATGTGCAAAAGACCTGAAAGAAAGAGGCTTGCTAAAGAACAATACTGCTGTAGGTACAGTGCTTACAAACATGGGCTTTAACAAATTCTGTGAGGAAAACGACATTAACTTTGAGGCTACGAAGGTAGGCGATAGATATGTTTTGGAGTCTATGGTGGCTAACGGCTATGTAATAGGCGGAGAGCAAAGCGGTCATGTTATTTTCTTGGATTACTGTACAACCGGTGACGGTCAAACAACAGCGGCACAGCTTTTAAGCCTAATGAAGAGAAAAAACAGCAAGCTTTCTGAAATTGCAAAGGTTATGAAGCGCTTCCCGCAGGTTATGGTAAATGTTAAGATTTCACCTGAGGGTAAGGGCGAGGTAAACGAAGACAGTGATGTTCAGGCTAAGGTTGCACAGGTAGCCGCACAGCTTGAAGGCCACGGAAGAATTATTGTAAGAGAGTCGGGTACAGAGCCGTTGGTAAGAGTAATGCTGGAAGGCTCCGACTACAGCGAAATTGAAAAGCTTGCAAATGAAACAGCTGAAATAGTTAAGAATAAACTGGGATAATAAAGATTTTATAAAACTTAGTATTTTTAAGGAGGGGTACCCTTGCGAGTTGCAAACTGGGAGGACTATGAGCTTATAGACGCATCCTGCGGTGAACGACTGGAAAGGTGGGGTGACATTATATTAATAAGACCCGACCCACAGATTATATGGAACACACCAAAGGAGCATTATTTGTGGAAGCAGGCGCACGCACGCTACCACAGGTCTTCCTCCGGCGGAGGAAAGTGGCAGGTTTATAAGAAAATTCCTGATGTTTGGAAAATTAAAAACAAGGATATTTCCTTTCAGATTAAGCCTATGGGCTTTAAGCACACAGGCGTATTTCCGGAGCAGGCTACTAACTGGGATTATGTTGACGGGATTATAAGAAACTCAAAAAAAGAAATGAATGTTCTTAATTTGTTTGCTTATACCGGCGGTGCAACCTTGGCTTGTTTAAACGCAGGTGCTCGGGTGTGCCATGTAGACGCTTCTAAGGGAATGGTGCAGTGGGCTAAGGAAAACGCACAGGTGTCGGGACTTTCGGGCAAGCCTGTACGCTGGCTTGTAGATGACTGTATTAAATTTGTTCAGCGTGAGCAAAGGCGTGGCAATAAATATGACGGCATAATAATGGACCCACCGTCATATGGCAGAGGACCAAACGGCGAGGTTTGGAAGCTGGAGGAACAGCTTTATTCACTGGTGGAGCTTTGCTCTACGGTGCTTTCAAAGCACCCGGACTTTTTTGTGCTTAATTCCTACACTACAGGCTTGTCGCCGGCGGTTATGGAATATTTACTGGGAGTTGTGCTTGTGCCTAAGTTTGGCGGCAGAGTAAGTGCAGACGAAATCGGTTTAAGAGTTACAAACAGCGGTCTTGTTTTGCCTTGCGGTTCTACAGCCATTTGGCAAAGAAAGTAATAAATTCTTGTAACAATTTTGTTTTGTTAAGAGAGGTTTTCAATGGGCGAATTTATAAAGGTTGACAATGTTTCTTTTTCCTATGATGACAACAAGGTGCTTAACAATATCTCTTTGTCAGTGCAAGAGGGCGAGTTTGTAGCACTGTTGGGGCACAACGGCTGCGGCAAGTCCACTATGGCAAAGCTGTTTAATGTGCTGCTGTCACCGCAAAGCGGTACGGTTACTATAGACGGTATTACCGCTGAAACAGAGGACGATATATATGAAATTCGCAGCAGGGTAGGGCTTGTACTGCAAAACCCCGACAACCAGCTTGTGGCTACGGTGGTTGAAGAGGACATTGCCTTTGGCCCTGAAAATTTAGGAGTGCCTCCGCAGGAAATAAGACGCCGTGTTGACAGTGCCTTAAAGGCGGTGGATATGTATGAGTACCGAA